>JAEDMP010000010.1 GCA_016302965.1 Bacteroidaceae bacterium
TTGGCTGTATGACATCAAGCAAAAACTGAATGACTACAAATCAACAGAGGGAGCACTGCCTACAATATCTCCTAATGAGATAAATGCACGGTCGGCAGCAGAGGTGAAATACAGTCCCCTACCTATATGGTTGGAAAACCTGATGATGCTCTACTGTCAGGCGTATGGATTACAATGGCGTAAGAATCTGATCAATTTACAGCACCCGCTTATCAAGCAAATCTTAAATGAAGTGGATGCAGGTATGCAAGGGAAGATTCCTGTTCTTCAATCTTTTGATGGAAAGGAAACGGGAGGTTATCTTACCATCTGGAAAGTGTCAGCTTTGAATGAGAGGGAATCGAAAGTCACTTATTCAGCACAGTTTGTGTCTAATCAAGGCCGTGTGTTTGTACCTTATGCCAATGCCCTGTGGAATAAACTGGTGCAGGATGCGAATGCTTTCCAACAAGTTTCTTGGGAGACAGTATGTCCAGACTTTGAAAGCAACACCCAGTTACACAACAATCTTTATGCTGTCTTTCATAGAATGGAAGAAGGCATTATGACTGGACTTCAGACTATAGCTGAGAAGAAACTGAAAGCTTTGGACTTTACAGAACAACGCCTGAGCAGAATTGGTATTGAGAATATTCGTCTTGCCAAGATGCGTAGGTTAAAGGAAGAAAGAGAGGTATGGATGGACACATTCCGCAAATCTGCTCATGTCGTACCAGAGGTGAAACATATTCTAACCGTTAAGATTGATGGATAAGTTTGTTGAGACCATATTACAGAAAATCACCCGGCAGGGATGTAACCTCAGTATTGTAAAGAATACTGATGGCTTCCTCAGTCGTGTTGATACGCAGCAGATGTTCATCAAAGAAGCTGGCGTGACACTGCTTGCTGATTCGCCATTGGCTCTTCGTGTCCATTATGAAAGGTGGTATAAGGGTAGCGGGGAACGGTTTTGCTATATTGTCAATGATTTGGATGAAATATTGCCAGACATCAAAGCTGAAGCATTCTGTTGTGAGTTCACTGTAGCAGACGTTTTATGGGGATATGACCGCTTAGAACTGTTTCGTTGGAATCCACCTTACTCGGTGTTGCATCATCTTTTCGAAAATAAACAGAATAGCTATATGAATGCAGCACAGACACGCGAGGAGATGGGATATGTGTCAGAAAATATGCCTGGTTATGATCTTGAGAAGATTAGTGAAAATGTGCGCAGCATTCAACTTGACTGGTTGAGCGCAGATACAATGGAGAAGGTTTGCAGGTATTTACTTTCTGCTATCAGTAACCGCAAGTATTCTCAGCTGGAATTTCTCGTTGACGAAATCAACGGGAAGTTTCAATCGTTTATCGACAATCATTATATCGGACTGCTCACAAAAAGTCATCTGACACGCCCTTATTCGGTAAATAAGGTGTTGGCGCATATCAATTCTGCTCATAAAGAACAGGGGGATAAGGTTGCTCTCTTCGTTATAGATGGCATGTCTTATTGGCAATACCTTATGTTAAAGGATATGCTGGCAGAAAAGGGTATCGAGACAGTGGATAACATTTGTTATGCATGGATGCCAAGCATAACGAAACTTTCGCGTCAAGCATTATTTCGTGGTGATATGCCCAGAGACTCTTATGTGCAGAATCCGAAGAATGAAAGTAAACTATGGTTTGACTATTGGAAAAAACGGCAAGTTCCTGAGTCAACAGTATGGTATGAACATAATGGTTCCATAGTTAATCCTGAATTGTATAACAGATATGGGTATGTCACAACAAGTCTTGACAATCACATGCAAGGATGCCGTGATTTGAAGGATTTGTATGACCTCACATCAAACAGACTGGTAGAAATCGTACCCGACATCATGAAACTTTATGATGCTGGTTATACCATTTATGTTACAGCCGACCACGGAAATGTGTATTCACATGCATGGCGAACGTTAAACGCACAGGAAAAGGCTATGCTCTATACCAATGAAAGCCGTGGCGGACGACATCTTATATTCACGAAAGAAGAGCATCTGAAGTATTTCTTCAATGAGAATCCAGCTTTAAAGGATGACATGTACATTCGTGGTAACTATGCTGTGTGGAGAACTGGAAAATGCTTCAAGAGCGAGAATGAGGTAACACATGGTGGCTGTCATTTCCTGGAAATGATAGTGCCATTTGCAAAAATTGAAAAGAAATAACAATGGGAAAAGTAATAGGAATAAATCAAAGAATATCTGTAACGCTAATTGAAAATGGACTCAAAGCTGTTTTTGATGGCGTATATAACAAGGAGTTTGCCCGGTCACTTGCTGAATACGAGTTTCAGGGTGAGAACCGACTGAAGAAAGCTGTGAATGAGCTGAGCAAGGTGGTGGAGAAGAACTCCATCATCCCATTCTTGATGGAACACAAGGCTGAGGTTTTAGGTGCAATGCAGTATAAGGCAGACCGTGCCATTATTGTAGCAGCACTTTATAATTCTGCGTTCCCTTTTAGCTATGAAGAGGTCAGTATCCTCGGAAAGTATTTCCATGTGCAAGACCAGGTGTCACGAAAGCTATTAGAGGAAAAGATTTCTGAAATCTATGGCTTCAACAAAGCCATATCAAATGCTATTGACTATAGTATCCCAACATTAGTGGAGGCTGGGTTCATCGAACGCCCATCAGCAGGCATCTATACAATGCCCACACTTAATGTCACAACAGAAATAGCGTTGGCTACATATTGTGAATCGTTCTTCCTCAATAATCCTCTCCTTAGTAGAAACAATGATTACGATGGGAGTCCGTATTTTGAATTTGTGAGATAAACAAAATCGTGAACAAGAATGGGAAAGACTGGCATTGTTATCATTATGGTAATGGCTGTCAAAAAAACGGACGGGAGGCGTGGTCACTTCAACCTCTTCCTGATGGTGTTTCCCGTCTTGAACAGATAGAGGCCGGGAGTCTTGACTTGCTGGACGCGCCTGCCCTGAAGGTCATAAATGGCGGTTGGTGTGCGGGAGGCTCCGGCAGAAGAGGCTGGCGCTTCGATACCAGCAGAACCGGTCGTACCCCACTGACGGGCAAGCCACTCTACCTTGTCGTGCAGATAGGATTTCAGCGTGGACGCCTTCGAGGCTGTCTGGTCGGTTCCGTAGGAGGGCCAACGGCTGTAATCGCTGACGGCTGCTGCCGATATAGAGGCAGCCAAATCGTCGATAAACAAGTCGATGGCGGGATAGTCATTGCGGTAGAAATCGCCGAACACATTCCTGACCGCCTCCTGGAAACGGGGGAACTGATAAATCTGGTCGATGAAAAAGCACTCGAACTTCGGATGGTCCCATATATACTTGTAACGGTTGGCAGAATAGGCATTGCCGAAATCCCACACGGGACCTGCCACCCATTTCGTGTCATCGCCACGCTCCTTGTGGAGGTAGAAACTGCCATGGAACCCTTCTTCGTCCTGCATCACCTCGCGCACCACATACACCCTGGCCATGGCATCCATATCGACCAGCCGTTCCCAGTCCGTTGAAGTCCTGTCGGAGTTGTAGACGGCATCACGAATGGCGTCGAATTGGCGCTGGAGATAGGCCTCCTGACGTTCAGACAAGATTTCGGGCGACTTGTAGGTAATCCATATATCCTGGCTCTTGTCGGTGACTTTCACAGAGATATGCGGGTCGGTGTTGTAGTTGTCCACCTCGACCAGCCATCCGCCGGTCACGTCTTCGTCCGACTGGTCGGCCTGTTCCTCGACATTCACCCGGTCGGCATCCACCCTGATATTTTCCGTCAGGAAATAGAGCCCGATATAGTCTCCGTTGAGCACCACCTCAAGCGGCCGGCAGTCGGGAGTCCATGCCAGCTTCATGCGTCGCGACAGTTCATAGCCGAGGGGATTTCTCATGGCACCGAGATTGTCGTCGGCACCAGCCATGAGCACAAAGTGCTTCGATGTCTTCATGCCGAGCATCGGCTCTTTGGCTGAGAGTTTCAGACGGTACGGTTTCTTGTCGAATCCCTTCCACGTCCAGTTGCCCCTACCCTTGATGGAAAGGGAGAGTGGAGCATCTTTCGTGCCCGAGGCGGGACAGTTGTCATCACCCATCGGATCGACATAACAGGTGGCCTGCACATAATCCTCTTTCGAGGTGATGGCAACCTTGTTCTCTGTGTTGATGTACATCACGGGCAAGGAGCCGGAAACAAGCGTTGCGCCTTCCTTCCTCCATACGCCAGAGGTATACAGGTCGGAGGAGTTGGGCACGAAGGTTGCCCCGACGACCATCGGCACATGGTCTGCATCCTTGAAGGTCTGCGTGCGGTGTTCTCCGCGCTGCACTATCTGGTCTTTCACCCGGGTCACCTTCTCGCTGCACACACCTGGATCAATGGCCGAGTTGGTGAAGAAGTAATGGGTCTGCCCCGCTGCGGTCTCTCCTATCTCAAACGTCCATCGTCCATCGTCCGTTTCGGTCAGTGGGACGATATGCGTAACATTTTCGGTATCATTGCCATACACAAACTTCACCACAGAATAATGGAGTTTGCTATTGTCGAAATAGAACGTTCCGGCAGGAACGACAACTGCCCGGACCGGGGTCCAGACCATGGCCAGCAGGAGACTCAGTAGCGGCTGCCATTTGATGCTGCTTGAAAGGTGATTCTTCATCGTTTCAGGGAAAGGAAAGTGAGGGGATGAATCCAGTATTCATGCCTTTGTATAACGTAAAAGGAGCGTGACTGCAATAGTAATCACGCTCCTTCTGTATATCGGTGATGCGGAAAAGCAATCCGCACACGTAGATAGATTCCGGAAATGGATTAGAAGAACAGGTAACGGTTGTCAACCACCTGGGCCTTCATGTACAGTTCGCTCACGAAGCGGCTGAGCACCGACTGCATGGCCTGCTGCTCCAGACGGGCCTGCATGGCCTTGGTGTCCTTGTTGGCATTGGCACGGTTGCCTTTCTTCACAACCTGGAAGAGGTAAGCACCGGCATTACCCTTCACGAGGTGGGAAGAGAACTGTCCGGCCTTCACGGCTGCTACTGCACCGCTGAGGGCGGGCTCGCTGCCACCAGTGGTCTGCACATAGACGGGAGCATTGAAGGTTACCTGGGGAACATCAGTCACCTGCATGCCCTTCTGTTTGGCAGCGGCAATCGAGTTGACGCCAGCATACTTCTTGCTGAGTGCCTCGAACTTCTTGTCGCGGATCACCTCGCCCTTGAGCATATCCTTGACCGACTCGAGGTCGCGATAGCCTACGGGATGAATCTTGGTGAGAGAAACAACGAGCAGATGGTCGTTGTTGCCGCACTCGTAGAGAGGCGAAACCTCGCCGGGTTTGGCCTCGAACACCCACTTCATGGCATCACGGGTGCTGCGTACACCAGCCACGAAATGCTCAGAGTTGAACATATCCTTGCGCTCCTGCACCTTGAAGCCATACTTGGCAGCGGCCTTTTCCATCGCCTCGATGGTCTGGTTCTCGCTTACAAACTGGCTGAACTTGTTGTAGGCAGCAGAATAGGTTGCCTTGGAGAAATCGATGGTATGCTTCACTACGGCAGCCACATACTTGTCGGAGAATGCCTTGCGGTCGGTCACCTGAACGATGACGTTACCCTGGGTCAGGGTCACGTTCTTCAGTTCGCCTGCGGCAGAGGTAGTGAGGGTTTCGAGATAGTTCTTGGTATCTGCATCGATGGTACCGGCATGCTCGTACATGCTGGAGGTAAGCCACTGCTTTTCGCCAGTCTGACCATAGGTCTTGGCGATGGCAGAGAAATCAGCACCACCCTGAAGCGCCTTGACGATGCTGTCGGCACGGTTGTGGGCCTCGTCAACCGTAGCGCCACCCACCTGAATCTGACGATACTCTACGCTGTCGGGGAGTTGCACCTTGGAGATGAGTTTCACCACATTGAGGGTATTGTCCATCATGGTCTCGAAGGGAGCAGAGGTCTGACCTACGGTCATTGAGTCAACCTTGGCGGCGATGTCACGAGGCATGGCGTTGCGAGAAATGGCAAGACCCGTAAAGCCTACGGACGACTGGTTCTTGCGCACCACCTCGGCAGGAGCCACACCTGCCTCAAGGTCGGCAGCAGCCTGCTTCATGCTGGCCATGAGTGCCTTGCGGTCGGCCTGCGAGGGAAGCACCTGGAAGTCTACGTACTTGATGTCGCGGCTCTCGTTGGCCTGCTTGAAGAGTTCCTTCTTCTCCTCATACTTCTGCTTGAGGTCGCTGTCGGAAACCTTCACCTCATTGTCGTTGACACTGGCGTAAGAGGCAGAGGCAAGCTGGACAGTGCTCTCCACGTTCTCGCCCTCAAGTGCCATCTTCACAGAAACAGGATTGGTAATCAGACAGTTGGCAATGAGTGCCTGGTACTTCATGGCGAGCGTCTGCTGGCGCAGGGTCTTCTCGATGAACTGCCAGTAGTTATAGATACGCTGATACTGCTCAGCCACCTGGGGATTCTGACCATTCATGTTCTTCTTATAGTCGTCGAGGAACTTGGTGAGCATGGTCACGTCGAAACGACGGGTCTGCTGGTTGACGAAAGGTGACTGGAGAAGCACAGGATTGGTACCCTGTACCATGATGTCCTGCAGTTCCTGGTCGGTCACGGTGAGACCCACTTTTTCTGCTTCCTTCTGGATGATGGTGGTGCTGACGAAGGTGTTCCATACCTGGTCCTTCACGTTGTTCAGTTCGTCGTCGGTAAGATTGTCCCGTCCCTGGGTCATCTTCACCACTTCCTGATACTCATCAAGGAGGGCCTGAAACTCCTGTACGGAGATTTTCTGACCCAACACTTCACCTACTTGCTGACGCTTCTCGTTGCTCAGTGCGTCGCATGAGCGGAAGGCTTCCTCAGCAATGAATGCGAAAAGGCCGAGACCGATGATGATGACCAAGGTCACGCCTCTTTTTCTAATTGTTCCTAATGCTGCCATTACGTTTTTTTGATATGATTATTTTTTGTTATTTTTCATTATTTGGCGGCTATTTGGCGTAGCCACCAGTAGTTTCTCTTCATTTAGCGGACAAAATTACATAAAAATTACCAAACAGCGGCAAAAAGCGATGAAAATTTTACTTGACGACCTTTATTTTGTCATAATAATCACCGATTGCACCGACATTCGGCTGGTTTTACGGATTCACTTTCAGCCTTACGACCTCTATCTTGGTCATGGTATTCTTGACAATCTTGAACTCGAAACGCCCGATGGTGACCACTTCGTTGAGTTTGGGGAAACTCTGATATTCATGCAGTATCAGTCCGCCAATCGTCATATAGGCTTCGCTCTCGGGTAAATCAAGGTCGAAGAGGTCATTGGCACGCGCAATCTCCAATCGAGCCGAAAGCATATACTCGTGTTCGTCAATCTTGGTTGCAATATAGTCGTTGCTGTCGTGCTCATCTTCTATCTCGCCAAAGATTTCCTCTACGATATCTTCCAATGCAATGAGTCCGCTCGTACCGCCAAACTCATCGACCACAATGCCCAGAGATTTCTTCTGCTGGAGGAAGATGTGCATCATTTTGCGCGCCGTCATCGTCTCCGGTACATAGGGGATGGTCTGGATATGCTCCCGCCATGACTCAGGATTGCGGAAGAGCTCGGAAGAATGGATATAACCTACTACATGGTCGATATCCTCCTTGTAGACGATGAGTTTGGAAAAACCACTCTCGATGAAATGAGACTTAAGCTCTTCATCCGTACAGTTTTCTATATCGACGGCTTCTATCTCTGTGCGGGGCACCATACAGTCGCGTACCTTGATTTCAGAGAAGTCGAGGGCATTCTGGAAAATCTTCACCTCATCCTCAACCGGGCTGTCGTCAGGGGCATTATCAATGCTGCTCTGCACCAAATAATCTAAATCCACCTTGGAAAATTCGGGCTGACCCGACTTGTCCTCCATCTTGGCACCTATCATACGGAGCAGACAATGTGACAGAAATGAGGAAAAACGGGAAACGGGGTATAGCACCACGTAACAGACGAGAGCGGGAATGGCAAAGAAGGTGAGCAGCGTGTTGGGCGCACTCTTGAAGAGTGTCTTGGGCAGAAATTCGCCCGTGAAGAGCACCACAAGCGTGGAGCAGATGGTGTCGGCCATCACACGCTCACCGTCACCGAGGGAACGGAACAGGGTCTCGTCAAAGATGAGGGCGAAGAGGATTCCGTAGATGACCAGTGCAATATTGTTGCCCACGAGCATCGTACTGACGAAGTTGGCCGGATGGCGATAGAAGAAACTGATGGCACGACTGGAGATGCCACGGTTCTCACGGTCCATCTCGGCCAGCATACGGTTGCCCGAGACAAAGGCGATCTCCATGCCGGAAAAGAAGGCGGAAAACGCCATGGTGACAATAAGTCCGATGATGAGTTCTAACATGGCCTATGGTTTTTGTGTAGTGACGGTACTGGCTGCGCGCGGACGGGCTGCCTGGCGTACAGGAACTTGCGGGACAACAGCAGTGTCAGTCTGGACAGTATCGGCGGGGGTGGCTCCATCGTCCTCCATGTCCGACTTGTCGAAGGAGCCTTTGGAGTTGGACACCGTATAGCGCGTCATGCGCTCATCGCTGCGGAAATAAGTGCCTTGGAGGGTGCGCTCAGGAGTAACCAGACGGGAGAGACAATGGGAGTAGAGCTCATGGGTGTAACCATCCCAAAAGAGCTCCTCACTCGTAAAGATAAGTCCCTCCATATTTTTAACGCGCACGCGCCCGCGTAATTCCCAAAGGTTTTGCTGGTTGTAATACCATGCGGTATCTGCCTGCACATACAGCTGAACATGAAACTGCTCGTCGAACTGCTCAAGGAAGATGCCTTTGATAAAAGTCCAACGGTTGGGCTGACGAACCGTGTTGACATCCCAACGTTCTGCCACAATCCGATACTTGATGACACCGGAATCCGAAATGAGGGTATTGACACCATAGCTGGTCATCATCGAGACTGAGTCACGATCATGTATGGCAGGGGCAATATGTTCCTTGCCCTCCTCACATGAAGAGAGCAAGACAGCAATGAGAAAGGCGGCGGCACCAAGCACACACCGCACTTTTTCACATCTGCGAAATCTGTTCTGTTTTACCTCACCTTCCATTTCTTAAACCAAGCCTCATTGAAGGTGATGCCGATATTCACACGGAAAGTGTTCTCCGTAATCAGGTCTTGAGCAGAGGAACGCTGCCACTGGCCGCTGATATTGAGCAATGAACGGCCATTGTGTACGTTCTGGATGGGTATACCCAGACCCAGGCTCACGCTGTATTCCTTGGGACCATCGTGACCATTAACCTTGATATAGGGAGATGCATAAGACGCACCAAAACGATAACGGATGCGGCGGATGAGATATTTGCTGGTGAGATTGGGAATCCACTCGCCTCCAAAGGTAAGACGGGTGCGGTCGGCATATAAACCGGAACGCTTGAGGTAATTGCCGTTGGTGGCATCCACCTCTGGCCCCTTCTCGCCACTCCACTTCTGCAGCTGCCAGTCAAATCCAAGCAGAAGCTTGCGGCCATGTTGCCAGCTGACACCTGCACCAAAGGTGGCGGGAATACTGTGAGCATCCGACACGCTGACCGTATCAAGCAAAGTGGTGCTCGTCTCTGTGTTGGAAGAACTCTGAACCATATAGGCTGTGTTGCCCAAATTGTGACCCATGCCATAGGTTGCACCAAACGTAAAGGTCTCTCCCGGAAGGAGTTCACGCTGATACTGAACGCCAAAGTCCAACTTGTAACTGTTGATATGGGATTTATAGTTGCGAGAGATAGTGTTGACATAACTGTCGGTATTGCTCACCGTGATACTCTTGTCATAACTTCCCCACAAATAGGAGAAATTGGCTCCCACGGAGAGTCCTTTCATCACCTCGTAGCCGGCTCCGAGATAGGCCTGATGGATGCCACCCGAACCATTGTGGGTCTCAGTGGAATAGGATGAGGAAGTTCCGACCTTTTCCATAGACGCATAGTTATAGCCGATATTGGTGAATGGCACAATACCCACACTCACACCCAAACGAGGCAGAGCGCGGAAACAGGCTGTGATATATTCAAAATCGGCATTGCTGGCATTCACCTTATTGCCTCCTTCCTTGAAATTGGTCACCTGTCCGGAAAGTCCGGCATCGATAATCATCGTGAAAGAGTCGACCGCGGAATAGGAGGCGGGGTTGAGGAAGTTGACTTGGTTGGAACGACGGAGGCCCAATGCCAACCCGTCCATACCGCGGTTGAAACCCTGAGCCTGACTGGATAATACGCCAAGGCCGTACTGGCTATAAGGAGAATTAGTACCACTCTGTGCCTGCGCCCCAAGGGTAAAGGCACTCATCAAGGTGAGGATGGAAAATAGTTTCTTCATGAATTAATTTTTCTTTCTTCATTGTAAAGGAGAACGCGATTCAGGCCCTTGGGCACAATGAAATCGTCTGCAAAGATGCACTTTTTTTCTGAAATGTGCAAATTCAGGTGCACGCCTCCGGTCAAATATACGTAAAGATTGGGATATTTTAATAAAAAATCACGTATGTAGCCGTCTATCTCATACTCGATTCCACGCAAAACGCCACTGCGGATGGCTGTCTCAGTGGAATGACCCATGAGAGGAGTGTCGCCACGCCGCTCCACCAAAGGCAACGAGGAGGTGAACTGATGGAGGGAGTTGAATCGGATGGTGGGACCAGGGGAGATATTGCCCCCAAGATAGTGACCACGGGAATCAACAAAGTCGTAGGTGATACAGGTACCGATATCTATGACGAGCACCTCGTGCCCCTCATGCTGGCAATAGGCACCGATGGCTGCTGCAAGACGGTCGGCTCCGAGGGTGGACGGGGTGGCATAGTCGTTGACAAGGGGAACTGGGGTTACGCCCGGCACAAGCTGCATCAGTGGAAAAGGAAGCGAGAAGAGCTGCCGTTGCAGTTCCTCAGACAGGGAAACCACAGAAGACAGGATGCCCCGACGGAAAGGATATTGGGCACAAAACCCCTCGAGCAATGACAAATCACCAGTATCCATCCGGCGCTCCTCGACAGGCTCAAGACCGTCGAAAGCGACCAGCTTGGTGCAGGTATTTCCTATGTCGATTATCAGATTCATCTTCGTTATTTGGATTATCGGGTGCAAAATTATTGAAAAAAAATGAGATAATACGCCTAAAACTAAGAAAAAGACTGTAATTTTGCATTGTGAAACGAATGAAACATCAATTTATCGGCTTTTTGGGGGTTGTCTGCGCCTTTTTGCTGGCAACACTCCCCTCTTTTGCCCAACCGCTCCAACCCGAAGACGCACTGACACCGGAGGCAGCAGAACCAGACCCCATCACCGTGAGCCTGCTCACCTGCTCGCCATCCGACAAAGAAGTGTACACCCTCTTCGGACATACCGCCATCCGACTGCAGGACAGGAGGACGGGCGACGACTGGGCGTTCAACTATGGCGTATTCAATTTCAACAAACCCTTTTTCGCATTGCGCTTCCTCTTCGGTATCACCGACTACGAGCTGGGCGTGATTCCCTACGAGCTCTTCGTGCGGGAATATCAGAGGATGGGAAGGGGCATCGTGGAGCAGCGTATCCAGATGACTACGGAAGAGAAATGGGCCATCAGGGAGGCATTGGCCCGAAACTACAACACGGACCGCATCTACAGGTACAACTTCCTGACCAACAATTGTACCACCAAGGCACGCGACATGATTGACCGCTGCATCGGTGGCAGCATCAACTACCGGCAACAACGCCCGGCAAGCCTCAGTTACAGGGAGATGGTACGCGAGTGTACCAAAGGCCACCCCTGGATTACCTTTACGAATGACATCTGCTTAGGACTGACGGCCGACCAACCTACCAACATCGGCCAACAGCAGTTCCTGCCGAACCACCTGATGCAGGATTTCGAAAAGGCTACCGTCACCCGTGAAGGACAGACGTCGGCGAGCAGGTTGGTAGAAGAAACCATCCACGTCCTATCCCCTCAAAAGGAGAGCACCCCCAATGGCTTTACCCCTACCCCATCCCACCTCTTCGGACTGCTGCTGGTCATATCGCTCATCATCGCCGCCATTGAGAGGAAGAGGCAACAGGTGTGCCGCGTTTGGGATGCCCTGCTCTTTACCCCATTGGCCATTTGCGGCATCCTGATGCTGGCACTCTTCTGCTCCCAGCATCCCACCACGAGCACCAACCTGCAGATTCTGCTTGTCTCACCCCTTATCGTTTTCTTCCTGCCATCCATCTACCGAAACAAGACGAGCAGATTCTGGAAAATAGAGACCATACTGCTGGTTTTATTCTTATTCGGCAGTTGTTTTCAGGATTATGCGGAAGGAACCCTGTTTTTGGCACAATCTTTGCTAACAAGATGTTATATCCACCGCAAAGCCATCATCGGCCATCACCAAGACGGAAAGAATGGGGATAAAACGCCCCAAGGACGAACCATTTAAGAAACAGAAAGACAACAGAAAGACAACAGAAAGACTCATGAACCACAGACAAATCAAGACGCTGGCCTTCCTGTCAACCCTGCTCGCATCGCTGCAGGCACAGGGACAGCTGCTGCAGACTCCGCCCAAACTGGTCATCACCATTGCCATCGACCAGTTGCGCACCGACTATCTGGAAGCCTTTACCCCACTGTATGGCGACAAGGGATTCAGACTGCTGATGAACGAAGGTCTCGTCTATACCAATGCCTCCTACTCCTTTGCCAATATCGACAGAGCCTCGTCGATAGCCAATATCTCAACAGGAACTACACCTTATTATAATAGTATCGTGGGAGCACGATGGCTCGACAGGGAGACACTGCGCCCCGTGTATTGTGTGGAAGACGGCAAATACCCCGGCATACAGACCAACGACAAGTCATCACCACAGAAACTCAGCACCTCCACCATCGGTGACGAACTGAAAGTGGCCACGGCAGGCAAGGCACTGGTCTACTCGATAGCGCCCTTTAGGGAAGCCGCCGTGCTCGGTGCCGGACATGCCGCCGACGGCGCATTATGGATTGACGACAACAACGGAAGCTGGTGCAGCTCACAATACTACACCCAGGGAGGCAAGAAATGGATGAAGGAGATTGACAAGATGCAATCGCCCAACTCCTTCGTCGACCATCTGGAATGGGAACCCATCAACCAGGTATCGGGGAGTTTCAGTTATTTCATGAGCGGAGGACCGCAAAAGCCTTTCAAACATAAGTTTACGAGCATACGAAAATACCGTGAATACAAGACAAGTGCACTCGTGAACACTCATATCACCGACATGGCGCTGAAATGTATTGACGGCAACGAAATGGGAGCCGACGGCATCTCAGACATGCTCAACCTCACTTACTATGCAGGCACCTTCGACCACCGGTCCATCACGGAATGCGGCATGGAACTGCAAGACACCTACGTGAGACTCGACCGGGAGATTGAACGGCTGATGAAGAGTGTGGAAGACCGGGTGGGCAAAGGAAAAGTGCTCTTTGTCGTGACCAGCACGGGGTACAGCGACGGCGAGTGTACCCAGTATGCAAAGTATAACGTACCCGTAGGCACCTTCTATATCAGCCGGACCGCCAACCTGCTGAACATGTATTTCGGAGCTCTTTATGGACAGGGGAAATATGTGGATGCCTGCTTCAATACGGAAATTTATCTCAACCACAAATTTTTAGAGGAAAAACGCATCAACCTGGCGGAAGCCACCCGACTTGCGCAGGAGTTTGTGTGCCTTATGTCGGGCGTGAGAAACGTATACAGCGGACAGCAACTCATGCTCAACGTGAGCGACCTGACCGCCAAAGTGAGAAACGGATACCATGCCGAGCGAAACGGTGACATCATCATTGAGGTATCGCCAGGATGGAACATCTACAACGAAGACAACCTCGAAAGCCAGACCTCAAGGCTCTCGTTCATCCCCTTCCCCATCATCCTCTACGGAGCCAACGTGAAGGCGGAACGGGTGTCACAACCCGTTTCGGTAGACCGCATCGCGCCTACCATTGCCAAAAGTATCAGAATCAGAGCACCCAACGCATGCGTGTCGGACGCACTGTTCTAACCCATCCTTTTGCAGGGGATGACAACGGAACAGGTCGTCCTTCATGAAAAAAACATCCGAAAATGGCAAGATTATGGCCATAAACATGAGATAATTACAATAAAATGAGTACCTTTGCAGCCAATAAGACTTTTCCGGCAAACGGGAAACCTGCAAGAATCACTCATCAAGACAAATAACAACAGAAGAAAAAAAAGAAAACCATATATGAATCTGACCAAATTTTTGAAGTCGCTCTTCGGCGACAAGTCGACACGCGACATGAAACTTATCCAGCCGTTCGTGGAGAAGGTGAAAGCCATCTCTCCCACCATTGAGAAGCTGGACAATGATGCCCTGAGAAAAAGAACCCAGGAAATCAGACAACACATCCAGGAGGCAGCAAGCGAAAAGAAAAAGCAGATTGCCGAACTGAAAGAAAAAATTGAAGACACGCCGATCGATGAGCGAGAACACCTCTTCTCACAAATCGACAAACTGGAAAAAGAGGTGCTCGATATCTTTGAGAAAGAGCTCAACCAAGCCATGACCGAGGTGTATGCCATCGTCAAGGAGACTGCAAGACGATTTGCTCAGCAGGAGGAAACCGTAGTGACCGCCAACGAGTTTGACCGGTTACTCGCTTCCAACCCCAAAAATGACTTCATCACCATCCAAGGCGACAAAGCCATCTATCACAACCACTGGACAGCCGGCGGCAACGACCTGAAATGGGAGATGGTGCACTATGACGTGCAACTCTTCGGTGGCGTGGTGCTACACCAAGGAAAGATTGCGGAAATGGCTACCGGTGAAGGTAAAACGCTCGTGGCTACCCTGCCTGTATTCCTCAATGCACTGACCGGCAATGGTGTGCATGTGGTGACAGTGAACGACTATCTGGCCAAGCGTGACTCCGAATGGATGGGACCACTCTATATGTTCCACGGACTATCGGTGGATTGTATCGACAAGCACCAGCCTAACTCTGACGCACGCCGCAGAGCTTACCGGGCCGATATCACCTTCGGAACCAACAACGAGTTCGGTTTCGACTATCTGCGCGACAATATGGCCAACTCGCCTGAAGACCTCGTACAGAGAGCACACAACTATGCCATCGTCGACGAGGTGGACTCGGTGCTCATCGACGATGCCCGTACGCCGCTCATCATCTCTGGTCCGGTGCCCAAAGGCGAAAACCAGATGTTTGAGGAATACCAGCCGCTGGTAGAGAGTCTCGTAGACGTGCAACGCAAACTCGCTACACAACTGCTCGCAGATGCCAAGCAGAAGATTGCCGAGGGACGCAGCAAGGAGGACCAACAACTGCTCGACGAGGGATTCCTCTCGCTCTATCGCTCCCACAAGGCTCTGCCCAAGAACAAGCCGCTCATCAAATTCCTCTCGGAAGAGGGTATCAAAGCCGGCATGCTCAAGACCGAAGAGTTCTACATGGAGAACAACAACAAGAAGATGCCACAGTGTGTGGCTCCACTCTACTTCGTTGTGGACGAAAAACTCAACTCCTGTGACCTCACCGACAAGGGTACGGAATGGCTCGCCAAGAAGGTGAACGACCGCGCACTCTTCGTGCTGCCCGACATCGCTTCGCAACTCTCGGCACTGGAAAACGAAAAAGGATTGACCGACCAACAACGTCTGGACAAAAAGGACGCCCTGCTCAACTACTATGCCGTACAGAGCGAACGCGTACACACGCTGCAACAACTGCTCAAGGCCTACACCATGTTCAACAAAGATGATGAATACGTGGTGATTGACGGTGAGGTGAAGATTGTGGACGAACAGACGGGACGTATCATGGAGGGAAGACGCTGGAGCGACGGACTGCATCAGGCCGTGGAGGCCAAGGAACATGTGAAGGTAGAAGCTGCCACACAGACCTTTGCCACCATCACCCTGCAGAACTATTTCCGCATGTACCACAAACTGGCAGGTATGACCGGTACCGCTTCGACAGAGGCCGGCGAGTTCTGGGATATCTACAAGCTGGACGTGGTGGAAATCCCCACCAACCGGCCCGTGGCAAGAGAAGACATGGACGACCGAGTGTACAAGACTGCACGCGAAAAATACAATGCCGTCATCGATGAAATAGAGAAGATGCGCAACAGCGGACGCCCCACCCTCGTTGGTACAACCTCAGTGGAGATTTCAGAACTGCTCTCCAAGATGCTCAACATGAGGAAGATTCCACACCAGGTGCTCAACGCCAAACTCCACCAGAAAGAGGCCGACATCGTAGCCCTGGCCGGACAGAGCACCAACGGACTCGGTGCCGTGACCATCGCTACCAACATGGCCGGACGTGGTACCGACATCAAGTTGTCACCCGAGGTGAAGGCAGCAGGCGGTCTGGCCATCATCGGTACTGAACGCCATGAGAGCCGACGCGTTGACCGACAGTTGCGCGGACGTGCAGGACGACAGGGCGACCCAGGCTCTTCCGTATTCTACGTGTCACTTGAAGACAAACTCATGCGACTCTTCGCTGCAGAACGCATCGCCCGAGTAATGGACCGACTGGGATTCGAAGAAGGAGAGCGCATCGAGAGTCCCATCGTTTCGAAGAGCATTGAGAAAGCACAAAAGAAAGTGGAAGAGAACAACTTCGGCATCCGAAAGAGACTGCTCGAATATGATGACGTGATGAACAAGCAGCGAACCGTCATCTACGAGAAGCGTCGCCACGCACTCATGGGAGAACGCATCGGAATGGACATCACCAATATCATCTGGGACCGTGTGGTGAGCATTATCGAAAAGAACGACTACGAAGGATGCAAGGAGGAATTCCTGCACCTCTTCTCCATGGAAGTGCCCTTCACACTGGACCAGTTCCTCGACATGAAGCACGACCAGCTGGAGGAGATGGCTTTCCAGCAGACCATGGAGGCTTTCAAACGCAAGACTGAACGCATACAGACTGTAGCATGGCCCATCATCTCACAAGTCTATGAAAATCAAGGCGCAATGTTTGAGCGCATCATGGTGCCCATCACGGACGGACGCCGCCTCTATAACGTCCCCTGCGACCTGGCCGAAGCATACAAGAGCGAATGCAAGAGTGTGGTGAAGCAGTTCCAGAAAATGATTCTGCTCCACATCATTGACGACTGCTGGAAGGAAAACCTCCGCGAGTTGGATGACCTGAAACACAGCGTACAGAACGCATCTTATGAGCAAAAAGACCCCTTGCTCATCTTCAAACTCGAGAGCGTGAAACTCTTCGACAATATGGTCAATAATATGAACAACCGTATTGTCAGCATCCTCATGCGGTGCGCTATTCCCGAACTGCAGCAGGCTCCACAACAGGCCGAACCCGAACCGCAGCCCCAACGCCCGCAGTATACGGAGAGTAAAGCCCCCACACAACCCGAGGAACAGCTCACAGACCCGCAACAGCAGGCAGCAGCACAACAGGATACCCGCGAACGTCAGCCCCAGGCACCCATCGTCAAGGACAAGTTGCCCGGACGCAATGACCCCTGCCCCTGCGGTAGCGGAAAGAAATTCAAGAACTGCCATGGCAGAGGTTTGGTGTAATCACCCCTAAGACAGAAAGTGATGACAACACACAGAGAATCACTGCATGACAGAATACTGGATGTGGCCATGTCACTATTTTTGGAACATGGCATCCGTGCCGTCAGAATGGATGACATAGCCAATCATCTCAGCATCTCCAAACGTACCCTTTATGAGGTGTTCTCCAACAAGGAGCAGCTCCTCATGGAGGGTATTGCCCGCAGTCATGAGGCCAAGAGAAAGAAAGCAAGGCAACTTCTGGAAGACAGTTCCAATGTCATGGATGCTTTCATCAAACTGAGCCGCATCGAACTGGAAGACCTGAAAATGCTCAAGCCGGTCTTTGTTTCCGATTTGTTCAAATACCCTGCTGTGACAGACTATTTTGAACAGTTTCATAACGAAGCCATCTCGCAGGCAAAACTTTTTCTGAAACAGGGTGTAGATGAGGGCTATTTCCGCAACGACATCAACTACGACCTGATGATTGCGCTATTGAGCGAACAGCGCAAATATCTGCTCAGTTCGCAACTCTATCGTGAATATTCCTTCGAGGTGACCTTCTTCCACGTGAGCATCCTGCCCATCCGGGGATTCTGTACGGACAAAGGACTCGAACAGCTGGACTCCTTCATTAGCGAAGAACTGATAAAAGAAATCAACGCCAACGGATAAAACACGGCATAGACCGATATCGAACCGATTCAAGAGAGAGAATATGATAACAAACAAGAAAGACACCATACTGATTGTCAGCGGAGGCATGGACAGTATCACCATGCTCTATGAATACCAGGAACGAATAGCAATGGCTGTCTCATTTGACTATGGGAGCAACCATAACCAACGGGAGATACCCTTTGCCCAGAAGCACTGCCAAAGGCTATCCATTCCCCATCTTACCATCCCACTCGCTTTCATGCGCCAATACTTCAACAGTTCACTGCTGCAAGGTGCTGAAGCGATACCAGAAGGACATTATGCCGACAGCAATATGAAATCGACAGTGGTGCCCTTCCGCAACGCTATCATGCTCTCCGTAGCTGTAGGACTGGCCGAAAGCCACAACCTCGACTGCGTGATGATGGCCAACCATGGAGGCGACCACAGCATCTATCCCGATTGCCGTCCAGAATTTGTGAAAGCCATGGATGCCACCGCACAAGCTGGCACCTACAACCACGTCCGCATTGAGGCTCCCTATACCCACATCACCAAAACAGACATTGCCCGAAAAGGCAAGGAACTGGGCATTGACTATGCCGAAACCTGGTCGTGCTATAAAGGAGGGGAGCACCACTGCGGGAAATGCGGCACCTGTGTCGAACGCAAGGAAGCACTCAGCGAAGCTGGCATCACAGACACAACTATCTATGATGCATCATGACGTGTCAAGAATCCTGACATTCCTTGACTATCAGAACAAGTTGTAAGCAGGAAAGCGTCTGACAGAGGTTTTTAAAAAGAATTAAAAAATCAACCGACAACTATTATTTTAATATAATTTAGAATGTAGTTGTCGGTTTTCATCATTCTTTTGTGTAATTTTGCGCTTAAAAAAGAAGAAGTAAAGATTGAAACATATAATACAACATGGCAGAAGCAATTGATATTAGAGAACTCAATGAGCGCATTGCCCAGCAAAGCGCTTTCGTAACCAATCTTACCACGGGTATGAATCAGGTGATTGTAGGACAACGCCATCTGGTTGACACACTGCTTATCGCACTACTCAGCGATGGTCACATCTTGTTGGAAGGTGTCCCCGGTTTGGCCAAAACCTTAGCCATCAAGACCCTTTCACAACTGATAGATGCCAAATTCAACCGTGTTCAGTTTACTCCCGACCTCCTTCCCGCAGACGTGGTGGGAACGATGGTGTACTCACAAAAAGATGAGAGTTTCAAGGTGAAGCAAGGTCCGGTGTTCGCCAATTTCGTATTGGCGGATGAGATTAACCGTGCTCCCGCAAAGGTGCAGAGCGCACTGCTCGAAGCCATGCAGGAAAAACAGGTAACCATCGGAAGCCAGACGTTCCACCTACCCCAACCTTTCCTCGTGATGGCCACACAGAATCCCATTGAACAAGAGGGTACCTACCCCCTGCCTGAAGCCCAGATGGACCGATTCATGATGAAAGTGATTGTAGACTATCCCACCATTGAGGAAGAACGACTTATCGTGAGAGAAAATCTGGCCGGTTCACTTCCCGTCGTGAAACCCGTTACCACTACCGAAGAGATTTTGTCGGCACGCAAGGTGGTCAGAGAGGTATATATCGACGAGAAGATTGAGCGCTATGTAGCTGACATTGTCTTCGCCACGCGCTATCCTGACCGTTACGGATTGAAGGACCTGAAAGACATGATTGAGTTTGGAGGTAGCCCCCGAGCCAGTATCTGTTTGGCCAAGGCTGCCCGTGCCTATGCGTTCGTGAAGCGCCGCGGCTATGTGGTGCCCGAAGATGTGAGAGCTGTTGCCCACGACGTTCTCCGCCACCGTATCGGACTTACTTACGAAGCAGAAGCAACCAACGTGACCAGCGAAGAGATTGTCAGCAAGATAATAAATAAGGTGGAGGTGCCCTAATGGATACCCAAGATTTGCTCAAGAAAGTTCGAAAGATTGAAATCAAGACCCGAGGTCTGAGCTCAAATATCTTCGCCGGACAATACCACTCCGCATTCAAGGGTAGAGGTATGGCGTTCAGCGAAGTGAGAGAATACCAGTTTGGAGACGATGTACGCGACATCGACTGGAATGTGACAGCCCGTTTCAACCATCCCTTCGTCAAAGTGTTTGAGGAAGAACGGGAACTCACCCTCATGTTGCTCGTGGATGTGAGCGGATCACTTGACTTTGCCACCCGAGGACAGTTGAAACGCGACATGGCTACCGAAATGGCTGCAACCCTGGCTTTCAGCGCCCTGCAAAACAATGACAAAATTGGCATGATTTTCTTCTCTGACCATATCGAGAAGTATATCCCACCCAAAAAGGGGCGCAAGCACATACTCTATCTCATCCGTGAGATGCTCACTTTTGAGCCGTCCAGCCGGAAAACCGATGTGTGCCAGGCTCTGGAGTTCCTCCTTCAGGTGATGAAACGACGCTGCACGGCATTTGTCATCAGCGATTTTATGATGCCTGAGTCAAGCTATGACAACACGGTCTTCCGACTGGCTGGCCGCAAGCACGACCTCATGTCCATCCAAGTGTATGACCGCTGGGCCGCCGACCTGCCTGACGTGGGACTGCTGAAAGTGGTGGATGCCGAGACTGGTACAGAACAATATGTAGATACCAGTAGCAGAAAACTGAGACGACTCTACAGCGACCACTGGAAACAGTGCCAACAGAAACTCAAGGATACATTCACCATGAGCCATATTGACTGTATCAGTGTCACCACTGATGGGGACTACGTGAAAGCGCTCAAGGGAATGTTTGACATGAGAATCAGGTAGACACTTCCGACAACATGGGAGAAAGAAGATTTATTTTTTTTCAGACAAGGAGATGAAGAGACAAAGGATTGTAATCCCCATTCTACTGTGTGCCATCGCAGCTATATGCAATGCCCAGGTGACAGTGGAATCCCGAATAGATGCCGTCCAGATGTGGATTGGTGAACAGACACAAATGGTGGTGACTGCTACGGTGGGCGAAAACGACCGCGTGGAGTTCCCCTCCTTCGAGCCCCAACAGATGATGGTGCCCGGAGTGGAGGTGTTACGTCAACAGGACAGCGATTCTTCGGCAGTAACATCTGGAATGATGAAACGTTGCCGACATTATACGCTCACCTCATTTGACGGAAACCTCTATTACCTTCCACCACTGACCGTAAAAGTGAACGGAAAACCCTACAAGACACAAAAGCTTGCCTTGAAAGTAGTGGAGATAGAAGTGGATACCACACAGATGAACAAGTTCTGTCCACCAAAAGATGTACAAGAAAACCCCTTCCTGTGGGCTGATTGGGAACTGCCATTCTGGCTGAGTTTGGCCATGCTGTTCCTTGCCTTGATAACAGCCTATCTCTACTGGCGCCTGCGGACAGGGAAGCCCGTCATTGTGAAGATGACGATGGTGAAACGACTGTTGCCCCACCAAAAGGCTATGAAAGCCATTGAGACCATCAAGGAAGACCATCTCACCAGTTCAGAAAACTCAAAAGAGTATTATACTCGTCTGACAGAGACTCTGCGTAAGTATATCTATGAACGATATGGATTCAATGCCATGGAGATGACCAGTGGAGAGATTATCCAACGTCTGACTGAAGCTGAAGATTCACAAGGAGTGGAGGAGTTACGAGAACTCTTTACCACTGCTGACCTGGTCAAGTTTGCCAAATACTCGACACTCATCAACGAGAACGACCGCAACCTCATCAGCGCTATTGACTTCATCAACGCCACGAAGTTGGAGACACTGCCCCAAAAGGAAGAGAAGCCGCAACTCTCTGCCGAGGAACAGAAAGATTTGAAGGAGCGGAAAGCATTGAAATGGACTATTTGCATATTGGTTGTATCTATTGCATCACTGCTTACAGCCATCTGCTATCTGCTCAACCAAAACCTATGAGACAGATTAGTTTCCACAGAAAACCACTCCACAAAGTAGCCTCTTCCTGTCAACCCATGGGGAGGTCTACCATATTTGAAGAATAAACAAGAGATAATATCCAGTAAGTCCAAACATGGAATTTGCAAACAAAGAATATCTGCTGCTCCTGCTGCTCATCGTACCCTACCTCATCTGGTATCTGATGTACCGGAAAAAGGCAGAACCGACAATGCGCATGAGCGACACGTCCGTTTTCAGGAACGCGCCCATCACTTGGCGTGTACGGCTTACCCCTCTGCCATTGTTGCTGCGCTTGCTCTGCTTTGTCATGATTGTAGTGGCATTGGCGCGTCCACAAACACAGAACGCATGGCAGAACAAAGACATTGAGGGCATTGACATCATGCTCGCTATCGATGTATCTACAAGTATGCTCGCCGAAGACCTCAAGCCCAACCGCATGGAAGCAGCCAAACAGGTGGCCGCAGAGTTTATCAACGGACGTCCCAATGACAACATCGGCCTCACCGTCTTTGCAGGAGAGGCGTTCACACAATGCCCCATGACCACCGACCACGGCTCGCTGCTCAACCTGCTCCACAACGTGAGAACAGACATAGCCCTACGCGGACTGATTGAAGACGGAACCGCTATTGGTATGGGACTTGCCAACTCGGTTGGCCGACTGAAAGACTCCAAGGCCAAGAGCAAAGTCGTGATTCTACTTACAGATGGTTCAAACAACCGAGGAGACATCTCGCCCATGACCGCAGCAGAAATAGCCAAGAGCCTGGGGGTAAGGGTTTATACGGTTGGAGTGGGAACAAACAAGATTGCCCCCTACCCGATGCACACAGCTGGAGGAGTACAGTATGTGAACCTACCGGTGGAAATTGACAGCAAGACGTTGAGTGATATTGCTGCCGCCACCAACGGCGACTATTATCGAGCAACGAATACGGCTGAGTTGCACCGGATTTACCAAGAGATTGATAAACTGGAAAAAACAAAACTGACTGTCAAAAAGTTCAGCAAGAAATATGATGCCTACCAAGGTTTTATCGCTGTGGCATTCGCATTGCTGCTACTCGAATTGCTCCTCCGGCAGACAATCCTCAGGAGAATACCCTAATCCGGATACACTATATAAATATATATGCAAACCCCGCTCGTTTCATACACGAGTCAGCCCATTTAGAAAAATCAGCTTTATATTAGATAATTGAATCATCATGTTCAGATTTGAAGACCCACAATATCTCTACCTGATTGCCATCGTACCACTGTTGGCGCTACTGCGCCTATGGATGTGGCGCAAACGAGAGCAGTATTTCCGTCGCATGGGCGACAAAGCACTGCTTAAACAGATGATGCCTGACATCTCAGCCTGGCGTCCACTGGTCAAGTTCTGTCTGCTCGAAGCAGCCCTCACGCTCTTGGCTGTAATGCTGGCACGCCCACAGATGGGCTCCAAAATCACCAAAGAAAAAAGAGTGGGCATCGAGACGGTTATTGCCATGGACATCAGTAATTCGATGCGAGCTACAGATGTTGAACCCAGCAGGTTGGACCGTAGCAAGATGATGGTGGAGCGCATGGTTGACCAGTTCAAGGATGATAAGATTGCATTGCTGGTGTTTGCTGGCGACGCCTTTGTGCAACTGCCCATTACCAGTGACTATGTATCTGCAAAGATGTTTCTCAGCAATATCGACCCAACCATGATGGCAAATCAGGGTACAGATATCGCCTATGCCATCAAAATGGGAATGGAGAGTTTCACGCAGCAAAAAGGTGTGGGCAGAGCCCTCATCGTCATCACTGATGGTGAAGACCATGAGGGAGGCGCGGTTGAAGCAGCCAAAGAGGCCCGCAAGAAAGGCATCAACGTATATGTGCTGGGGGTAGGCTCCACACAAGGAGCCCCCATCCCTGTGGCAGACGGTTCCAACGAATTCATGCGCGACGGCAGTGGCAACACCGTCATGTCGAGGCTCAACGAAGAGATGTGCCGCCAGATAGCCACTGCAGGTGGCGGCACCTATATCCATGTAGAGAATAACAGCAACGCCCAAGACCAACTGGAAGAAGCCCTCTCCAATCTGTCCAAAAAAGAGATGGAGTCGGAGATATACAGTGAGTTTGACGAACAGTTCCAAGCTTTCGGCATCCTGGTACTGATCTTGATTATCCTTGATGTACTGCTGATGGAGAGCAAAAACCCATTGCTGCGCCGCTTACGTCTCTTCAAGCGCAAGCCCACTACCACCCTGATGATTGCCATAACATTGATTCCCATGGCTGCCAATGCCCAAACTGACCGGCAACTGGTGAAACAGGGGAACAAAGAATATAGGGCTGGCAATATGGCCAACGCAGAAGTGGCTTACCGGAAAGCTCTCGAAAAGAATCCGCGCAATCCACAAGCAGCCTACAATCTGGGAAACGCCCTGTTGGCTCAGGACAAAGACTCGGCTGCCGTAGTGCAGTTTGAACGTGCTGTGAAGTTAGAAACAGCGCCACTCCGCAAGGCTCACGGCTATCACAACATGGGAGTTGTCTGCCAAAAAAACAAACTATTCGGCGAAGCCATCGAAGCATACAAAAACGCTTTGAGACTTAACCCCACTGACCATGAGTCACGTTACAACCTGGAACTTTGCAAGCGACAGCAGAAGAAACAGGAACAACAACAGCAACAAAACAAGCAACAGGAGAAGGACAAAAACGGAAACAACGAGAAACAAGAACAAGAAAAAGAGAAGCAACAGAAACCTCAAGACAAGAAGGAGGACAAGCAACAACCGCAGCAGCCCCAACCTCAGAAAAACCAGATGAACAAGGACAATGCGGAACAGTTGCTTAATGCGGCCATGCAACAGGAGAAGAATACCCAGCAACGCATGAAGAAAGCCATGCAACAACCCCAGAAGAGACAATTGGAAAAGAATTGGTGAGATATCACAAACATTAAGACATAACATCATGAGGATGAAGAGAAAAGACATCATATCGAACGCAACCTTACTGACACTCGTGCTGGCTGTCTACAGCCTCATCATGCCACTGTGTGCAAAGGCACAGCGACTGGTGGCAGAAGCGCCCGCACAAGTATCAGTTGGACAGCAGTTTAGACTCACCTATACTGTAAACACCCAACAAGTAAGCAACTTCAGGGTAGGCAACATCCCCGAAGAACTGGAAGTGCTGATAGGACCACGCACGTCATCACAGATGAGTTATCAGATGGTGAATGGACGTACCAGTTCATCGAGTTCCATCACCTATACCTATATCCTGAGTGCCACAAAGAAAGGAAAGTATTCTATTCCAGCAGCCCATATTACCGCAGAAGGTAAGTCATTGACATCAAACGAACTTCAGATTACTGTTCACGAGTCTGCCCACGCCCAAGGCGGCAACAGCCATCATCAAGGCTCCAACCAACCAATGCGGGAGGCGGGAAGCCAGATTTCAAGTTCAGACCTCTTTATCAAGGTTAGCGCCAACAAGGAACATGTGGTAGAACAGGAACCCATCCTGCTTACCTATAAGGTCTATTCGCTGGTAGATTTGACACAACTGGAGGGCAAAATGCCAGATCTCAAAGGATTTCACATCCAGGAGGTACAGTTGCCCCAGCAAAAAAGTTTCAAGGTGGAGACCTATAATGGCCGGCCCTATCGCACCGTTACCTGGAGCCAGTATGTGATGTTCCCACAAGTGACCGGCAAACTCAGCATACCCAGTATCACATTCAATGGCATCGTGGTGCAGATGAACCGAAACATCGACCCCTTTGAAGCTTTCTTCAACGGCGGCTCCAGCTATGTGGAAGTGAAGAAACGCATCCAAGCCCCAGGACTCACCATCCAGGTGTCACCCCTTCCGACCAAACCAGCCAATTTCTCTCTGGGTGTAGGCAACTTTAACATCAGTGCCCAATTAGACAAGCAACAAGTAAAGGCAAACGACCCCGTGAAACTTCGCGTCACCATCAGCGGTGTGGGCAATCTGAAGCTGATTAAAGAGCCGATAGTCAACCTGCCCAAAGATTTTGACCGCTATGACGCCAAGATTACCGACAAGACCAAACTCAGTTCCAAAGGAGTGGAAGGCAGCATGGTCTATGACTATCTCATGGTGCCTCGCCATCAGGGCAAATACGAGATTCCGCCCGTAGAGTTTACATATTACGACACACAAAAAAGAGGCTACCAGACAGTGAAGACTGAAGCCTTCACACTGGAGGTGGCCAAAGGTAGCGGCACCGTAAGCAGCTACAGCGGACGAGAAGATGTGAAACAGCTCAACCGAGACATCCGCTATATCAAACAAGGCACCGCCGACCTGCGTCCCATGGACGACTTCTTCTTCGGTTCTGCTCCCTATCTCTGGCTGTTAGGTGGACAGCTGCTGGTGTTCATCTCGCTCTTCATCATCTTCCGTAAGCGAGCCATGAGCTTGCAGCATTCCGACTTGTTGCGAGGCAAACAAGCCAACAAAGTAGCAACCAAGCGACTGAAACTGGCAGGAAAACTGCTGCAAGAAGGCAAGAAAGACCTCTTCTATGATGAAGTACTGCGTGCCCTTTGGGGATATGTGGGCGACAAACTGAATATGCCTGTAGAACAATTGTCACGCGAAAACATCAACCAGCGTCTGGCAGAGCGCGATGTTCCCGAATCTACCCTGCTGTTATTCCTCAGCGCCCTTGATGAGTGCGAATTTGAACGCTATGCCCCAGGAGATGCTACGGGTAATATGAACAAGACATACGAGGCTGCCATGACAGCCATCACCAGCATAGAAAATGTCATGAAGAAAAAGAAACCACATATTAGCGCTTCCATTAACGGATGGACAGTTGTATGGAGCCTACTGTTTACACTTGCCTTGACCCTTCAGCCCATCAACGCAGCTGCAGAGCAAGCCAACAAGCAGCCGTCTGCACAACTTTCAGAAAGCCAAGCTGAGTCACTGAAACAAAAGGCAGACAAAGCCTATGCAGACCAGAACTATCAGGAAGCCATCCGTGGGTATGAACAGCTGCTGAAAGGAGGCGTAAGCCCAAATATCTACTATAATTTGGGCAATGCCTATTTTCGCACCGACAACCTGCCCCGCGCCATTCTCAATTACGAGCGTGCGCTACTGCTTTCTCCAGGCGACCGTGACATCCGCATCAACCTTCAGATGGCACGAGAGAAGACCATTGACAAGATTACCCCCGAATCGGAGATGTTCTTCATCACCTGGTATCGCTCACTGGTCAATCTTGCCAGCGTCGACGGATGGGCCACAACCGCCCAACTACTGCTCACGCTGGTTATCCTGCTCTCATTGCTTTACCTCTTTGCCAACCCCATCTGGCTACGGAAAACAGGTTTCTTTGGTGCCCTGCTGCTGTTTGTCGCCTTCGGCCTCTGCAATCTATTTGCAGCTCAGCAGAAGGATGCCCTGATTAACCGTACAGGAGCACTCATCATTTCTCCTGCTGCTACCATCAAGAGTACTCCCGCTCAAAATGGCACAGACCTTTACATCCTGCATGAGGGAACCAAGGTGGAGATTGTAGACAACAGCATGCGCGACTGGAAAGAAGTGAGGGTGGCTGACGGAAAAATGGGATGGATAGAAGCACGGCAACTGGAAGTCATCTGATATAGGCCATAGCTCCCCCATTCTCCCCTGCGTATTAACCCAAGCAAAAGAAAGGAAACATTATCTATGGACTTTACCTCCCTCATACAAGCCGATAAACAATTGCTGCTAACGCTTAACGGCAGCGACTCGCTATTCATGGACGCATTCATCTCTACACTTACAGCAGGTGTCACTTGGATTCCGCTCTATGTGGCACTGCTCATTTTGGTAGTAAAAAACAATGAGAATGCACGACAAATTATTCAGATAGTGTTCTGTGCTGCACTCTGCGTAGTGCTGGCAGGGACCATTGATGACACATTGGTCAAGCCCACAGTAGCCCGCTGGCGGCCAGCACAAGATCCAGAGATAGGATACTTGGTGGATGTGGTGGATGGATATCGTGGAGGACGTTTCGGCTTTTTCTCCGCTCATGCAGCCAACACTTTCAGCATCGCCGTCTTCTTCAGCCTTGTCATCCGTAATGGTTTCCTTGCCATGAGCCTCATTTTTTGGTCATTGGTCAACTGCTGGACCCGCATCTACCTCGGTGTTCATTACCCCGGCGACATCCTGATAGGATTGCTTTGGGGTGGTATGGTGGGACTCCTTGTCTACCGACTGTTTCTATGGCTCAATCGCAAACAGCGTTTACGCACCAATTTCGTGTCAAGCAACTATACATCCACCGGCTATCAGCTCTCGGATGTCGACATGGTAATTGTCATGCTACACTTCCTGTTCATCTTTGCACTCTTCAAGGCAACAATTGTAGCCATCTGATACTCATGACAATCAAATCCTTATAGAGGATAAAAAATTATCTGACTCCGACAAAAGAAACAACAAGAAAAACAGAATATCATGAACCAACAACAACTTCATAACTCAGAAGAGAAAGGCACCCGCATGGGAATATGTGTCAATCGTGGTGTGCGCCATTATCTCAATACAGTCAAACCCTGTTTCCGCCACAATTGGCTTCCGGCAGTGGTATATCTGTGTTGCTCCATAGGACTTATCCTCCCGATTACAGCTGCACTCAAGGGCTCAGTCCATCCGGCAGAGTGGCTCAAAGGTTCATGGACTTGGATGCTGGCTCTCATGGTGACAGGAGGCATAGCTGAGTGTTTGTTCTACGGAGCCCATCTGCCCTTTCTCAGAGAAAAGGAAAACGATGCAGACAAGTTTCCCCTTGAGTCAGCCACAGAGAATCCTGCCCCCCAACAAGAGGCAGCAACAGGCCAGGAACAAAAGAAGCATGCAATCTGGTACAGGCAAATGCTGAAAGATGGCTGGCGGGTAATGAAATGTGCACTCATCAATCTGACCCTGGTCTTTTTGCCGCTTCTTATCCCCGCAACAGCAGCCTACTATTTTATTACCACTTATGATTCTACCGCCACAGAGTCGGCGATACCAAATGGAGAGGGGGGAGACGTTTCATTCGATACAGCTCCGCTTGATGCCATCGGCATTCTTCACCAACACAGCCTCAGTCTGGGCCTTCTGATAGGTGGCGTTGTCATCATCTGGTTCCTGCTCATTCCCGTAAGCCATGTTTCACTCCGTTACCTGTGCTTACACAAAGGAAACTTCATCATGTCTCTCCGACGCCATTATGGTGAGGCCATGCGCCACTATGGCTTCGTGTTTGCCATCAACCTGCTGGCACTGCTCTTTATCCTGCTGTTGAGTGTGGTAGTATGCCTGCCCATGATGATTCTGTTGGGAGCCATCATCCAGGCATTCATGGGAGCTTCACAAGGTGACAGCATCGTGTTGCCATCCTATTTCCTCCCACTTCTGGCAGCTGTGACAGCGTTGATGTCATGGGCACAGCTTCTGTTACGAACCCTCTATCTCTTCATTCTCAACGAGATGAGATTCTAAACTTTATCCAACACACCCCAAACCAACTTATCCCTATGAAAAAAGTATTGTTTATCGACCGTGACGGCACCCTCATCCATGAGCCAGCCGACGAACAGATAGATGCCTTTGAGAAACTCCGTTTCACCGAAGGCATGTTCACCAACCTTTCCTTCATACGTCGGAAACTCGACTTTGAGTTTGTGATGGTGTCCAATCAGGACGGCCTCGGTACCGATTCGTTCCCCGAGGAAACGTTCTGGCCAGTCCATCGTTTCATCCTCCAGACACTGGAGGGTGAAGGCATCACCTTCGACGAAATCCTTATCGACCGTCATTTCCCGGAAGACAATGCTCCTACCCGCAAACCACAGACAGGACTGGTTGAAAAATATATCCATAATCCTGAATACGATATGGCAGGCAGTTATGTCATCGGAGACCGCGAGACCGACCGCCAATTTGCCGAGAACATCGGCTGCAAAGCACTCATCTTAGGCAAAGACGGTATGTCCTGGGCAAAGATAGCAGAGCTGCTCTTTGCTGGAGAACGCATAGCTGAGCTGAGGCGTACCACCCACGAGACCGACATCTACGTACGCATGAATCTTGACGGCAACGGCCATTGCCACATTCACACAGGACTGGGATTCTTCGATCACATGCTGGAACAGATAGGCAAACACGGCATGATAGACCTGACTGTTGATTGCCACGGCGACCTCCACGTTGACGAGCATCACACGATTGAAGACACTGCCATCGTGATAGGCGAATGTCTTCGCAAAGCGCTGGGTGACAAACGTGGTGTAGAGCGTTACGGATACACTCTCCCTATGGACGATTGTCTCTGCCAAGTGGCTCTCGACTTCGGTGGGCGCCCCTGGTTAGTTTGGGATGTCGATTTCCATCGGGAAAAGATAGGCGATGTGCCCACAGAAATGTTCCTCCACTTCTTCAAGAGTCTGAGTGACGGTGCACTGATGAACCTGAACATCAAAGCAGAGGGGAACAACGAGCACCACAAGATTGAAGGAATCTACAAAGCCTTTGCCCGCTCCGTGAAAATGGCTGTGAAGCGAGACATCTACCACTACGAGTTGCCTTCAACCAAGGGCAAGCTGTAAGGGAGCATCCAAAATCTTCCTTTGCACCAATAGACATCCCACGGATGAAACATCACTAAAGACCAATTACAGATATGAAAGAAATAAGATGGGGATTTATCGGTTGCGGCGAGGTGACCGAAAAGAAGAGTGGCCCAGCCTTCAGCGAGGTTGCAGGCTCGAGCGTCGTGGCAGTCATGAGTCGCAGCGAACAGAAAGCACGCCGCTATGCAGAAAACCACCACATCGGTAAATGGTATACCGACGCTCAGGAACTCATCGATGATTCCGATGTCAACGCTGTCTACATTGCCACGCCACCCTCCAGCCATGCCACTTTTGCCATCATGGCCATGAAGGCAGGCAAACCGGTGTATATAGAAAAACCTTTGGCAGCCAATTATGAAGACTGTGCACGCATCAACAAGATCAGTGCCGATACAGGAGTACCCTGTTTTGTGGCCTATTATCGCCGTTATCTACCCTATTTCCAGCGAGTCAAAGAATTTATCGACCGAGGCATCATCGGCAAGATTATCAATGTACAGATACGTTTTGCAGTGCCAGCGCCAGACCTCGACTATCACTCCCATAATCTACCTTGGCGCCTGCAACCAGACATTGCCGGAGGCGGTTTTTTCTACGACCTTGCCCCTCACCAGCTCGACTTGCTGCAGCATATCTTCGGAGTCATTACCGAGGCTGACGGTATCTGTGCCAACCGCGGAGGCCTCTATCTGGCAGAAGACTCCGTGAGCGCCTGCTTTCGTTTTGAGAACGGACTGCCCGGCAGCGGTTCTTGGTGCTTCGTGGCTCATGACTCAGCCCGTGCAGACCGTGTGGAAGTAATCGGTGACAAGGGACAACTCAGTTTTTCCGTTTTCAGTTACGCACCCATTGAACTCAACACCCAAGAAGGTTGCCAACGCATCGAGGTACCCAATCCACCCTATGTCCAGTTTCCGCTCATCAAGGCAGTCATCGAGCATCTGCAGGGTCTCACCATCTGCGAATGTACAGGCATCTCGGCCACACCTGCCAACTGGGCGCTCGACCGTATTCTGGGAAAGATTTAGCAGTCATTATCTGTACCTCCCTCTGTGACGGTTCCCCCGACAAGAATACAGTAACCACTATCGAAGAACATCAAGACTCATGAAGCACGAAATAATGAAAACCCTACTGCTGATGATACTCGCTTTGCTGCTGCCGCTCCAGATAGAGGCACGCAAGCGCGAGCTGGGCAAGGCACGCAAAGTGGTGCGTGGCTTCAGTGCCATTGACACCAGCTATATCGAGCCCCAGCACTACAACTTCACGGTGATGCTTCAAAGTACTTTCAACTACGATTTCTATCGTCTGGCCAGTTCCAATGGCGATTATGTTGACCTCTCTCCCGATGTCATCATGCGCGTGGGTCCCTACGTTGGCTGGCGTTGGTTTTTCCTCGGCTATACCTTCGAGTTGAAAAACCTGGGTGTATCCGAGGGCAAGCTGAAGAAAGAGTTCGACTTCTATATCTACAGTTCACAAATTGGCATAGACCTCTTCTACCGACGCACTGGCAGCGACTACAAAATACGGAATGCAGGTTTCGGCCCGAATGTGAATGCCAATCGGCTGGAGGGGGTAGCTTTTGATGGCGTGAACGTAGGCATCACCGGTATCAACACCTATTATATCTTCAACCATAACCGCTTCTCCTACCCTGCAGCCTTCTCTCAAAGTACCTGTCAGAAAATCAGTTGCGGCTCATGGATAGCAGGCTTAGGATATACCCGCAACAGTCTGGAGTTTGACTCCAAGAAACTGGAGGCACTCGTACAAGACCGCTGTGATATCCCTTCGTTCGAGGTAGACAGTGGCATGAAGTTCAACAAGGTGAACTATTGGGACGTGAGCCTCTCTGGAGGATATGCCTACAATTGGGTATTTGCCCGCAATTGTCTGTTTTGTGCCAGTGCCCAACTGGCTCTGGCCTACAAGCGTTCACACGGCAACACCGAAAGCAACAGTTCCAGTCAAGGTTTCCAGTTCAACAACATCAACCTGGATGGTATAGGGCGTTTCGGCATTGTCTACAACAACACACGTTGGTATGCAGGAGCCAGTGCCATTCTGCACACCAATAATTACCGGAAAGAGCGCTTTGAGACCTACAATGTCTTCGGCTGTCTCAATATTTATACCGGCTATAATTTTGGCATCAAGCCAAGATATCGGAAGAAGAAATAATCAGCGAATACAATCATCCACAAATTATGAGAATAAGAAACAAAAATATGACACGAAGGATCATGACCAATCACCAAGGAAAGCGTTGGATAAGTCTGCTGCTGACCTGCTGGCTGTTCGCCCTGCCGCTGTCAGCCCAAAGCGACAGCATCCGCATTGAGCAATGGCTCGCCGATGCTCCGAAAGGGGCAACATCGGCCGACCTCAACCTGTTCTTTGCCCGCAAGATGTTGGGCTTGCCCTATGTGGCTCACACGCTGGAAGTAAACAAGGATGAGCGGTTGGTGGTGAACACCCGTGAACTCGACTGCACCACGCTGGTGGAGACCACCGTTGCCCTCACACTCTGTGCACGCCAAGGCCAAAACCGCTTCGCCCATTTCAAAAAGCAGCTGCAACAACTTCGCTACCGCGGAGGAAAAACAGGAGACTATACCACCCGTATCCACTATTTCACCGACTGGATTGTCGACAACAGCAACAAGGGGCTTATCATCGAACTGCAATCACCCAATCCTCCCTTCAAGGGGCGTCAGCATATCCACTTGGGCTACATGACCTCCCACCCCAACAGTTACGATGCCCTGAAACGGCATCCGGAGTTCATCCCCGTCATCCGCCGTCAGGAGCTGGCACTGAACGGCAAGACTTTCCGCTATATCCCAAAATCGGAGGTCAGAAACACCAAAGTGCTACGCCAAACGGTATCTGATGGTGATATCATTGCCATCACAAGCCGCAAAAAGGGATTGGATATCGCCCATCTCGGATTTGCCGTATGGCATCATGACGGACTCCATCTGCTCAATGCCTCGCAACTTCACAAAAAAGTGGTGGAAGAACCGATGACACTGGAGCGTTACCTGTCACAACACCCTACCCATACGGGCATCCGCATTCTCAGACTCAAGCACTGATTGCCCCCCCATTATCCAAAACAAGATGGACTATACAATAGTCCACACGATACATTTATTAACCCAATAAAAAAATTACGATTATGGAATTACCCGATTTCATGAGTTACGCCAACAAGTTCTCTCCATCCGAATTTGTCGACAAGATTACTAAAATTGCCAAACGTGCAGGTGCCAAACTGACTTATGTAGCCCTTATCCTCTTCTACACCCTACAGAGCGACAAGGTGTCAACCGCCGACAAGGCCATCATCATCGGTGCACTGGGCTATATGATTAGCCCCTTGGATGTGGTACCCGATGCCATCCCCATTGTCGGTCTGGGCGATGATTTGGCCGTACTGCTCTTTGTGTTGAAAAAAGTTTGGAACAATGTCGAGCCAAGCATCCAGCAGAAAGCCAAAGAACGCCTCTCCAAATGGTTTGATGAAGAGGAAATCAGCGAGATTAATGATCTCAAGTTCTGACCATCCAGCCACCCAATATCCACCCACAAGGCATGAACCAATGTCTGACTAATTCTGAACGAATATGAACAACGAGACCTATCTGAAACTCTGGCAAGACGTGAGAGCCCACTTCATTATCAAACAAGATATGAAGGAAGAACAACAAATTATCAGCGAAATTACCCAGGGGGTAAGCTTCAAGGGAGCCAATCTCTGGGTACTCATCTTCGCTATCTTCACCGCTTCACTTGGCCTCAACGTCAACTCAACAGCCGTCATCATCGGCGCGATGCTCATTTCCCCTCTCATGGGTCCTATTATCGGTATGGGACTCGCTATGGGCATCAACGATATCGAGCTGCTGAGACGCGCCGCCAAAAACTTTGGTGTTGCCACCCTTATCAGTGTACTCACAGCCATGGTCTACTTCACCCTCACCCCATTGGGAGAAGCCCAGTCAGAACTGTTAGCGCGCACCATGCCTACTATCTATGACGTGCTCATAGCTACCTTTGGCGGAGCTGCAGGCATCCTTGCGCTCTGCACGCGAGGCAATGCCAATGTCATTCCAGGTGTAGCCATCGCCACAGCACTCATGCCACCTCTCTGTACAGCAGGCTATGGACTGGCCACCGGTCACATCCTTTACTTCCTGGGGGCTTTCTACCTATTCTTCATCAATACGGTATTCATCAGCCTTGCCACCTATGCCGGCGTACGGCTCATGCATTTCCACCGCAAGGAGTTCCAGACTCCAGGATTGGAACGCAAGGCCAAACGATTGGTGATGGGTATAGCTGTGGTGACAATGATTCCTGCAGTGGTCATGACTATCGGCATCGTTAGACGGAGCCTTTTCGACAACCAGCTCTCCCGTTTCATGAAAACGGAGCTGGAGCAACCTGGCACCCAAATTATCTCCAACTCTGTGGATGAAGAGAAAAAAATGCTGCACATCGTGGCTGTGGGCAGGGAAATCTCTGATTCCACTCAGCGTGTAGCCACCAAGAACATGCAGCACTACCACCTTGACAACTATACGCTCAACATCATCCAAGGCGAGAAGTCTGACAGTGTATTACTCAACAGCAAACTGTCACAACTGCATAGTACCAGGGATGCCGACCACCAGAAACTGATGGAAATCTCATCACAACTGAGCGAGACCAAGAACCGTCTGGAGAACTACACACGTCTGGAACAACTCGCTACCGAGACAAGAGAGGAGATGAAGAGCCTCTTCCCCCAAGTGAGAACCCTCAGTCTGGCCAGAGTATCCGAAGCCCACCGCGACACCACCGCCACCAGCCAGTTTGTGGCGGCCATCATCAGCACAGATCCCAAGCCCCAATTGACAGCCGCCGACCGCAAACGGCTGCACGACTGGCTGAAGGCGAGAACCAAGGTCGACAGTTTAGTGATATATGAATAGACAACTATGAAACTCAGCATCATTGTTCCCGTCTACCGGGTAGAGAACACACTCGACCGCTGTATTGAAAGCATCATTCGGCAGTCATTCCGCGACATCCAGCTTATCTTGGTGGATGATGCCTCGCCCGACCGCTGCCCAGACATCTGCGACAACTGGGTACAGAAGGACCACCGCATCCAGGTAATCCATCTTGCGGAGAATGGAGGTCTGAGCAAGGCTCGCAATGAGGGTATGAAGAAGGCAAGAGGAGAATATTTGATGTTTGTCGACAGTGATGACCGGCTTGAGCCTGATACACTGGAGCAGCTCATGGGCATTTTGACAGTACATCCAGACTTTGACATGCTGGAATTTCCTGTCATCGAACACTACGGCAATCCACTACGTCAGCAACTGCTCTCTTTCGGCCAAAATAAGACCTACACCGATTGGCGCAAATACTGGCTTGAAGAGAAAACCTACCTGCACAGTTATGCCTGGAACAAGGTGTACCGCCGCGAACTGTTGCGCGGCATCTGGTTTCCTGAAGGCGTGGTGTTTGAGGATTTGTGGTTTCTGCCCCAGGTTATCAAACGTTGCCGGCTCATAGCCAACACCTCCGTTGGACTCTATTATTATTATGACAATCTTGACGGCATCACCCATACAGCCGGGGCCAAAGAGCTGAAAAACCAACTCGATGCCCACCTGCACCTATTGTCGGAAATACACGATGCAGGCTACTATGAGGCGACCATCAACACCGCTATCGACTACTACGAGCACAGCGGACAGATAATCAATCTTCCCCGGCTGCCCTATCAAAGCAGTCTTAAACTGAAGATTAACAGATGGTTGGGATTCAAGACATTATGCATCATGAGCAAACTGGTGCACCAATATCTTGGCAAGAAACCATCGCCAAGCACCAAATGATAATCACACTGCATCTGAAAGAACCATACGAATCAATTAACAGCCGAATCAAACAACAGAGATGAAGATACTACTGCTCGGAGAATATAGCCATGTTCACTGGACCCTCGCCGAGGGACTACGCCATCTGGGACACCAGGTGACGGTAGCCTCCAATGGTGACTTCTGGAAGAATTATCCGCGCGACATCGACCTGAACCGAAAGGCAGGAATATGCGGTTTTATCAACTTCACCGCACGCCTCATCAAGGCGCTGCCTTCGATGCGGGGCTATGATGTGGTACAACTCATCAACCCAATGTTTCTCGAGCTCAAGGCGGAGCGCATCCAGCACATCTATCGCTACCTGCGACAACACAATGGCAAACTCGTTTTGGGAGCATTCGGCATGGACTATTACTGGGTACACGAATGCTGCACACGCAAACCACTGCGCTACAGCGACTTCAATTTTGGCAATGAACTGCGCCAGAATCCAGAGGCACTCACCGAACGAAGAGATTGGGTAGGTACAGTAAAACAACGGCTGAACGAACTGATAGCCAGCGAGGCTGATGCCATCGTAGCCGGACTCTATGAATACTGGGTGTGCTATCAGCCCCTGTTCCCCGCAAAGACCCACTTCATCCCGTTCCCCATCCAGACACCCCACAAAGAGCCTATCAACCTATGGCATCCCGGACAGCCACTAAAGCTCTTTATCGGCATCAACCGTACCCGCTCCTCCTACAAGGGGACAGATGTCATGCTCCAAGCCGCCCAACGAGTGGCAGCCCGACATCCTGCCAATGTGGAGTTGCGCATTGCCGAGAGTATTCCCTTCGCGCAATACCGGGTGCTCATGGAAGGCAGTGATGCCATCCTCGACCAACTCTACAGCTATACGCCTGCCATGAATGCGTTGGAAGCCATGAGCAAAGGCATCATCTGTATCGGAGGAGGCGAACCCGAGAATTATCAGATACTGGGCGAAGAGGAACTGCGCCCCATCATCAATGTCGATCCGAAGATGGAAAGTGTAGAGGCCGCACTGGAAACACTTGCCACCCATCCTGAACGTATCAATCAATTGAAACAGCAAAGTATTGATTATATTCTCCGCCATCACGACTATCTCAAAGTGGCACGACAGTATGAACAGCTCTACTGTTTATGAGAAGAGAAACTGATATGAACAACAACCACAACGAAGAGACAGAGCCGTTGATTCTTCACCATCAGGAACAAGAACTGCTGGACAAGGAACAACTGGAAAAGGAGGAAAACAGCTACACCCACGTGCTGAAATATGCGGGGGTGTTTGGCGGCGTGCAGGGTCTGAACATTCTCATCGGCCTGGTACGCAACAAACTCGTTGCGCTACTTCTGGGGCCTGGAGGCATGGGACTGATGTCACTGCTCACTACCACACTCAACTTCATCTCCAATTCCACCTCCTTCGGCATCTCGTTCAGCGCTGTCAAAAACATCTCCGAACTGTTCGACCAGGGCAGCCTCCGCCATACCCGCCATTTCGTAGGTGTCGTGCGAAGCTGGTGCCTGCTGGCAGCCCTATTGGGCATGGTTGTATGTGTATCGCTGGGTTCCATCCTGAGCGATTATACCTTCGCCTGGGGTGACCATACCCTCCATTTCATGCTGCTGGCACCCGCTGTGGGAATGCTGGCAGTAACCGGAGGCGAGATGGCCATCCTCAAGGGTATGCGCCGCCTCAAGTCACTGGCAGTCATCCAACTGTTCTGCGTAATCGTGATGCTGCTCATTTCCGTACCCGTATTCTATTTCTTCGGTGAGTCGGGCATCGTCCCTGTCATCGTGGCAGGAGCCTTCGTCTCCATGGCAGCCGCCTGCCATTTCACCTTCCGCATCTTCCCCTACTCCATCCGCCATCTCTGGAGCCATCTCTCCGAAGGTTATCCGATGGTGAGGCTGGGCATCGCATTCATCCTTGCCGGCGTGCTGGGCAGCGGTGCCGAGATGCTGGTCAGGAGTTATCTCAACCTCCAAGGTGAACTCAGCACCGTGGGCTTCTACTCCTCGGCCTACATGCTCATCATCACCTATACCGGCATGGTGTTCTCTGCCATGGAGACCGACTATTTTCCCCGGCTCTCCGCAGCCAACAACGACCAGCACCTCTTCTGTCAGGCCGCCAACCGTCAGGCCGAAGTGGCCTTGCTCATGGTGTCTCCAATGCTTGTCGGACTCATTGTGGCGCTTCCGCTGCTCATCCCCATGCTCTACTCCCACGAGTTCATGCCCATCGTGTCAATGGCCCAGATAGCCACCTTTGCCATGTATGCCAAAGCCCTTTCGCTGCCCATCAGTTATATGCCCCTCGCCAAAGGCAAATCCCAACATTTTATGGCCATGGAGAGTCTCTATGACCTCATGCTCGTTGCGGGTGTGGTGATAGGCTACCACTATGGTGGCCTGGTGGGTACAGGTGTGGCACTGGCAGCCATCCATTGGATAGAACTGGGGGCTTTGATTATCTTTGCACATGCCAAATACGGGTTGCAACTCTCCTCACCAATCATCAAGTACATGTCGTTGCAACTCCCCATCGGCATCCTCGCCTGGGCTTCCGCCCAACTCTTCAGCGGATGGCTCTATTGGTGTGCCTCCATCCTCTTTGTCTCGCTGAGCGCCATTGTCTCCCTCTATATCCTCCATCAAAAAACCTCCCTCTGGAATGCCCTGATGGAGCGCATTCACAGAAGGAGGTAGGAGATACAGCGGGACAATCAGATCAGAACCGGACACTCACCTGGCAATCCACCAGGTTGTAGTTTTGCTTACCCGAGGGCTGTGTACGGTCGTTCACCCAAACGTAGTGTACTTGCGCCTTCACTTTTTTGTAGAAGATGTAGTCGACACCCAGCTCATACTGGTTTTTCGACGAAGTCCAGTCGGCACGGTCACGATAAACATCATACCGTGCCTTGACATGGCACACATTCTTCTGGATGGGCGCGATGAGTGCCGCATACCATCCGTCAGCCTTGTCGCCATTGGCCTTGATGGCAATGTCTGAAGCCGAGGTGCTCTTGAAGGCTGCTCCCTGACTGTGGATATATTCAGAGCGAATGGTCCAGTCATTGGCCTTATACTCTCCGCCGACAGCATATCGGTTGCGCGCCACACTCACCACACGTTGCACGCCGTCGGCATCTGCCCCCTTATGCGCATAACTGCCATGCCATCCGAAGGCTCCCAATCGCAATCCCTCAACCGGCATCAGCCAGATTCCTCCTATCAGGTCTTTCGAATTGTTCACATCGCTTGAGTTGGTACCCTGTCCATTGTAGACACCTATCTGATAGTGGAGCCAGTTGCGTCCATCTGCATCGGGCATCAAGTCACCTTGCAGCTGTACGCCCACATCGCGTCCGTTGCTGGAGTGCTCTCCCACCCGGTCGCTGAATCCCGCCAGTTTGCTGATTACCTGGGAATACGCGATGAATCCCTGGTCGATAGGATTCATGGGATTCTCAAAGGTGAATGCGCGTTTGAATTGTCCCACCTTCACCTTGGCAAATCCGTACTTCTGCCATTCAACAAAGGCATCCACGATACGCGGACCGCTGGATGTGCCCGGCGTACCGTTGAGCTGCGCCTGTATCCGATATGTGAAATCATTGGTCACCTTGCCATCCACCGTCATGCGCACCAAGCGTGTACTGAAGTTGTCTTTGGGTGTCTTGTCTTCCTGCGACGAATATTGGTATTCGCCAATCACATAGCCTCCCACCTTGATATTCTTATACCATTCGCTTTGGGCAGAAGCAGTAAGCCCCCAAGTGGCAAGTGCCGCCACTGTCATGATTTTTTTCATCTTATTATTTGTTTATTCCGTAAAATGATTCTTTGCTATTCATCTTTTCACCAGCAATACCACATTCTCCACATGCGGCGTATGGGGGAACATGTCCACGGGCTGCACCTCTGCCACCCGATAGAGCGAGTCGAGCAAAGAGAGGTCGCGTGCCTGAGTGGCAGGATTACAACTCACGTATACGATACGGTCCGGTGCAGCCCGCAGAATCGTATCGATAACATCCTGGTGCATACCTGCACGTGGCGGATCCGTAATGATGACATCGGGCCGACCATGCGATGCGATAAAATCATCATTGAGTATATCCTTCATGTCACCCGCATAGAAAAGGGTGTTCGCAATACCATTGAGTTCAGAGTTGACCTTGGCATCCTCGATGGCCTCGGGCACATATTCGATACCGATGACCTGCCGTGCCTGCCGTGCCACGAAGTTGGCAATGGTTCCTGTGCCTGTATAGAGGTCGTAAACCAGCTCCTTGCCCGTAAGTCCGGCAAACTCGCGGGCCACACAATAAAGGTGATAGGCCTGCTCGGTGTTGGTCTGATAGAAACTCTTGGGACCTACTTTGAACCGTAGTTCCTCCATGGTCTCGATGATATGGTCGTTTCCCTTGAACACCTTCACGTCCAGGTCGCCGATGGTGTCATTGCACTTCTGGTTGTCTACATATAATAAAGAGGTGATTTGCGGAAAACTGTCAGCCACAAATTGCATCAGTCCCCAAGCGCGCTCCTCGTCGCCGTCCTGTTCGAAATGGAACTGGATGATGAGCATCCACTCACCGGTATTGGAGTTACGGATGATGAGGTCTCTGAGCAGTCCGTTCTGTGCCCTGAGGTCGAAGAAACTGATGGCATGGCCGAAGGCATAGTCACGAATGGCATTGCGGATGTCATTGTGCAGATTGTCCATGAGCCAGCACTTCTCGATGGGCAGAATCTTGTCGAAGGCTCCAGTGATATGGAACCCGATGCCGTTCATGTTGTCGTATCGGTAACCGGATGCCACCTGCTCACGGGTGAGCCATCGTTTGTTACTGCATCCAAACTCCAGTTTGTTGCGATATTCCAGGGTCTTCACACTGCCCATAATGGGGCGGAACGGCGGCAGTTCCACCTTTCCGATGCGGCGCAACTGGTTTTCCACCTGACTCTGCTTGGCCTCGAGCTGTGCGCTGTAGGGCAGATTCTGCCATTTGCATCCACCGCACACTCCGAAATGCTCGCAAACGGGCACCTCCCTCACCTTACTATAAGAGAGGAATCTCACCACATCGCCTTCACAATAACTATGCTTCTTTTTCTTCAACTGAATGTCCACAACATCCCCGGGTACACAAAAGGGGACAAACACCACCATATCGTCAACACGTGCCAGGGCCTTGCCCTCGGCAGCCACGTCTGTAATGGTTACAGCCTCCAAAAGAGGCAGCGGTTTTTTCTTTCTACTCATACTGTTTTCGCTATTTTTCTGCAAAAGTAATATAAATTATTAAGATTCGGGTCAGTTTTTTGCTCATTTTCTTGCAACATTTAAATAATTGCCTTATATTTGCATATTAGAATTCTTAATCTTAAATTAACACATTCATTATTCTTTATTATAACACATAACAAAAACCAATTTATGAGCGACAAAAGAGTATATACCTTTGGTAACGGAAAGGCCGAAGGTAATGCAAAAATGCGAGAGGAACTTGGTGGCAAGGGTGCCAACCTTGCTGAGATGAACCTTATTGGGGTTCCCGTTCCTCCAGGTTTCACCATCACCACCAACTGCTGCAACGAGTACTACAAGGTTGGCCAGGAAAAGATCATGGAAATCCTTCAGGACGAGGTAAACGCAGCCGTAAAGCACACCGAGGAACTGATGAACTCCAAGTTTGGTGACGTCAAGAACCCGCTGCTCGTGAGCGTACGCTCAGGTGCCCGCGCTTCCATGCCCGGTATGATGGACACCATCCTCAACCTCGGTCTGAATGACGAGGTGGCCGAGGGACTGGTAGCCAAGACCAACAACCCCCACTTCGTTTACGACTCCTATCGCCGTTTCGTTCAGATGTATGGCGACGTGGTGCTCGAAATGAAGCCCGTAAACAAGGAAGACATCGATCCGTTTGAGGAGATTATCGAGAGCGTAAAGGCTGAGCGTGGCGTGAAGCTCGACAAGGACCTCTCCGTAGAGGAACTGAAGAAACTCGTGAGCCTCTTCAAGACTGCCATCAAGGAACGCACCGGCAAGGACTTCCCCGATGATCCTATCGAGCAGCTCTGGGGTGCCATCTGCGCCGTATTCCGCAGCTGGATGAACGAGCGCGCTATCCTCTACCGCAAGATGGAAGGTATTCCCGATGAGTGGGGTACTGCCGTAAGCGTGATGGCCATGGTATTCGGTAACATGGGTGAGACCTCTGCTACCGGTGTTTGCTTCAGCCGCGACGCAGGTAACGGTGAGAACCTCTTCAACGGTGAGTATCTCGTGAACGCCCAGGGCGAAGACGTGGTAGCCGGTATCCGCACCCCCCAGCAGATTACCAAGATTGGTTCACAGCGTTGGGCAGAGCGTGCAGGCATCAGCGAGGAAGAGCGTGCCGCCAACTATCCTTCCATGGAAGAGGCCATGCCCGAGATTTATGCCCAGCTCAACGACCTGCAGGACAAGCTCGAAAAGCACTACCACGACATGCAGGACATGGAGTTCACCGTACAGGAAGGCAAACTCTGGTTCCTCCAGACCCGTAACGGCAAGCGTACAGGTACCGCTATGGTGAAGATTGCCATCGACCTGCTGCACGAGGGCATGATCGACGAGAAGACCGCCATCATGCGTTGTGAGCCCCAGAAGCTCGACGAACTGCTCCACCCCGTATTCGACAAGCTCGCCCTTCAGAAGGCCAAGGTCATCACCCAGGGTCTGCCCGCTTCTCCCGGTGCCGCCTGCGGTCAGATTGTGTTCCACGCCGACGACGCCCAGGCATGGCACGCTGACGGCCACAAGGTGATCATGGTGCGTATCGAGACCAGCCCCGAAGACCTCGCCGGTATGGCATCTGCCGAAGGTATCCTCACCGCACGTGGCGGTATGACCTCTCACGCTGCCGTTGTGGCTCGTGGTATGGGCAAGTGCTGCGTTTCCGGTGCCGGTGGCATCAATGTTGACTACAAGTCGAAGACCGTTGAAATCGACGGAGTTGTATATAAGGAAGGAGACTACATCTCTCTTAACGGCACTACCGGACAGGTTTATGCAGGCGAGGTCCCGACCAAGGCTGCCGAGCTTAGCGGCGACTTCAAGGAGCTGATGGATCTCTGCGACAAATACACTGTACTGCAGGTGCGCACAAATGCAGACACTCCTCACGATGCACGCGTGGCACGCGCTTTCGGAGCTAAGGGCATTGGTCTGACACGTACAGAGCACATGTTCTTCGAGGACAAGAAGATTGTCGCTATGCGCGAGATGATTCTCTCTGAGACTGTTGAGGGTCGTGAGAAGGCACTTGCCAAGTTGCTGCCTTATCAGAAGGCCGACTTCAAGGGTATCCTCGAGGCTATGGACGGTTGTCCTGTTAACATCCGCTTGCTCGATCCACCTCTCCACGAGTTCGTTCCCCACGATCTTGCTGGTCAGCAGATTATGGCTGATGAGATGGGTGTTGACATCGCCACCATCCAGCGTCGTGTGGCTTCTCTCGCCGAGAACAACCCAATGCTCGGTCACCGTGGTTGCCGTTTGGGTATCACATTCCCCGAGATTACAGCCATGCAGACTCGCGCCATCCTTTCTGCAGCTTGCGAGTTGAAGAAGGAAGGCAAGGATCCGAAGCCCGAAATCATGGTTCCGCTCATCGGTATCCTCTATGAGTTGAAGCAGCAGAAGGAGATTATCCAGAAGACTGCCAAGGAGGTATTCGCTGAGTATGGCGTGGAGATTGAGTTTGAGATTGGTACAATGATCGAGATTCCTCGTGCAGCCCTCACTGCAGATCGTATCGCCACTGAGGCTGAGTACTTCTCATTCGGTACCAACGACCTCACCCAGATGACCTTCGGTTACTCTCGTGACGACATTGCCAGCTTCTTGCCCGTATATCTCGACAAGAAGATTCTTAAGGTTGACCCATTCCAGGTTCTCGACCAGAAGGGTGTTGGCCAGCTCATCAAGATGGCAGTAGAGAAGGGTCGTGGTGTTCGTCCGTCTCTCCGCTGCGGTATCTGCGGTGAGCACGGTGGTGAGCCCAGCTCAGTGAAGTTCTGCGCCAAGATTGGCATGAACTACGCCAGCTGCTCTCCATTCCGCGTGCCTATCGCTCGTCTTGCTGCGGCGCAGGCAGCCGTAGAGGAATAATCCTTAGATTCTGATAATTAGTAAGATAAGGAGGCTGTGTCAAAAGTAACTGACACAGCCTCTTCAATCTTTATTATATATGTAGTAAAGAAGCAAGGGCGATTGTTCAGTTATCGTCCCAAGACATCTTCCTTCCAATATTCTTGTAGAT
>JAEDMP010000064.1 GCA_016302965.1 Bacteroidaceae bacterium
AAAAGTTCTTGCCTCATTCGGAGTCATCACGGCTACTGTGGGCACTTTGATAGAAGCCGTGTCCAACTGGCCTACACAACCGACGGCCAGGGTCGGGCGAGAGAATGGAGCGATTCTCGCATTTGCTTTCATTCTTTTCTTCATAGGTCCTATACGTTAGTGAATACAATGTTATTGCTTATCTGCGGTATAAGAGCCAGTGAAATTGTAGTAATTGGTGTAATTTTGATCCGTATCTTCTCCCGAAGTTTGTTGATGCAAAATTACATATTTTATTTAATATCTCCAAATTTTTTGTCTTTTTTTGCTTTTATTGTGCTGTCATGGCACCCTTTTTTCGCTGTATGGCGTGACAAAATTTCCCCATTTCCGCTCGTTTTGCCCGTTTTGTAAAGAAAAGTGCCCAACTGGAAAAATTTATATTTCCAACTGGAAAAATTTATTTTCCCAACTGGAAAGTGCCAAAAACGCAGTTGGACGATTTTTTGGCTCCCAAGAGGTTTCCTCGGTCCTTGCAGAGCCGAGAGATACCCCTTTCCTTTGTTTAACTATTTGTAACACTTTCATAGTTTCGGTCACTCTTAGTTTCCAGGCTCCCGATAGTCGCGATAGGGCGTATGGAAGTCGACGTAGTGGAAATGGTGCTGATGGCGGTTTCCCTCCTTCGGTATCACCATATACTCACCATATTTGGCACTGAGATAGCGGTGATACTGCTCCACCCCTTTCAGCGTATGACCCTCGAAGAGGCAGTCGGTGGGAGTGCCCAGTACCTCCTTGGGCAGGATGCCCCGCATGCCGTCGTCATAGTCGGCCACTAAACTTGACTCCCGGTAGGGGAATCGCTTCAGCAGGTTGACGATGCGCTGCTGGATGCCCTGGAGCGTATAGTGGCGCTGCACCCACAGCGGAACCCAACTCTGCGGACCATGGCCATGCTTGTAGGGGTCGCGGCAAACAAAATAAAGCAGTTTCTTGAGCCACTCGTAGTGGGCGAAATGCAGACGGCGGCGCAGTGGGCAGGAGGGGACGCCATCCAAGGGGAAGACATCGATATAGAGACCGCCGAGGTAACGCAGATGGGCACGCTCGATGAGGGTGGTGTCGGCAGCTTGGATCTTGCCGAAGGGCAGAGGGTAGGTGGCATCATTCTCGGTGCAGACCAGTTCGAAGGGGGCGGGGAGCCATTCGGGATGGGCGATGAGCCGCTCATAGTCTTCGCGTGGCATGGCCACATCGGCATCATCGTCCCAGGGGATGAAACCCTTGTGGCGGACGGCTCCGAGCATCGTGCCTGCCCAGAGATAATAAGAGAGTTGGTGTTGCCGGCAGACCTCGTCTAAGGCCTGCAGAATGCGCAGCGTGTGGTGCTGTACGTCTTTGATATCGTAGTTGACCATGTCGTTGACTATGTAATTGATAAGGTATTGGAAATGTATTTTTTTATGTATTGGAAAAGAAAAATCCCAACAGGAGCCTATAGTTCCAACTTGAAATCCATCTCATGTTTGCGCCGGTAGCGTTTCCAGAAGCGGGCGCGCTGCTTGAGCGCATAGGCTATCGCCTCTTCTTCGTCTATCTGGCGTTGCCGGGCATACTCGCGGATGACTCTCACAAAGAAATCCTTCGGCCCCCAGATGCGCTTGAAGTTGGCAAGCCCCTGTTTGCGGCCTATCGGTCCGAAGTGCATGCGGTTGATGTCGACCAGTGAGAAACGGTGGTGGCCGTCGGCCTGGCGCTCGAAGAGGATGTTGCCGGGAGAGTAGTCGAGGTGCATCACTCCCTGGTTGTGGACGAAGGCGGTGAAGCGGGCAAAGTCGTCGGCCATCGTCTCGTAACTGCCTTTGGGGGCGTCGCCGAGTTCATACATACGGTGGGTGTAGGGGCACTGCACGCTGATGAAATAGGTGTAGCCTAACCAACCTCCGTGACGCTGCTCGATATAGGCCACCGCCTCGGGTGTGGGGATGCCGGCACGCAGCAACCGTTCGGGATATTCGTAGGCGCGCAGCCCCTTGGCCTTGCGCAGTCCGAGCGAATAGACCAGTTGGTTGATGCCGCGGGGGGCATGGTAGCGCTTCACGTTCAGGCAGGTGCCGTCGGGCAGGGTGAACTTCTTGATGAGGTTGCGCGAGTCGTAGACGACGGTGCCCGATGTCTCGAACAGTTCGGGTACACGATGGATCCAGTCGCTCAGATGGCGCCAGGCGGGAGAGATGAGGATATGGGTCATGGCTGCTGGGGGGATAGGGGGGATGGGAGGTGACGGCTCATCTCGATGAGGGCATCGCTCAGGAAGCCGCCCCGCTGCAGTTTCTGCAGGATGCGGTCGGTGTTGCCCTTCATCTCCTGATAAGCCTCGGGGGTGAGCGAAGCCAGTTGATGGTTCATGTCGTCGAGCGAGTGGATGACCATGCCGATACCTTCTCTGAGGATGATCGGGGCGATGGCCGAGTGGCTCCAGGTGATGATGGGCAGTCCGGCACGCAGGTAGAACGAGGCCTTGTGCGGACTGTTGTAGCGCAGGTATTCGCCGAAGTTTCCTGTGCAGTCATCGAGTGCGTCGCCATCCCAGACCAATCCGAAGTCGGCATCGACATGGGCGATGAACGCATCGGCAGGGGAAAAGCCGTGGATCACCATGGCCGACGAGTCTTTCAGTCCGGGCAGTCCGTCGCGGTTGCCGTAGAGATGTAGTTCGTAACTCTTGGCTTGTGCCTCCTGCTCCTGCAGTTTCAGGATAAAGGCATTCTTGCGCATGGCCAATGAACCCGCATATACCACCCGGGCATGGCCCTGGCGATAGGGACTGTGGGTGCAGGGCATGGCCTCCGACCGGTAGTCGAAGAGACCTAACGAGCCGGTGGGGCGCTGTAGTCCGTGGTCAGTGAGCCACTGTCGCATCACCTCGTTCGAGCCGATGATGTAGTCGGCATGGGAGAGGCGGCTGATCTCCTTGGCCACCGTCAGTTTTTTGCGCCGGAAGGAGCCCAGGTCGTGGATGACAGTCGCCACCTTGGCTCCCTTGAGATGGGACATGCGGCAGAGGAAGGCAAAATATTTCTTGACGGGGTACTGCAGGAAGAGCACGTCGCCCCGTTTGAGGCGCAGGCAGCAACGGATGACACCGGCCAGGTCGAGGAAGAAGGTGACCACCTTGTTGCGGTGGAAGCTGCGCGTGAGCCCCAGGTTGATGGCACCCAGGTCGGTCAGCGTGTCTTCGTTGTCGGTCTTCGCCTTATTGCCGGCATTGGCCAGTCCCCGGTAGTTGCGGGTCAGGAAGCAGATTCTGTTCATGGAAAAGAGGGGAAAGAGAGGGTTAGGATTCTCGGGGCAGCACGTGCCCGTTTTCTACGATGAAGCGGCGGTCGAACTCCTCGTGGGTGCGTTTCCACCGGTTGTGTGTCCAGAGATAGTAACGCGGTTCGCGCCGCACCGACTCTTCAAGCATCGCGAAGAAGCGTTTGGTGATGGCATGTTCCTCCATTGCCTGCGGCTGGTCGGTGATGAGTTTGAAGGTGAACACATATTTGCCCCGGCAGGGCCGTTCCATATCGACATAGAACACTGCATTGTTCATCTTGCGCATGATGCGTTCGCCGCCCGTGAACACCGCCGTCTCATGGTTGAGGAAGGGAATCCAGAGATGGATGTTCTCCCATTTCGGTCCCTGGTCGGAGATATAGCCCATGAGCGAGTGCTGCTGTTTGCGTCTGAATTCTGCCAGGTATCTGAGGATGAGTTTTTTGGGGATGCAGGTGCCTCCCTGACTCTCGCGGATGTCAATGAAGAGTTGGTTGAATGCCTTGTTGTAGAGGGGATGATAGATGAGTCCGGTGACTGCCTGTGTGGAGGGTTGGAAACCGATGCTTGTGGCCGAGAGCCACTCCCAGTTGCCGTAGTGGCCCAGCATGGCGGCGCAGTCACGCCCCTGATTCAGATAGGCTTCCACTTGTTCGATGTTGCGGAACTCGAGGTGTTTGCGCAGTTCCTCCTTGCTGATGGTGATCAGTTTGAAGGTCTCGTTGAGATAGTCGCAGAAGAAATGGTAGAAGTGGCGCTCGATGTCACGCAGTTCGCGCTCGCTTTTATCGGGGAATGAGGTGCGCAGGTTCTGTCTCACCACCCGGCGGCGGTAGCCTATGAGGTGGTAGACCACCACATACACCACATCAGACAGGGCGTAGAGCAGTGGGAACGGCAGTCGGGAAATCAGCCCGACACTTCCGCGGAGCAGTCGGTAGAACAATTGGTTCATTGTCATGTTATCGGTGTTTCAGGTCGCTCGACGTGCGTTGCAGGATGGCCTTGCCCAGTTGCAGGAGTTCTTCGGCATGGGGGCTCTGGCTGACGGTGAACTGCTTGAAGTCGAGGTCGTAGATGATATGTCCCGTAGTGTCTGCCAGCATGAAACCCGAGGTGAAGGTGTTCATGGCTGTGGGCCGGGTATAGGTCTTGCTCAGCACGTCGCGGCTGAATTCGAAGTCGTCGTGAGGGATGCCCAGCTGTCCGAGCAGTGTGGCAGGCAGGTCGCTTTGGTTGCAGAGGGTGGGGATGGTGACGGGCTGTTTCACGGCACCCCCCAGCCAGAGCATCGGTATCTGGTTGCGCTGCAGTTTGGTGTTGTCCCAGGTTCCGTGGCTGATGCCATGGTCGGGCAGCAGGATGATGAGCAGGTCTTTCCATGCCTCACTCTTGCGGAGCGTCTCCACGAAATGGCCGATGCAGTCATCGAGATAAGCGAAGGCATTGAGTACGGGGTCGTCCATCCGGTGGATGGGTACATCCCATGGCTCATGGCTGCTCAGGGTGGAGAAGCCGATCATGAGCGGCTGGCATTCGCCTTCAGACTGCAGTTTGCCTTTCTCCTCGTTGTTGTCGCGATGGATAATCAGGTCGGCTAAATAGCGGAAGGTGATATCGTCTCTTACACCCCATTGGGCCGACCGCTGTTCTTCCTTGCTGAAACACTCGGTGCTGTAGAGCCGTTCGAAGCCCGTGCCCACGAGATAACTGCGCATGTTGGTGAAGTTGATGTCGCCGCCATAGAGATAGGCGGTCTGATAGCCTTCGCGCTTGAGTGAGGCGGCAATGGAGGGCATGGTCTGGCTCTTGTCGGGCATCTTCATCACCGACACGTTGGGGAATGAGGGATAGCCGCTCAGGGCACAGACGGTGCCGCGGTCGGTACGCCAGGAGTTGCCGTAGCACTGGGTGAAGTTGACGCCCTCGTGCATCAGCCGGTTGAGATGGGGCATCACGTGGCTCACACCAGCCAGTTCGGTGAAGATGGCACCACTGCCTTCGAGCAGCACCACTACGATGTTGGGGTGCTTGGTGTTGAGCAGACTGTCGCTGCCGATGCTCTTGGTGGTGTAGATGTCGTGGGTGAGGCGCATGCACTCCTCGTCGGAGAAATCATGGTAGATGAAATAGTCTTTCTCTCCGTGTTTGAACGAAGAGAGGAAACTGAACAGTGGGTTCACCGCCGCATGGTTCAGATATTGGCGTTGCGAGAAATAGACCTGCCCCACATTGGTGGTTGATTCGCCCGTTCCGCCGCGGATGCCGATGACTATCGGGATGCAGAGCAGCAGCTGCAGCACACTGTTGGCGGCTCGCAATCTGAAGGGTAGAGCCCGTATCTGCCGGGGCAGGAACAGCAGATAGAAGCGACAGAAGCCCCAGGAGAGCAGCGCGATGGCTGCCAGACGCAGCAGCAGATAGCCCACCGATACGCTTTGGGTGATGCCCGAGGGATTGTCGAGAAAGTCGAGCATTGAGGCATTCAGACGGAAATGCCAGAAACTGTATAGGCTTGCATCGGCCACCAGGATGATGGCCATGGCGATGGAAGTAATCAGATGATATAGGTAGAGGGAGAGACAGAGCCAGCGCCACCCCTTGTGCCACCATAAGGAGATTGCTGTCACGACAAATGGAATAAGGATGAGATAGAGGGAAGTGGAGAGGTCGAGCGACAGGCCATGGGCCACCACTTGACAGAATTCAGCGGCATCCACTGGAAAGTCGGACTGCTGGCAGAGCATGAATCCCGCTTTGGCCACCACAAACAGCACAACTGTGAGCAGATAGGAGGCCACGAGATAAGTGAATCTATTTCGTTTTGGTTTCAATATCTTCATCATGTTTTCTGTTGACTTGCATCTGTTGACCTGCAAATATAGTAAAGAAATCCGAAACACACAAACAATCGGCTCTTATTTTTGATGCCGGTAACAGTATTCGGCTGTCTGAATCATGGAAAAAGCATAGCGGCGCAGCGAATCGTGGCCTGCGTCGGCGCTTGTCTCAAGCAGGTGGCCGTCGGGCTGCTGGCGGTAATAATGGTCGTGACCGGTGGAAAAGGTGTGTATGAAACAACGGCTGGAGTCACGTGCCACAATCTGGTTGTCGGCAGAGTAGAACACCTGTTGGCGGCGCTGCTCCAGCAGGTTGACACCGAAGCCGTCGTAGTCGTAACTCACGCCCAGCAGATACAGCAGTGTGGGCATGATGTCTACCTGTTGGGCAAGACCGTCATAGATTCGGGGTTCCACTCCCTTGCCGAAGATGAGCAGGGGGATATGATTGTAGGACTGGGGCAGCTCGCTGTCGACGCTGCCCACAATCTTGCCGTGGTCGGCCAGCAGTACAAACAGCGTGTTCCCATACCAGGGCTCGCGCCTTGCCGCCTCCAGGAACTGGCGGATGCAGTCGTCGGCATACTCCACAATCTGCATGTCCTTCTCGTTGCTCCTGGCGTGGAAGTCGCTGGGGATGACATAGGGAGGGTGGTTGCTGATGGTGAGCAGGGTGGCCATGAAAGGTTGTCCTGTGGCGGCTCTGCGGTTGAGGGTCTCAAGGGCAAAGCGGAAGAGGTAGCGGTCGCTCACGCCGAAACTGTTCACCACCTCGCTGGCCGGATAATCCTCTTGTGAGAAAACCTCGTCGTAGCCGTTGGTGTGGAAGAAGGCATTCATGTTGTCATACTGCGACTCGTGGGTCATGAAGAACAGGTTGTGGTAGCCTTCTGTCTTCAGCACCGTGGGGATGCCGTTGCGATGGGGGGTCACTGTACCCTTCATGAGGTTTCTTTTCATCATGGCAGGGAAGGAGTAGAGGGTGGCGGTGATGCCGTGGTTGGTGTGTACGCCGGCCGAATAGCAGCGGCTGAAGGCCAGCGAGTGACGGTATAGACTGTCGAGTGTGGGGGTGAGTCGTTGGCTCTGACCGAAACTTTGCATCAGTGGGGCAGCCATCGACTCCATGAGAATGATGACCACATTGGGTTTGTCGGTCCGGGGGATGTTGGTGATGTGGCGAACCATCAACCGGGAGGAGTCGGTGGGTGAGGGCAGTCCCAGACTCTGGCGTGCCAGGGTGATGGCCTCGTCGTAGGGCATGAGTTGTAGTTCACGGTTTTCCTTCCGCATATCGTCGAGCACGCTGGTGAGCAGGTTGAAGGTGGGGGCTATGCCGAGTTGGTTCAGCATAGGGTCGGAACAATAATAGGCTTCGCTCACCTTGATGGGGTTGTAACCCACACGGCCACGGATGCCGAAGATGCAACAGCCAATGAGCAATAGGGTGGCTGCCAGCCGCAGTCCGATGGGCTTGTAGCGTGGAGTTACTGAGGAAACCGGGTGTGATGAGGTGGCAAATGTCCGTTGGTCGTTCTGGACTTGCATCATCTGCCGATTGGTATGTCGCAGCCATCGTCTGACGATGAAGAGGTAGGCGGCGCAGACGATGACGAAGAGTGCTATATATAATAGGTAGGAACTCTCGCCTACCACCATGCCCGCTGTGGTGCCTGCATAGCTGAACCAGCCGAAGATGCTGGAGTTGATGTTCTGAAAGAAATACTGGAAATAGGGGATGTTGGCGGCCGAGATGGCAAAGCACAACACATGGAGTGTGCCCATCCAGATGCAGGCGAAGCGCCGTGTCCACCGGGCGTAATAGCCGAAGCAGGCCGTCAGCAGACAGAGGGCAAGGGGCAATACCAGCACGTAGCATCCCACCACATTGTCGAACCATAGCCCCCGCACAAAGGCAGGCCATACTGGGGCACCGCTCTCGGCGGCCATTTGGGAAAGGCAGGTGTACTGGATGCCACGGAAGAGAGAGAGAAAGAGGAGGCCGAGCAGGTGGAGGCCTGCCAGAAATTTCACGGTGAGACCGAACCGTCTGTCCGGATATGGATTCATTCGATTCTTCATGCTGAGCGGGTTGTGTCAATACATGTTTGTTTCGGGCAATAAAAAAAGTCCCACAAGGTGAAACCTGCAGGACTCTTCTTAACAGCGCTTCAAGATGGGCTTGAACCAACGACCCCCTGATTAACAGTCAGGTGCTCTAACCAACTGAGCTATTGAAGCAGTGTTGCAAACGCTTTATTGCTGAATTGCGATGCAAAGGTACGGCATTTTTCTGAAACCTCCAAACATTTTTGGAAAAAAATCACGTTTTGCCCTTATTTTTTCTAAAAAATCGGGAAAAACCGCTCGTTTTAGGCAGGAAACATGTAATTTTGCAGCCAAATCAAACCAAAATCAAAGAAACAACGTATGAAAAGACTCATCTGGTTGGCGCTGCTGCTATGTACGCTCGCTACAGACGCCGGAGCCCAAAAGAAAAAAAACCATAATCTGGAGGTGGGAAAGAACCTGGATATCTTCAACCAGCTCTACAAGTGTCTCGACCTGATGTATGTCGACTCGCTCAATCCCGGTGAGGTCATCGGCAACGGCATCAAGGGGATGCTGGGCAGTCTCGACCCCTACACTACCTATTATCCCGAGGAAAAGACCAAAGACCTGAAAATGATGATCACGGGCAAGTATGCCGGTATCGGATCCATCGTCAGGCTCAACCAGAAACTCAAGCGCATCATCATCGACGAACCCTACGCCGGTATGCCTGCTGCCGAGGCCGGACTGAAGAAGGGGGATGTCATCCTGAGCATCGACGGCGATGACATGACCACGAAGAACGTCTCGCAGGTGAGCGAACGGCTCAGGGGGGAAGCCGGAACCACTTTCCTGCTCAAGGTGTTCCGTCCCTCCACCCAGAAGGAGATGAGCATGAAGATTACCCGCAAGAGCATCGCCATGCCCAATGTGCCCTACTATGGCATGAGGGATAACGGCATCGGCTATATCTATCTCTCAGAATATACCGAGGGCTGCGCCAAGAACATGCGCCGCGCCTTCATCGACCTCAAGAAGCAGGGAGCCACCAGCCTGGTGCTCGACCTGAGAGGCAACGGAGGCGGGTCGCTGGCCGAGGCTGTGGATATTGTCAACCTCTGGGTGCCCAAGGGCATTACGCTGGTGGAGACCAAAGGCAAACTCAAGCGGGCCAACCGGGAATATAAGACCACGATGGAACCCATCGACACGGTGATGCCCATGGTGGTGCTTGTCAACGGAGAGACGGCCAGTGCCAGCGAGATTACAGCGGGTTCGCTGCAAGACCTCGACAGGGCAATCATATTAGGTACGCGCACGTACGGGAAGGGATTGGTGCAGACTCCCTTCGACCTGCCCTATAACAGCAATGTGAAGGTCACCACGGGCAAGTATTACATCCCCAGCGGACGCTGTGTGCAGGCCATCAACTATAAACATGCCGGAGGGGGCTATACCGAGCGCATTCCCGACAGCCTCACACACGTGTTCCACACCCGCAACGGAAGGGAGGTGAGGGATGGAGGCGGCATCATGCCCGACCTGGAAATCAAACCCGACACCCTGCCCAACATCGCCCTCTATCTCGACCGTATGGACTCTACGGAAGTGATGCTCGACTATGAGACAGACTATATGGCTGCCCATCCGCAGATTGCATCTGCCGCTGAGTTCCATCTCACGGATGCCGACTTCGAAGAGTTCAAGCAGCGGGTGGAGAAGAGCGGTTTCAACTACGACAAGGTGACGGCCAACGCACTCGATGAGCTGGAGAAGATGGCCCGTTTCGAGGGGTATTATGACGACGCCAAAGAGGAATTTGAGCGCCTGAGGGCCAAACTGAAGCATAATGTGGGGCGTGACCTCGAACGGTATCGCGACGTGATCATCCGGATGATTGAAAACGATCTGGTTACAGCCTATCATTTCCAGGCAGGTGCCATCGAGGCGGCTCTCGGTCATGACTCACAGATGAAGGAAGCCGAGGCTTTGCTCGCTGATGGACACAGATACGCCGATTTGCTGAAAAATGGCAACCGGAAGACCCAAGAAGAGAAAAAACAAGGGGACGAAGGTAAGAAAAAGTGAAAAATCCTTGGTTGAACGCAAAAATATTCGTAATTTTGCAGCGTTCAGTGGAATGAGGGGCTGTAAAAAGTCCCTCATTTTATTTTATTAACACCCACGGATATAAATATGATTGACAAAAAGGTAGTGGTAACAGCTGTAGAGGAATGGTTGGCAGACAATGACTATTTCCTCGTTGATGTGATGTTTGCAGAAGGAGACAAAATCGTGGTGGAAATCGACCATGCCGATGGCGTCTGGATTGAGGATTGTGCCGAACTGAGCCGGTTCCTTCAGGAAAAGCTCGGCGAAGAACTGGGCGAATATGAACTGGAGGTTGGGTCGGCTGGCATCGGACAACCCTTCAAGGTGCAGCAGCAATACGTCAACTATATCGGTGAGGAAGTAGAGGTGCTCGACCTCGAAGGGAAGAAAATCACTGGTGTGCTCAAAAGTGTCGATGGAGAGAATTTCGTCGTGACAGTTACCGAAAAACAGAAACTTGAAGGAAAGAAGCGCCCCGTCATGGTCGAGGTGGACAAGACCTTCAATATGAAGCAGGTGAAGTATACCAAATATCTGCTCAACTTCAAATAAGACAAAAAAATAAAAATAGAATAATCAACATGGCAACAAAGAAAGAAGAGAAAGGCCCCAGCATGATTGAGACCTTTCAGGAATTCAAGGAAACCAAGAATATCGACCGCACTACACTCGTGAGTGTGCTCGAGGAAAGCTTCAGAAACGTCATCGCCAAACTGTTTGGAAGTGATGAGAATTTTGATGTCATCGTCAACCCCGACAAGGGTGACTTTGAGATACACCGTAACCGTATCGTCGTGGCTGACGGTGAAGTGGCTGATGAGAACAAGGAAATTTCACTGACCGATGCACAGAAGATCGCTCCCGACTATGAAATCGGCGAGGAAGTGAGTGAGGATGTGGACTTCCGGCAGTTCGGACGCCGCGCCATCCTGAACCTCCGGCAGACGCTCGCCTCCAAGATTCTCGAACTGGAGCATGACTCTCTCTACAACAAATACAAGGAGAAGGTGGGCAAGGTGGTCAGTGGTGAGGTATACCAGACCTGGAAGCGTGAGGTGCTCCTCGTTGATGACGAGGGCAACGAACTTCACCTGCCCAAGAGCGAGCAGATTCCCAACGACAACTACCGCAAGGGTGAGACCGTCAGGGCAGTCGTACTCCGGGTAGACAACGAGAACAACAACCCCCGGATCATTCTCAGCCGTACCAGCCCCATGTTCCTCGAAAGACTCCTTGAGGCCGAAGTGCCCGAAATCGCGGACGGTCTCATCACCATCCGCCGCGTGGCCCGCATGCCGGGAGAGAGAGCCAAGGTGGCCGTGGAGAGCTACGACGACCGTATCGATCCCGTGGGAGCTTGTGTCGGCGTGAAGGGTAGCCGTGTGCATGGTATCGTGCGTGAACTCTGCAACGAGAACATCGATGTCATCAACTTCTCCAACAACACGCAGCTCTTCATCCAGCGTGCGCTCAGCCCCGCCAAGGTTTCGAGCATCACACTCGATGTGGAGAACCACAAGGCCGAGGTGTATCTGCAGCCCGAAGAGGTGTCACTCGCCATCGGACGTAGCGGTATGAACATCAAGCTCGCCTCGATGCTCACCGAATTTACCATCGATGTGTTCCGTGTGGTCGATGAGAATGAGGCCGACGAGGATATCTACCTCGACGAGTTCTCTGACGAAATCGACCAGTGGGTCATTGACGCCATCAAGAAGTTGGGACTCGACACGGCCAAGGCTGTGCTCAACGCTCCGAGAGACATGATCATCGAGAAGGCTGACCTCGAAGAGGAAACAGTGGACCAGATGCTCAATGTGCTCCGGGCCGAGTTCGAACAGTAAGGGCGGCGGTGAGAGCCATGTACCCGTCATGGCGATGGAGAGGCTACCTCATGGGGCGCTCCTTAGGACGGTCAGAAGGACTGTCTGAAAATCTATCATAGTATTCATCCGGGGAGACGACGGTCACTATACATGACGCCGGATCCACCATAAACAAAAAGATAATGGGTATCAGATTAAATAAAGTATTGACAGAACTGAATATAGGACTTCAAACGGCTGTTGAATTCCTGAAAAACAAAAGAGGACTCGGAGATATCAATGACGAAGCCAACCTCAGCACGAAAATCAGTGACGAACAGTATAAGGCACTGGTGAACGAGTTTAAGGTGGACAAGGACATCAAGAACGAGGCCGAACGGATTTTTGCGAAGAAGAACAAAGAGAAAAAGGCCGAAAAGAAGGTGACCAAGGCAGAAGACCTGCTCGAACAGAGACCCACCTACAAGCCACTCGGAAAAATCGACCTTGACCAGGTGGGACGTGCCTCGGCCATCCCCGCATCTGCTACCCCCAAACAGCAAGAGAAGGAGGCGGCTGCAAGCACCTCTGCAGACAATGTGCAGGCTGAAGCCCGCATAAAAGCAGAAAACAAAGCTCCTGAAGCCGGGCAGCCACAGTCTGACAAGAACTCCGACCCTGTTGAGAACAAGACTGACAGCAAGAATAACAAAATATTTCACGACAATCGCCGGCCCCAGACCGAGGCTGACACCACAACGACTGCCGACCTTGAATCAAAAGCCCCTGCTGCTAAGACGGAAAACAAAACCGCCAACCATGACAACAATGGACCGGTGATAGCACAGGCTGCCAAAGATGACAATGGGAAAAAACAGGAAAAAGAATTCACGGAGTCTGCCAGACAACAGGAGGGGGCAGGCAAGGAGTCGAAAGAAGTATCTCCAAACAAACCCGAAAATAAACAGGAAGTGAAAAAGGAAAACCCGAAGACAGCCGAAGCTGCCCCTGGCAGTGGCGAACATGCCGAAGCTGTAGAGAAAGTGCAAAACAGTGAAAGCCCACGCATCTTTACCCTCAAGAGTGAGTCTAAACTCGCTCCCAAAGTGAACGTGCTCGGAAAAATTGACCTCGATGCGCTCAACCAGAGCACACGCCCCAAAAAGAAATCCAAGGAGGAGCGAAAGAAGGAACGTGAAGAAAAAGCCCAACAGCAGCGTGGAGGAAACGAGCGCAAAAAGAGAGTGCGCATCGGGAAAGAACGTGTCGACATTGAAGCCGCTGCACAACAGCAGGGCGGAGGCAAGAAGAAGAACAAGGGCAACAACCAGGGTGGAAACAACAACCAGGGAGGACGGCACCCCGAGAATGTGAATGCCGACAACCAGGGTGGCAAGCGTAACCGCAAAAACCGCAACCAGCCCAAACCTGTTGAAGTGAGTGAGGAGGATGTGGCACGCCAGGTAAAGGAGACGCTCGCAAGACTCACTACCAAGAGCCAGAACAAGAAGGGTGCAAAATACCGTCGTGAGAAGCGTGAGGCAGTGCAGGAGCGTCTCAACGAGGAGATGCAGGAGCAGGCAGCAGAGAGCAAGACGCTGAAACTCACCGAGTTTGTGACCGTAAGCGAACTTGCTACGATGATGAATGTGCCTGTCAATAAGGTCATCGGTACCTGTATGTCAGTGGGCATTATGGTGTCTATCAACCAGCGCCTCGATGCCGAGACCATCAATCTCGTGGCAGAAGAGTTCGGCTTCAAGACTGAATATGTGAGTGCAGAGGTGAGCGAGGCTATACAGGAAGAGGAGGACGATGAGAACGACCTCGTGCCCAGAGCACCCATCGTTACGGTGATGGGTCATGTGGACCATGGCAAGACCTCGCTGCTCGACCACATCCGCAACACCAATGTCATCGCCGGTGAGGCGGGTGGTATTACCCAGCACATCGGTGCCTACAATGTGAAACTCAAGGACGGACGCCGCATCACCTTCCTTGACACACCAGGTCATGAGGCTTTTACGGCCATGCGTGCCCGTGGTGCCCAGGTGACCGATATCGCCATCATCATCATCGCCGCCGACGACAGCGTGATGCCCACCACCAAGGAGGCCATCGCCCATGCCCAGGCTGCCAACGTGCCGATGGTGTTCGCCATCAACAAGATTGACAAGCCGGGAGC
>JAEDMP010000011.1 GCA_016302965.1 Bacteroidaceae bacterium
GGGCAGTCCTTCTCCTGCGAGAGTATGATGCCCGTCAGGCTCTTGCAGTCCCAGCCTTCCTTGCCAATCTGCACGAGCAGAATGATGCGCTTGCGCGACTGCGGACGGTCGAGCAAGGCAAACTCCATGCGGGCCGTCTGCGGGGCAGGATAATGTTTGTTGCCTTCGTGGAACTTCAACACCGCCTCTACCGGGTCGATGCCTTCTTCCGTACAGATCCGGTTGACAAGCGGATAGATGATGGTTTCGAGTGTCTCTATGGTTCCGCAATAGATGCCCAGCTTGGCGCATGTGCCATTGGCATACACGGTGTCCTTATAGAGTCGCAGGAACTCCCGCACGCCTTTCTCCACTATTTCCTCACGATTGTTGCTGTCGCTCTTGACAACTTTGGGCACTTTGAGGAAGTTGCCGATACCTTCTGCCAAAGGATAGTAGGTGGTGATATTCGACATCTCGGTGGTTGCCACGCTCTGTGCGTCGGTCACCGCTATCTTGTCCTTCTTGTCCAAATAAGGTGTGCCCGAGAAACCCAGCACGGTGGTGATGGTTCCCTGGCTGGCCCAACGGTTGACCACAGTGCGCAGCTTTGCCTCGTCGTCGTTGGCAGAGGAAGCCACATGATGCACCTCGTCGAGCAGGATGGAGAGGTGGGGCAGTTTGCCTATCTTGTTGCGCAGTTCATTGGCCACGCGGTCCTTCTCGTCGGCCGATTCGTCGTGGAAGTCAAACATACCGTTCGTTCCCTTGTCAATACGGTCGAGTATCACTTTCTCGGCATTGGTCACGGCCACGAGTCCGAAGAGTTCCGCCAAGGGTTCGTGTATGGCAATCTTCTGCACATTGGGATTCTTGGTGCAGTTTGACTTGTTGGCACTCTTGTTCTCGTCCAGCATCTCAAACTTCAGTTCACACTTCAGCTGCGAGGCGGCAGGCTCAGGTATGACCCACGAGGGGTCGAAATCCTGGATGGTGCGGAGGCTCGGGATGACAGATGTCTTCAACCCCGACGGCACCAGTATCATGAAGTTGTGGGCGAAGGCGGGATTGTCCGGCTCCTGTTGTGCAAAATGCAGGTCGAGATAGATGAATGCCGCCATAAGAAACGTCTTGCCGGCACCCATCGGAAGGCTGAACACATAGTCGGGGTAGTTGACCCCATAGAATATACGGTTGAAGATGCCGTCGAAATCTATGTTCTGAGGCTCAGTCATCACCGCCTTGCGCAAGGCATCAGCAATGAACTTGCCTTTGTCATCCTTTAGCGAGGCAAACTCATAGAGTGCCACGGCTGCGGGCGACTCCTTGAACACCCTGCGTGCAGCGGCCGACAATGGCATGTTGTCTATGTCATCATTCGTGAGCGTGTTGAACCTGCCCTGCTTGAAAAGCTCGGCAAGCGGCTGGTTCTGGCATTCCAATTTCAGATACAGGTACGTCTTGATGGCATCCACCTGTGCATCCCGCATCTTGCCCGTCTGCTCCATGTAAGCGATGAGCGGCAAGGCTGGACAATCCGGACGTGAAAGCCATTGGTTGCGCTTGTTTGTAATGATATTGTAGAACATATATTTGCTTTGTTATGAATGCAAAGGTACAACTTTTCCATTATCCCTCCAAAAAAATGCGGGAGAAAAAAAATGCGGAAGAAAGATGCGGAAGAAAACAATGTGTCTTATCGGTCTCTTATCTGAAATCGCCGAAACCCCAGTGTTTATCGGCATTTCAGCGTTCAGAAATAAGAGTCACAACGGAGTCACAACGGAGGCAGAACGGAGGCAGAACGGAGGCAGGACCTACGAGGGGCGGAGTCTGGATTCTGACCGCATTTCATAACTGCCTGCCTGTATTCCCAGGTGGTGAAAGCCTGGGATTTGCGCAGTTTGCGCAGTTTGCGCAGATGCGCAGCCTTGCGCATTGATAAACTCCTCCTGCATGGTATGATAATGGTTACTATTATCTATATTATTGATATTCATTATATTATTATCATTATTAAAAGTAATTATCCTATCCTTTCCATCCTTTTGTTCCTCCTTTGCGCAAGGCTGCGGAAGCTGCGGGGACTGCGGAAACTGCGGGAAACTATGATTGCCATTCGGGTTTTCCGCTTTCTGCTGAACCGCTTGTTTGAGCCGGATGCCCGCCTTGTCGGCCATGCCGTATTCATGTCTGCTCTTGTGAATACCAGCTTTTCACTATCCCCTATTCAGTTCACAACTCAATTTTTTTCCTTGTATTTATGAGCGATTTCCAATATTTTTTCTTAATTTTGCAGCAATCATCACTATCGGGTGGAATCTTCGATTGCCGACTATCCCGCCCACCATTTTAAAAAAAAGAAAGAACCATGATTACCGTATTTGTAATGAACACCTGTCCAGACTGCACCCGCATTGAGGCGCAGATCCAGGGAAACCCGAACTATCATGTCATTGACATCGGTGCCCACGTGAGAAACCTCAAGGCTTTCCTCCAGTTGCGCGACACCAACCCCACTTTTGCCGCCGCCCGCCGAATGGGCTTCGTGGGCATCCCCTGCTTCGTACTCGAAGACGGCAGCGTGACGCTGTCGCCCATGGAAGCCGGCATCGGCGAGCAGACGACACCCACAGCCCCGTCGTGCAATCTCGATGGCACAGGTTGCTGACCTGCCCCGCCAGTCCATATCTTCAGACAAGTCCCACGACTCCCCTTACACCTATGCAGATACTCCTTGCCAACGCCAAAATCATGTATGAGCAGGCCGCCCGAACGCCGCTCTCCACCCCACTCTTCCAGACCGTAGCCAACCGCCTTGCCGCGGAGATGGCTCAACTGGATGCCAACGAACTGGCCCGACAACTGGACTGCAGCCCGAAACTTGCTGCAGAGAACTGGCGGCGCTACCAACAGTTTCATGAGGCTGAGCCGATGCCTGCCCTGCTTGCCTATAACGGCCAGGCCTACAAGCATCTGCGAGCCGCCTCACTGAGCGATGCAGCCCTCCGTTACGGGCAGCAGCACCTCTGGATTACCTGTTTCCTCTATGGTCTGCTGCGGCCCATGGATGCCATCGTGCCCTATCGCATGGAGCACTGTGTCTGTCTGCCAATGACGGGCAGCAAACCCGTCAACCAGTTCTGGAGAGACAAACTCACGGATGTGCTCATCCGCAGCGTAAAGGAGGATGACGGCATCCTGGTGCATCTCTCGACCGAGGAATACGAGCACCTCTTCGACTGGAAAAGGGTGACCTCCGAGGTGCAGGTCATCCATCCCCTGTTCTATGTGCAACAGGCTGACGGACGGCTCAAGATGCAGGCCGTCTGGGCCAAATCGTGCCGCGGTGCCATGGTGCGGTATATCCTGGAGCATCAACTCTCCAGCATCGACCAGCTGCAATCCTTCTCCTATGAGGGATTCACCTATGCCCCCCGACACGGCGAGACGGCCTATCCGCACTTCATCCGTGCCAACTGAGCAGAGAGACCTTCATACCCATCAAGCCCCTTTTCTTGTATCGTTTTTTACGAATGGCTGGAAGACGGTCCTGTCACAGGATTGTCACGGAATCGTAATAGCCTTGAAACATCTTTGGCCTATCTTTGCACGCAACTATAGGGCATCAAGGACGTTTGCCAGCAGTCAGGAAGCCCATTCCATACTGCAAACGACCGCCCCATCAAAGAATGACCAAGAACAGCAATATGGAAAAAGAACGAAACAAATTAAAGGGTGCCTACGTGGAACGCGACGTCAGCTGGATGTTCTTCAACCACCGCATCCTGCAGGAAGCACAAAAGATAACCGTTCCCATACTCGAACGGATGGCTTTTCTGGGTATTTACTCCAACAATCTCGATGAGTTCTTCAGGGTGCGCATGGCATCGCTCAACCGCATGGCCCAGTCGAAAGACAAAAACCTCAAGCGCGAACGCGACCAGGCCAAGAAGACCATCAAGGACATCAACCATCTGAACTCCTGCTACAACCGTGAGTTTGAGAAGGCCGTAGAAGAGATTACCGCCGAACTCGACCGGCAAGGCATCAGACTGCTGCACGAAAACGAACTGAACGAAGAGCAGCAGCAGTTTATCCGGCAACTCTACATCGACCGCCTCAACGGAAGCACCAACCCCGTCTGGCTGTCGCAAGTGAAAGAGATTGGCGGCACAGGCGATGACGGCATCTATCTGGCCGTGAAACGGCTGGAATGGCATCAGGACAAGAAGAAACCCAAAGCCGACTATGCGCTCATCTCCATGCCCGACAAGGAGATGGGACGTTTTGTGAGACTACCCCAAAGCGACGGCAAGGAGAATATCATGTATCTCGATGACGTGATCCGTTTCTGTCTGCCCATGATTTTCGTGGGCAGCGGACACTGCACCTTCGAGGCCTACTCGTTCAAGTTTACCAAGGATGCCGAGATGGACATGGACAACGACCTCGGCAGCGGTGTGATGCAGAAGGTGGCCAAGGGTGTGAAGAGCCGGAAAAGCGGCGAACCCATCCGCGTCATCTACGACGAGAACATGCCCAAAGACCTACTCAAACGCATCATGGCGAGACTCAACATCGATACGCTCGACACCATCGTCAGCGGCGGACGCTACCAGAACCACAAAGACCTGATGGCCTTTCCCGACTGCGGACGCAAGGACCTGAAATACCCCAAGTGGCAACCCATCCTCAAACCCGAACTGGAGACCGAACAGAGCATCTTCGACATCATCCGGAAGCAGGACCGCTTCATCCATGTGCCCTACCACTCGTTCGACAGTTTCATCAGGGTATTGCGCGAGGCGGCTCTCAGCGACGAGGTGAAGGCCATCAACGTGACGCTCTACCGGCTGGCCAAGGCATCGAAGGTGGTGAAGGCACTCATCTGCGCCGCCCGCAACGGCAAGAAGGTGACGGTGGTGATCGAACTCTTCGCCCGCTTCGACGAGGAGAGCAATATCCAGTGGAGCAAACGACTGCAGGAGGCCGGCGTGGAGGTGATCTTCGGTGTGGAAGGACTGAAGATTCACTCGAAACTCGTACACATCGTCTGCAAGGGCGGCGACATCGCCTGCATCGGCACGGGCAACCTGCACGAGGGCAACGCCAAGGTCTATACCGACTACATGATGATGACGGCGAGGCCGCAGATAGTGCGCGAGGTGAAGAAGGTGTTCGACTTTATCCAGAAACCGTTCAAACCCGTCAAGTTCCGCGAACTGCTCGTATCGCCCAACGAGATGAAACCGAAGATTCTGCGCCTGATATCAGAGGAGATACGCAACGCGCGCGAAGGTGCGGAGGCCTGGATCAAAGTGAAGATCAACCACATCACCGACGAGGAAATCGTGGAGAAACTCTATGAGGCATCGCAGGCAGGCGTGAAGATCGACCTGCTGGTGAGGGGCAACTGCTCCTTGGTGCCCGGACTGCCAGGCATCAGCGACAATATCCGGGCCGTGGGCATCATCGACACCTATCTCGAACATGCCCGCATCCTCATCTTCGCCAACGGTGGCGTGCCGAAGTATTATCTCGGTTCGGCCGACTGGATGCCACGCAACCTCGTGAACCGTATCGAGGTGCTCACTCCCGTCTATGACGAGGAACTGAAACGCGACCTCGCCCGCACCATCGACTATGGTCTGCGCGACACCACCAATGCCCATATCATCGACGGACGCGGCAGCAACGCCATCCCTGAAGGCGAACCATTCCGATCACAAGAAGAAATCTACAAAGAATATGCAAAACAATAATTTTGCAGCCATCGACATCGGTTCAAACGGTGCGAGGCTGCTCATCAAAAACGTCAAGGAAGACACGATGGGCAACGTGGAGTTTACCAAGGTGCTCTTCCTGAGGATTCCCCTGCGACTGGGCAAGGATGTGTTTACCCTCGGCGAAATCAGCGAGGACCGAGAACGGATGATGCTGTGCATGATCAAGAGTTACAAGCAACTCATGAAACTCTACCAGGTGTCCACCTACCGCGCCTGTGCCACCTCGGCCATGCGCGATGCCCGCAACGGAGCCAAGATTCTCAAGAAAATCCGCAAACAAACGGGCATCGACATCGAGATTCTCGACGGCAGCGAGGAGGCGAAGATTCTCTACAACAACTCCATCGAGTCGAGCGAGAGTGTCAACGGCAACTATGCCTACGTGGACGTGGGCGGTGGCAGCACCGAGATTTCACTGCTCAGCGACGGACTGCTGGTGGGCAGCTGCTCGTATAACATCGGTACGATCAGACTGCTGAGCGGTGCCGTTGCGCCCGATGTGGTGGAACGGATGCGCCATGACCTGGAGGCCTACGCTGCCCAATATCCATCCATCACGATTGTGGGGTCGGGCGGCAACATCAACAAGCTCTCGCGCCTCTTCCATGAGAGTTCGAAGAAGAGCAAGCAGAACGTGCTGCCCGTGAGAAACCTGCAGCAGATTCACGACGAGATGAAACCCATGACCCTCAACGAGCGTATCGCAACCTACGGACTGAAGACCGACCGGGCCGATGTCATCATCCCCGCCGCCGAAATCTTCCTCACCGTGGCCAAAGCGCTGAAATGCGAGGAGATTCACGTGCCCAACATCTCGCTGGCCGATGGTATCATCGACGGACTCTACAAACAGGCAATCAAAGCATAGCACTCGATATCAATAAAAAAAGGAGGCATTCCGCGATGGGGATGCCTCCTTTTTTTATTGATATGGTACAGAACCGGGATGTTTACCGTTTGATGAACTTCACGGTCCGGGTGCCCTTGGCTGTCTTGACGGTAGCCATGTAGACACCATTCTGCAGGGCGGCGATATGGGCACAGCCTTCACCGTCGGCTACGAGACGGCCGGAAGCGTCGTTCACGATGATGCGGGCACCGTTCTCAGCCATCACGCTGTTGTCAGTTATCCGGATGGTGTTCTCGTCGGCACCGGCCACGGCGGCATTGATGGCAGTAGCCTCAGACTTCTCCACGTCGCCATAGAAACCGATGTTGTCGAGGATGAGGACCTCACCATTCTTCGATACCACGCCGATGGCCACGATGATGTCCTTGTCGGCATATTTCGAGAGACTGATGCCGCGGGCCTTGGTGTAGATATCTTCCTGGTTGACGCTCATCACGGTTGAGAACCACTCACCCCATTCGCTGTCGGGATCATCACAAACATAAACCTTGAAGTCTTCGAGGAAGTTGGGGTTGAACGAGTTGGAGTTGAACACGAAGTAGGCGTCACCGCTGCCCACATGCACTCTCGGGAAGCGCACGCGACGGTCAACACTCGTGGTATTGTCAATCCAAGAGCATCCGGCAAGCACATGCTCGCCCAGAATATCATGCTTGCTGAGATTGAAGATTCCCCACCCTTCGGCATTGTATTCTTCGCCGGCATTGGGATTGATGGTTCCTTCGTCTTTCACCTCGTAAGTGAGGTCGGCGGGCAGAACCCCTTCCTCAAAGTCGTAGTAGATAACGGGCGTACCCAGCACAACCACTTCCTTGACGATGGTATCGTTGGCCGCATTCTCGTCCTTGTCGCAGGTAGCCACCACCTGGACGGTGTGCTTGCCCTCGGCGAGCGATGCGAGCAGCTGGCTCATGGTCACGGTCTTGAACTCCTGTGCCTTGAGCGAGTAGTTCTCAGCCGTTGCGCTGTTGCCGTCGATGTTCACTTCCACCTTCACATCCACATCGATGATACCGATGTTGCGGAGGTCTACCTGCAGGTCACGCTCTTTGGCGTTGCGTATAAACTCACGCGGCGAAGAGATGGCGTTGACAGCCACATCGGCCGAAGTGCTCGACACCTCGGTGAGGGTCAGGTCGTCGATGGTGAGCCAGTTCTCGTCGGCATCGCTGAAGCAGTAGAAGCCGATGTAGACAACCTGGTCTTTCTCGAACTCGACGATATTGATGCTCTCCTCGTAGCCGGCGTTCACAGCTGGATTATACTCCACAATCTTGTGGGTCATGGCCTCGGGAGTAGGCTCCGTACCCCAGTAAACGGCAAACTTCTCGGGATGGTTCTCCGTGGCCGAATACCAGAACTTCAGTGCATGATAGCCGGCCTTCACCTGGATGGGTTCAAGGATGGCCCAGTCGTTGCCCGCATTTTGTTTGTCATAGTTGTAGGCCAGACAGCCAAAACCGGTACGCGACATGGCAAACCAACCGCTGCTGATATTCAGTTTGAACTCGCCATCATCTTCATTGAGGTTGAAGTACTTGAAGTCTTCGGTAAGGTCATCGGGCTCGAATCCCATGGCATAGGGAACGGTGGCGGGAGCCTTGTGCCGCACCTTGGCAACCAGGGTATCATTGGGTACGCTGATGTCATCGTCGTGATGAACGAAAGCCTTCACCTCATACAGGTGGCGCGGCAGCGAGAGGTCGGCCTTGGCGTTCATGGTATAGACCAGGCTGTCGCCTACGGCAAGCGTCTGCTTCACCTCCTCGGTCACCGCCTCGCCATTGTCGAGTCTGAAGCCCACGGTGAAGCGGTCTACGTCCACCTGTCCCTTGTTCTTGATCTTCAGCGTCACGTTCTCTTGTCCGAGTGCGTCACCGGACACGGGCGACACCATCTCTGCCACCGTCAGGTCAACGGGGTTGTCACATTTCGACACCTCTACACGGATCAGATAGAGACGCCATTTGTCGGCAGGCGAAGTACAGTGGAAGCCCAAGCGGAAGGGCTTGCCGGCCTTGGCCTGCACAAAGAAAAAGGCACCCTGCTCGGAGTCGTAGATGGGAGACTGTTCCCAGCATTTGGTGTTGAGGGTTGAGTCGGCATTCATGCTCTCGTCGCAGTATACCTCCAAGGCCTCGCCATAGGAACTGCCTTTGTAGTCGAACTTCACCATGAGGTTGGCATCTTCGGCAGGCACAATCTCGGGCGAGATGAGCCAGTCGTCACCGGCATTGGTTCCGTGATAGGTGTAAAATACTTTCGAGGGCGAGGCATCCTCGGCAAACGACCAGGTCTTTTCGTCTTCGTTCGCATCCTTGACAATCCAGGTCTTGAACTCGTCTTCGGTAGCAAACGAAGTAGAGTAAACCACCTGTGCCATCGTGGGGACAGCAGCCAGAAGTCCCAGCACAAATGAAGTAAAGATTTTCTTCATAAATCTGTTAGTTTAATTAGTTAATAACCTTTTGAATGGATAAAATTGTTGCAAATATACAGTTATTTTTTTCATGTTGCAAACTTTTTACTGAATATTTCAACATTTGCTCCCTATTTATGCATTTTGTTCATTCAAAAAGTTCACATTCCATTCCTCCTCATCAATCAGTACCTGCCCAAGAAAAGATACCCGATTGACATTGCTCAAATAAAAACGAATGGAAACAAATGTGGCCGTCAAAACTTGACGGCCACATCTACACCCAACTGAATGGGATTGGAACGCTGGGCAAAATTGCGCTTCACACCGTCAGCAGCACTCTCCACCAAGAAAGTGTTATAGCGACTGTTGGTGAGATTCTTACCCCATACATTCACGCTAAAAGCGCCGAAATCAAACAGTGCATGGGCACCCAGTACACCATACAGCGACTGTTTGTGACGGTTCTCACTATCCCAATAGATGGGGCCGTTGGCATGGAAATCAGCACCTATTGTGAGCATTGAAGCGAGACGATAGTCGGCAGTCAGACTCACCGAATGGGTGGGCATGAAGGGCACATGATTGCCGCGATAATCTACGCTGTCTTCCTGATAATGACGGAAGGTGGCATGGGTAAAACCATAGCTGGCCGTCCACTGCAGGCGGTCGTCGAGATGACTGCCACGGAGCGTCACCTCAGCACCGAGACTGCTGCTGCGACCCGCATTCACCATCATTCGGCCATACTTGAACTCGCCAGCCATCACCGACAGCTGCTGGTTGCGTATTTGCATGAAGAAGACGGAGGCATCGAGATGAAGACTACGGCCAAAGAGATTGAGATGGGTGCCCAACTCATAGTTCCAACTGGTTTCGGGCTTATAGGAGATGGTGCGGTTCACCTGTTCATAGTCATCGGCCTCATGAGGCACCTCGATGTCCTGACGCGAGAGTTGCATCAATTTCTGCCCCATCTGCTGCTGCTCGGTCTTGAAGATGTCGGAGAACATCTGCAGGTTGTAGCCACCCGCACGGAAACCCTTGCTCACGCTGGCATAAATCTGATTCCCATCGTCGCTGAGCTGCCAACTCAGTGCCACCTTGGGCAGCAGCTGCTGATAGGTGGTGTGGTGGGTACCGTCGAGGCGCGAACGATACTGGTGGCTGCTGGTCACGGGCTGGCCACCCATCATTCCACTGTAATTGAGCCGGAAATGGCTTTCGGTGGCATAGTCAATACTATGACGCTGGAAATCGTAGCGCAAACCGAGTGTAAGCGTGAGCGGATCGGCCAGGCGCAAGGTGGACTCATGGTAGATGCCCACATTCAGTTGAGGCGTATGGAAGACACCAGGCACCTCGTTGTCGCTCAGGCTGATGGCGTTGGCAATCATTGGCGGCATGCCCATGTTTTGCTTGATCATGGCGTTCATATCGTCGCCAAAAAATACGGGGCCATCGGTACGCAACCATTGATAATGGAAGATGGCACCCGAGGTCTGGGCATAGACCTTGTCGTGGCGTTTATGACGTAAGGTAATCTCTTCGATTACGGCATTCATTTTCTGATCCTGATTGAGTCGCATATAGTCACCAGGCAGATAATCCTGGTCCATCTGCATCGCATCGTTGAGATACTGGTAGCTCGTCGCGGAGTTGAGCAGACAGGTGCCCAAATCAATAGTCGATCGCAAACCCGTATTCACCATCTGGCGACGATAACCGTTCATCAGCGTTGACGAGGGGTTGTTCCAACTGTCTGTTTGTTCATCGTATTCACCATAGGCAAAGCCATTTTGGTTGACATACTGCCAGTCGGCAAAGAAATCGAGCGTGAGCCGGTCTGTGGGCTTGTTCACCACACGCAGACGGGCGCCAGCTTCATTCGAGAGGTCGGCACGGTCGGAAAACTGCTGATGATGGAAGAAACCCTTCTGACCATGATAGAATGCCTGAACCGAAAAGGCCATTCGCTCGCTTGGCTTGGCATAGTGGGATAGCTCTACCTGGGATTCCAGACCCGATGCGAGACTGGCACTGAGTTCTGTGCCTTGATAGTCCATCGGATTCTTGGAGTAGACACGAACGACACCGCCCTCAGCATTCAGACCATAGAGCGTACCCTGCGGACCGCGCAGTACGTCCACACGGTTGATACCATAGAAATGCTGGTTGAAAGCGCTCTTTGACGACAGTGGTATCTGGTCATAATAAACGCCAACAGCAGGATTTCCTGTTCGTGAACCTATGCCGCGTACATAGACCGAAGAGGTGAGACGAGAGCCATAGGAAGGCATCACAAACGAGGGGACAAAATTGGACAACTGGCTCAGACTGCGAACCTGAAGACGCTCCATCTCCTGGTCGGTCATCACTGTGCTGCTCAACGGCAGACGACGCAACTGATGGTACTCTTTGGATTGTGACACTACAACCACTTCGTCCAGGTCAACCACTCTGGAACTGTCTGAGAAATGGGAATCGGATGCCATCACGCCATGCTCAGGAGCGGCGATGATGCCGCTCACAGGAGCGGCCACAAGGGCAGCGACGGAAAAAATATACAATATGCTTGTTTTCATGCCTGCAAAGGTACGGCCTTTCTCTCACATACACAATCCTTATTTATGGGGAATGTGCAGGACAAGAACTGCCCGACCTTGACTTTCAGACAGAAGTGTTTCAGATATTCATCGCCCCACATTGAGGACAGATGCCCTTCTCACTCAGCTCTGCCCCACAACGACCACAAATGCACCGGTGACCGAAACTGAGACGAAGGCAGCGAAGCGCAAAAACGACATAGACGGGCAACAGGATATAGCCTATATAATATAGGGTGGAGACACTGAACACCACATAGTCTACGGCACACACTGCCGCCAATCCACACAAATAGAGCAACGCACCTGACCATGGAAGCCTACGTAAGGTATCGTCGACCACAGCCAGACTAACGACCACTAATGCCCAAACCATCGACATGAACAATGACAGGTGAGGAGGAAGCGCAAAGGGATTGAGTGTGGGATTGTAGTAAAAATGACGCCACGACTCGGGAGCAAACAGCTGAATGGAGGAATAGACCATCGCCGAAGCCGATACCAATAGCGCCAACATCGTGGGATAGATGGACGGAATGTCGTGGAAATGGACGATGTAAGCGTGACGCCGATTGAGACGGAATAAACTGTAGACGGCCAGCACCACTGCCATAAAAGCCAGAAAGATGAGCAGATGGGTGTCAGAGAAAAAGCTGATAAACTGCGAGATAGGGTCATCGGGAGCTACCTTGGAGAGCAGTTGCTGCTCACGTACCCATCCCTGAGACAGCTGGTCGCGTGCCACCTTAACCCATACGCTGTCAATGGTGTCACTGGGAATGGTCATGATTTCTGCCACTACCAGACGATCACCACGATAAACCATCAGTGAATCATACGGAACCTCATCCGGAGCCTGGGTCATCAGTTCCAGCGAATCACCCACAACGACGAAATTGAAGTTCTGAGCATAGTGATGAGTGGTGTAGAAGGAAATGGAATCGAGCTGATCGTCTGTCAAATTCCAAGCGTCGGGCGACTGTTGCGACTGATGATAGCACGAAACGGTCGAGCACAACAAGACGACAGCCAACATTCTCCCCAAAAGGAGCGCAAGCCGATTGGCAAGAAATGGGAATATCTGTTTTTGATTCATGGTAATGCAGCGTTTAGACCTTTCACCCAGCATAGACATTCATCTGACAACGGGCACAATCAAACTCCAAACGGAACCGACGTCCATCGCCTGCAACCAGATAAAGCGGCTCCTTCCATCCGGCAGGCCTTCCTCCATGCTTCACACAATGCCCCAAGGTATAGCGCAGACAATGGCGACACTGCATCAGCACACCATCAACGGAAGGCTGCAATTCGTAGGCCATCGACACTGACTTGAGATGCTGTGAACGGTACAGTTGACGAGCCATCTGATTGGAGATATTATAGAGATAGGGATAGCGGCGGTAATAGCTGTCAGCTGCATAAATCACCGATTCCTTCGACGTTACTTCCATTGTCATACCCGTTTCTCCAGTCTGTTGGGAGGATTCTTCAAAATCACTTTCCACCCATTCCATGATGGCAGAATCAAGCTTTTCCGCCATCTCACGACGGAGCTGTGACAAGAGGCTACTGGGTACAAAATAACTGAATCCATCGGCTATCCGTATCTCTGATGCTTCATACCGGGTCGCACCCAACTTGCCCAACTGGGTAATCAGATTCTGAAGAGGCGATTTCTCTGCCTGCTCCAACGCTATCGACAAGTGTGCCTCCACACGTATGGGTGCAGAGAGGACTGAAGCGGTGAGCAGCAAACCCTCTTCATCAGCCAAAAGCGATAGTACAATGGGAATCTTGCGAGCCGATCCTGACTTGGAAAGCTGGCGTTCAAAGTCCTGGTCGTTATTGCGATAAAGCGTCATCCCTACAGCGATACCCGCCGGCATCTTCAATGGAAACAGAAGGTTGCCCTCTGCCCGATTTACACGGAAACCAACCAAACGGCGTTGACAGTCGAGAAAACAGAGACCATCTCCATTGGCAAAACTGCAGACTCCAGCTACACGCAAACTGCCACGACGTATCTCCTTCACCGTTCCAACCGGTTGACCTATCGCCTTGGGTGTATGAAGGGAAGAAACATCCGTACGACGACCCGAGAGATAATAGTCGGTGAAACCGCGATTGAAACTACGATTGATATCGGGAGTAAAACCAATGGTGGAGCGACCTAATGAAGACCGGCAATAACGGTCGGGATAACGTTTGACCAAACTGTCGAGACGCTGGCTATAGGCTGCCGTCACATTCTTCACATACGACACATCCTTGAGTCTGCCCTCTATTTTGAATGATACAGCGCCCGCATCGGCCAACTGCTCCAAATAGTCGATACGACTCATATCACGCAACGAGAGCGGATGGCAACCTTGCTCAATCATTTCGCCACGGGAATCAACCACATCGAACGACAAACGGCAAAACTGGGAGCAAACACCACGATTGGCTGAGCGCTTGAGAAAAGCCTGAGAGGCATAGCATACACCGCTATAGCTTACACAAAGGGCACCATGGACAAACACCTCCAACTCGACATCCGGAACCTGGGAATGAATAGAACGAATCTCGTCTACAGACAACTCACGAGCCAATACAACACGGGTGGCACCCATCCGCTGTAGCCATCTCACTTTATCAGCAGTGCGATTGTCGGTCTGGGTGCTGGCATGTACCGTCAGTCCCAACTCCCGGGCCATAAGGAAAACTGCCATATCCTGAGCAATGACGGCATCCACATGTGCCTCTTTCAAGTGGCTGAGCAAACGACGGGTGGAATCAAGTTCGGAATCGTAAACGATGGTATTGACAGCCACCATCACTTTCACCCGATAGGCATGTGCATAGCGGCAAAGATAACGGATATCAGCCATGGAATTGCCTGCGGCAGCCCGGGCACCAAACTGCTCAGCTCCTATATATACAGCATCGGCACCATGGTCGATAGCAGCTATGGCACACTCCAGATTGCGGGCTGGAGAAAGTAGTTCTAATTCGGTCACTTCTGTATCTCTTTAGAATGAATCAGTTTTGAAATCATCAACCAATCTGATTGATGTCATAGGGGGTCTCCTGATAAACATAATAATTAACCCAGTTGCTGTAGAGCAAGTTGGCATGTGCACGCCAGGTGACCAGAGGTCCCAGATCAGGATTGTCGCTGCGATAGTAATGTTTGGGCATGTCAACATCGTCACGTACCCCCATATCGCGGCGATACTCATGGTCGAGTGTATCTGGAGAATACTCCAAATGTCCCGTTATAAAGAATTCCCTGCCCCCACGAGCCATCACCATGCTAACACCGCTCTCCTGTGATTCGGCAATAAGCTGCAACTCGGGATTGGCCAGGATATCGTCACGATGAACCTCCGTATGACGGCTGTGCGGCATGTTGAAGAAATCATCAAAACCACGGAAGATGGGCAACTGAGGAGACAAGGTCACCTGAGGGAAGACGCCAAACATCTTGCGGTCTAATGGATATTTGGGTATTCCATAATGATAATAGAGACCTGCCTGAGCCGCCCAACAGATATACAGGGTAGACGTGACATGGGTGCGGGCCCAAGTGAAAATGCGCGTAATCTCATCCCAATAGGTCACTTCTTCGAACTCGTAGGTTTCAACAGGAGCTCCCGTCACTATCATTCCATCGAACTTCTCATGACTCATAGCCTCAAAATCACGATAGAACATCATCATGTGCTCAATAGGCGTATTCTTGGGGGTATGACTTTGGAGCTTCATGAAACTGATATCCAACTGCAATGGGGTGTTGGACAGCAGACGGATCAGGTCTGTCTCTGTGGTTATCTTCAAGGGCATGAGATTCAGGATGACAATCTTCAAGGGACGAATGTCCTGGGTCGTTGCCCGCGTGTTATCCATTACAAATATATTCTCACGCTTAAGTATCTCTATTGCTGGTAGTTGATCTGGTAATCTTAAAGGCATTTTTCAATTATTATTATGAATGAATGAAATCCACCTGCATACAATCTTTTCAGAAAGCAATTCGGATGATTCTTATCAATATTGTTGTCTCTGTGAATACTGCTATTCGATGGTTATCAGACAGGCCGAGACGTTATCATATCCCCCTGCCTTTACGGCTGCTTCTGCCAATGTTTCGGCATCTCCACCTTGGGAAAGGATTTCTGCAATACGGCTGTCGGGCAACATATCATTGAGGCCGTCTGAGCAGAGCAGCAACATATCGCCACGCTTGACCTCGCCCTGAATGTCGAAGATATCCATATAGGATGTGGTGCAGCCGCCACCGATACAATTGGTGATGATGTTGGAATGCTTCTCTTCACCCATAAACGTGTTGAGGGAATGATCAATGGTAAGCTGTCGGAGCTGGCCTTCGCTGAAGAGATACAAACGACTGTCACCGCAATGCATACGGAAGAAATGCCCCTCGTAGTAAGCCATCGCCACCAAAGTGGTACCCATCTCGTTCAGACCAGGATGGAGTGTCTCACGGTGGCTTATCTTGCGATTGACGGACTCTAACCAACTCACCATCGCATCGTTGAACTCAGAGATGGAAAGGCCTTGGGGCATGTCATAGTAGAAAAACTCCAGGTTGTGCAGCGTCTCACTGCTCGCCACCTCACCAGACTCATGTCCTCCCATTCCATCGGCAACAGCAAAGATGCTACGGCTCAACGAGTTGTAAATGACAGTCTGGCAATTGCTCTCGCTGCGCAAAAACTTGTGGTGGGCGAGAATCATGTCTTCGTTGTTACTGCGGACACAACCTTGAAGACAGCAGCTGGATACGTTGAATTGACTCATATTGTTTGTGTTTATTATGTTTCTTTGATAGAAGGAAAGTGCAGGAATCAGACAATCTTCACCTGCAGACTCACGTTGGCAATGGTCAGCACATCATCGTTTCTCAACGTCATCTGGACATCGGGCTGGATGGGACGCTTATTAAGCTGGGTACCATTAGAAGAGTGCTTGTCGATGACACACCAGCCGCTTTCCGTATTATAGAAAAGTTGGGCATGAACACCGGAAACAAACATATTCTGCTCAAAATACTGCCGATAAGGTCCTTGACGGCGACCGATGACAGCACCATTAATGGCGGTAATGTGGATGTTGAGACTCTCGTTGATGAGTTGGAGAACGGGAGGTTGGCTGCTTTCGGGCCGAATCTCGTCCACACCGGGACGCCGCGAGGCGGTGACACTCTTGAACACATGGCTCGACATCTCCATTGGAGACTGGAACAAGGGACTGCTGGCTTGAGGCACAGCCTGATTGCCAGGCTTATTCATCATACTGCCACAGGAAGTACAACGACGCCCTACCCCCACTCTGCCACAGTTGGAGCAATAGAACAAGGCTTGTCCGCACTGATCGCAGTAGCGGGAGTCATTATCGATTTCCTCTTTACATACAGGACAATATATCATAATTCTTCTTCTCTTATGCTTTATCAAAAAAATATCTTATTCAAGTGATGTTGACTGTAGCTACCGAAAGCATACGTCGGGTCAGACTGTAATGTCGTCTGGCAGAATCTGCTGGTACGTCTCTTTGGTCACCTGGGAAATGGGAATCTGTGACACACGCACCGAAAGTTGCTGGATGGTGGCATCGAGGAGATTGCGCATCTCACGTGCATTGCCAAACGATTCGCTCTTCTGCTGAAGCTTCATAGCGATGATAGCCTGCAACTTGTACTCTGCTTCCTTGGAAAGATAGTAGTTTTCCTTGGCTGCCATCGACTTGAATATGTCGAAGAGTTCCTCACCATTGTAGTCATCAATATGGAGACGATGAGTGAATCGGCTGGCAAGTCCGGCATTGACATCGAGAAATTCATTCATCTTGTTCTTGTAACCAGCAATGATAACCACAAACTTGCCACGGTCGTCCTCCATACGTTTCATGAGGGTCTCTACGGCTTCCTTACCATAGGGATCATTGTCGCCACAGAGCGAGTAGGCCTCGTCGATGAAGAGGATACCTCCCATTGCCTGATCGCACATGCGGTTGACAATCTTGGGAGTCTCGCCCATATATTTGCCCACCAAGGTGGCACGACTGGCTTCCACGACACGGTTGGTGGGCAGGACATCCATACTCTGCAGAACCTGGCCCATCATACGTGCCAACGTAGTCTTGCCAGTACCAGGATTGCCCGTAAGCACAAAGTTGGCAGCCATTTGCTGTACACCGCTTACACCTTGTTCTGAACGTTTCTTCAGGAACATGCTTTGAACGGCAAGACGGTTGATCATGTTCTTCACCGATGCCATTCCTACGAGAGAATTCAAATCTTTCAAAACGGCATCGAGATTACGCATGCTCTCCTGTTTGTCGACGGGCAAGTCTTCGCGCTTGATAAGCCGCAAATCACTCTCCTTCATATCTGGATTGGAGAGTTCTTTCACCAAACGCTGGCTTTGACGCTCGATGGTGGCATCATAGATACGGCGGGCTTCACGTGCATTGCCAAAGTTTTTGTCACGACGCAGATAAAGCTGTTCGAACAAACGATGGACAGCCTGACGGGCCTCTTCCTCAACCACAAAGCTCTTCTGTTCGGCCATATTCATGAAAATCTGAGTGAGCTCATCGGGGTTGTAGTCATCAAAGTGGATTGACTGGGTGAAACGGCTCTTCAATCCGGGATTAGAATCGATGAAATCATGCATTTGGTCAGTATAGCCCGCCACGATACAGATAAACTTGCCACGGTCGTCCTCCAAACGCTTGAGCAGCGTGTCAATGGCCTCGGCACCGAAGGAGTCCTGATCGTTGGACTTCAGCGTGTAAGCCTCATCGATGAAAAGCACACCACCCATGGCAGAATCAACAAGTTGATTGGTCTTGATGGCCGTCTGTCCGCTATAACCAGCTACAAGTTTGCTACGGTCGGCCTCAACCAGTTGACCACGCGAGAGGATGCCCAACTGGTGGAACACCTCGGCCATGATGCGCGCCACGGTGGTCTTACCCGTACCAGGATTGCCAGAGAACACATAATGCTTGCCCTGGAAGGTGTTGGTCTCGCCGCGCTTCACTTGCAGGTTCAAATAGGCAGCCAGATTCTTGATTTCCGACTTAACCGATTGCAGACCCACCATTCCATCCAGCTTGGCCAGGCACTGGGTATAGTCCACCATCTGGGGTGCCTCATAGGGTATATCCTCCACATTGATGGTCATCAATTGTTCATTGGAAAGCTTAGTTAAATCCTGATGTTCAAGACGTTGTGCCTGTTTCTTACAGATTTGGTCGAAGAGTGTTCGCATCGTACGACCATTGGCAAAGTCCTTGTCACGGTGGTCATACATCTCCTTGATCATCTTCTTGACCAGGTGCTCTGCATCAGGTGCCAGCTGATAATTCTTACCCTTGGCAAACATCGACATAATCTGGAAGAGTTCCGAGGGCTGGTAGTCATCTATATTGAGGAAATAGTTGAAACGGCTGCGGAATCCGGGATTCACCCGGAAGAGATTGTCCATCTCCATGCGGTAGCCAGCCGCAATAACTACAAACTTGCCTCGATCGTCCTCCATGCGCTTCATCAGTTTCTCCAAAGCCTGAGCCCCTTGGGCGTCACGCTCGCCAGTGGCACTGAGGGGAGCAAGGGTATAAGCCTCATCCACGAAGAGGATACCCCCCATGGCCTTGTCACAAAGGGCATCAACGAGTTTTGGAGTCTCCCCCTGATAGGGACTCACCATCTGGGCACGATCCACCTCCACCACATGTCCACTGTCAAGGTAGCCGATGGAAGCGAGTATTTCGCCCAATTTGCGGGCTATTGTCGTCTTGCCGGTTCCAGGATTGCCCGTGAGCACCACGTGCATGGACATCTTAGAATAGTCACCCAATCCGCGCTGCTGGCGTTCAGCATCGTTGCGTACACTGTAGGCTATCTCCTTCACGGCTTTCTTCACCTCATCCATGCCGATATACTGGTCGAGGTCACCCAGTATTTCTTCCAAAGAACGCTCAGCGGGCACATATCCACGGATATCCTCTTCCTCAATCCTGCTGGCACTCACGCCACGATTGATGAACGAGGTGAACACATCCTCGGCCATCTTGACCGCCTCATGGGCAAAACCGAAAGTTTCGTCCTTGACTTTCAGCCGATAACGGAAATAACGCTCCATCTTATTTTCTGCTTCGGGACTAAACAGGTTGAGTCCATATTTGCGGTTGAGCGTCATCTTGCATATCTTGTAGAGCTCCTTCCAGCCTGGTGTGGGCAATCTGAAAATATATTTGAAACGATTGGCCACAGCAGGATTGTTGACGAGGAAATTATCAAGGCCTTTGGTCAGACCTGAGATAACCACGATGGGGTCGTCATCCCAGTGATCCATCTCGACAAACAGTTTGTCAAGCGGGTTCACCTGATTGGAATAACGGTCGGGAAGCAACTTTTGAACATTATCGAAGAAGAGGATGCCTCCCTTGGCATTCTTGATATTCTCATCCCAGTTATCGACAAAGCGCTGATAGTCGACGGCGTCAACTACTGTCAGTTTAGGTTTATCGATGATGCGATGGAGATAGAAATAGTCACGGAGAATCTCAGCCAGCAGGGTCTTACCCGTTCCTGTCTCGCCGATGACTATCGAGTTGACACTCAAACGCACGTCCGCCACATCTTTGCGCGAACGAAGGAATGAATAGGTATCAACTACCGTCTTCATCTGCTGCTTCACCTCCGATAGGCCCACCAGTTTGTCGAGCATATCGTTAGACATGAGCGGCTGGCCACACCATCGGCAGAACTTGGCAATGCTGCGATTTTCTTGTTGACATTTCTCACATTTCATAATCCGTATTAATAAATAGGTATATAGGTAATCGTTATTGGGGATTCGTGTACTTTTCTTTGTAGAGTCCGGTAGCATCAATATTCCAGATATCAATATCCGGATTGGTGAGATTCATCAGATCCGGATGAAACGCCAAAATTTCGAACACCAGCAAACCAATCATCAGGCACCAGGAGAGGTGATGGAGAATGGTCTCGCTGGTGATGGATTGAAGATTGTCCTGAACGCCATCGAGCGCACTGAATTTTGAGCCCTTGAAGCGGAACGATTTGGTCTTGAACGTGTAGTACAGGGGCTCGAGCAGGTCCGTTTTCTCATCATCTTCAACCACATTCTTCACCAACATCATGTCTGATTTCCGCTCACGGCGATAGTCAGTCATAACGGCAATGGCCATGTAGACCAATGACAGCACGACGATCAGCGGTACCAACGCCGCCGGGAATTGGGCGTAGGTCCACTTGAGTGCCAGCATGGGTATGAGCGAACTGAAAAAACCGACAAGGGCCTGCAACAGAATGACAATAATACCCGCACCCTTAAAGAACGAGCGCACGGCCATAATGGCAGCTGTGGCTCCACCCACAGGCAGCATGATAGTTGTGACGGCATGGTGAAGGAGGTATTCGGGATTGGAAATACCATAGCGCATAATCAGGAAGAGCCAGGAGATGCTGAGCAGATAGAACAATACCACCCAAATACGGATGGAAGCCTGGGCACGCCTGACCGTCGATTTCACCTCGTCATACTTCTTCTTGGTGGCATCGCGGGCCATCTGATAGCGGTGGAAATAAACATGCTGTGCATTGAACAGCCCCAATGCCTCTATCCACTTCACAAGTTCGCGCTCATAGCTATACGGATCAGAGAAGTCGGCATCCGGATTCTCATGATAGAACACGGAAAGCCACTGGGCAAAGATTCCCTTGTTCAGTTCCGTTCGTATCTCAGACCGATATTTGCTGGCTATCTGAAGCCCGTCCTTCAACAGGTCACCACATGGCATGACATACTGAGGAACGGAACCCAGAATGCGACAGGTTCGGTAAGCAGCAGTATAGAGGTCATACGCACTATAGCGGTCGCGGTTCTCATCGCTCTTCAGGTCGAAACTGCGGTCAATCAGCGACAACTGCTTAGACCATCCATGCAACTGTGCATAATAATGGAAACGTCCCTGAGGATTGGAGAAATCTTCAATCTGACGGGCAAACTCCTCCTCGCTGACGTGCTGACAACGCTTCATGATATCGCACAGCAAATCACCGACTTTCTCTGGCGTGTCTGCTTCGCACAAATCGTAGGCAGCCCCCTTGTCAAGGTTATAGAGTACCTTATAGGCCAAGGTCTTTGAATATTCCTGGTTCTCAATCAACAGATGAATAGACTCACAGATGATCGGATCAATGCGTCCGTACATCCACGACAACAGACGGCCGTCGCAGAGGCTATGCCATGCATCCTCGGTAAGCTGGGCACTACCAAAAGTAGAGACAATCTCCTGAAGTGTTGATGTAGGATACTTGGGGAGGAAGGGCAAATCGGTATCCAGCTCATACACGCATCGGGCCACCGCAATCTTCAAATCGGCAGACGGCTTGGAGAAATAGCTGCGCATACGGTTGACATTCGCCTTTGTATGAGACTCGAGATACAACCAGAGGATATCGTTGGTGTTCTTCAGGCGGATAGCATACTCGTCGGCATATTGCATCAGCAGAGACACGATACCTTGGGTATCATCACAGCGATTTCCATGCATGTCGCAATAAGGATAGGTGGGCTCCATGGTGTAGATGGCTGCCATGAGTCCCGCCTCTTGGTCGAGAGGATACCGATTCTTCACGATATCCTTCAGGGCTATACTCAACTTGGTATTGCCCGACATCTCCAACCAATTGACGATACGGCCGCTGTAGAGATAATTGCGGGCAATGGGCTCGTTGTCGAGCAACATGGGTATCAAGTCGTGGATATTGTCGGCCACGAGGTTTCGTTCCGGGTCGACCACAAACGACTTGTATTTCAGCCAAGGCGAAGAGAGGTCGATATCCGGGGATTCTCCCAGGAACCATTTCTCTACCTGTTCATACGCCCATCGTTTTGAAGCATCTACTGCAGTCAGACCCTGCACAATCATCCTGACACGTTCCGGCAAATCCTGAACACCAGGAATACGGCCTTCATTCTTCAGCTTCATCATGCTACGCTCATTGGCATTGAGGGGTTTTTCCCCCGTCCAAATAGCCAACAGCGTCATTCCCAACGAGTAGTAATCAGCGGCAGGCGATATTTCCACTTCGCCATCTATGACGTCGGTGTACATCTCTGGCGCCGCATAGATGGGCGTGCGTGCCTGAGTAGTACGGATACAAACCTCATCAGCCGACATCACAGCCGAAATGCCGAAATCGGCAATGGCAATCTGGGTCTGCGCCTTGTCACGGAAGAATATATTACCGGGTTTGATATCCTTATGAATCAAACGATTGTTATGGCAATAGGCCAAGGCTGCCGCACACTGAAGGGCAATACGGCGGAAAAGGTTCATGTTACCTTGAACACGGAAGCCTGCCATTGTCCCTCCGGGTAGATATTCCATCAGTTCATAGTCACGGTTTTTTCCGTCAACATAGGTTTTGCCAAAATCAAAGAGTTTCACTATCATCTCGAAACTCATGTTGGAAACAACCTTCAGCAAGTTGCGGTTGACTGTGAAATTGGGATAGTAAACCTTCAGCACACGCTCTTCACCCTCGTAGGTGCCAAGAAAGACCTGAGCCTCTCCGGAATTGTCACTCAGACAACTCTTGACCATAAACGGTTTGCCCCGTAGCATTATCTGCTCGCCTTGAGGTTCTTCACCCAATTGAGTCGGACTACTCGCCACTCTTGTAGAATCCAAAGTGGAGTCGGCAGCTGAATGCATGGCAGGTTTCAAGGTCGAACCACCCCAGGTATCCCCCTTGGAGCCTGACGGGGAGGCTGGTGTCTGAGGCACCTTCTGTGTAGTGACCAGACGAATCGTTTTGTCATCCATTGGTTGCATTGTCATCTTTGATTTGATCCATACTACCTTTGCCCAAGATAATCCACTTGCCACCCAAGTGAGGTTTGGCGCAGCCACAAGGACTGCTGTGTAGCGCATGTTTGTAATTACACTGCCAGGCCAGACGAACGCCTTGAGGCTTGCTGGCCATCGCATAATTGCGCGCAACAGCCGGAGAGGGAGTGGCCTGGATGGCGAAGTTATCGAGCAGAGCTATCAGTTTCTCTATGCTCTCCGCTTTCTTACGGGCCAGTTCTTCGGCACTCATCCGTTCATGTCTGCGGTCGGCAAGTTTCTCTATCTGGTCGCCGTCATTCTTCAACAGGTCGAACACGCGATTGCGCAGCTGCTGGTTCAGGCTGTCCATCTGTCTGTCAGCCTCATTATTGAAAGGCAAGGCCTTGTCCAACTCTTGCAAGGTGTCAGATACAGCTACCATCTCACGGTATTCAGGAGTGCTCTGCAGACTCCTCATGAGCACCTTCGCTTCATCGGTAAGGGCTGTTCCGCATTTCTTGCAGAAGGAGAACTCATTGATGGTGTGACAGGTGGGACAAACGACTCCTCCACGGGGACTACCGCACTGAGGACAATAGGCTTCCTCCTGAGCCAACGCAGTACCACAGAAAGAACAAACATCCGGACGAATATAACGGTGGCACACCTCGCAAAAATCCGCATCCACATCGGCATGGGCACCACAATAAGGACATTCGGTGGAGCGCCCCTGCCGAATAGCCTGAGCCTGCTGAACCTGATAAGCGGGCTGCTGGAAATCAGGGCGGTTTGTTTCTGCACGCTGGTAGCCTTCATGCAGCATCGTTCTGCCCGAAACGGGCGACTCTTGATAGCCGGAACTCATGCCCGAAGAAGACTCGCCGGCATGGTCAGGACTTATGTCGATTATTCTGTCGTTTGTCATAATATGTGAGTTGATTGATTTCTATGCTATAATATCTGCAAAGATACGAAAATTTATTGATTGACATTAAAAAAAAGAAGGAAATTGTAAAAAAGGAGTAAAAAAACAGTCTTTATCGAATGAAAAGCATCATTTTTTTTGGTTTATTGGGGAACTATTTGTAACTTTGCCCTCGATTTGAAGACACCGATTACCAATCAGCAGGTCGGACACGAAGAAAACAAGCGATAGTAACTCAGTTGGTAGAGCGCAACCTTCCCAAGGTTGAAGTCGCGGGTTCGAGCCCCGTCTATCGCTCAAAAAAAAAGAATCATGCCATACAGTCATCGAAACAAATCCTGTATGGCATGATTCTTTTTTTTGTAATCACCGGAACATAGGAAGAATCACTCGTAACGCATGGATTTTGATGGACTGATCCGGGAGATGATATAACTGGGGGCAATCAGAACCAAGACACAAACGACAAGCGTGGCCACGTTGATAAGCAAAACAAAGAGCCAGTCCAGCTCCACAGGAGCCGTACTCACATAATAGTTTGCAGGGTCGAGTTTCACCAGGCCGAAATGCTGCTGTAACAGAATGAGCAAAAAGCCAAAGGCATTGCCCACAACCATACCTCGACCTATAATGAACGTAGCAAACCACAAAAAGGTGTGACGGATCGTGGCATCATTGGCGCCAAGAGCCTTGAGGATGCCTATCATCTGTGTACGCTCAAGAATGATGATGAGCAGACCGGAAATCATTGTAAAGCTGGCCACACACACCATCAATGCAAGAATAATCCAAACATTGATATCAAGCAGTTCCAACCAGTTGAAGATCTGCGGATAAGCCTCATGGATAGTGCGGGTCATCAGCGTATTCGCTTCATGGTCAACAGTACGATTTACACACTTTACCACTTGGGAAGAAACGGCATCAAGTTCATTGAAATCAAGCAAACGGAGCTCGGCACCGGTACATTGCCCCCCTGTCCACTTGTTCAAGCGTGCAACCGTGTAGAGGTCTGCAAAGCAAATATTGTCATCAAACTGGGTGAGATTTGTCTGATAAATGCCGCTCACTGTGAACACACGGGCACGCACATCACCTGACGAGATGAAATAAGCGTAAACCTTGTCGCCGGATTTCAGATGCAGCTTGTCGGCTGTCATCTTCGACAGCAAAAGGCATCGCGTCCCCACACTGTCCGTAAAATGAGGTATGGCACCCTCTACCAGGTTCTGGTGGATAAAAGTGGTATCATATTCCTGGGCAACGCCCTTGAACGTGATACCCAGAAAATCCTGATCGGTTTTGAGTATGCCTTGCATATAGGCATAACGTTCCACCTGAGAGATACCAGGAATGCGACGCAACACCCCCATCAAACTGTCATCCATACAAACGGGATAGGGGTCGGAGCCCTGCATGGTCAGGAAATTCTCTACCTGGATATGGCTACCAAACCCTATCACCTTGTCGCGGATGGAATGTTTGAAACCCAAGACCACCGACACGGTAACCAACATGACCGTCAGACCGATAGCCACTCCTGCAATCGCGGTTTTCACCGCCGGACGGCTCACTTGGTGTCGGCTGTCGGGATTGGCATAAATCTTTCGGGCAAGAAATAGAGGAAGTTTCATGAATCGGAATCAAAGTATTGTTATGAAAACCGGATACAGAAATCAGAAACTGCCTTCCACCCTGCCTGGATATTGCTCCAAAGCTTTACGCAACACTTCCAAAGCACGGGTCAAATCTTCCTTTTTCAACACGTATGCGATACGGACCTGATTGATGCCGGCGCCAGGAGTGGTATAGAAACCAGCGGCCGGAGCCATCATCACTGTCTCTCCCTCATAGTTGAACTCAGAGAGGCACCAACGGCAGAATTTTTCAGAATCATCAACAGGCAGTTTGGCAACCGTATAGAAGGCCCCCATCGGTATAGGGGAATAGACACCGGGAATGCGGTTGAGTCCGTCAATCAGACATTTACGGCGCTCTACATACTCGTCATAAACGTCGCGGTAATACTCCTCGGGAGCATCCAAAGATGCCTCTGCCACAATCTGTCCAATCAGAGGTGGGGAGAGACGGGCCTGACAGAACTTCATCACCGCCTTTTTTACATCCTCGTTCTTCGTAATGAGGGCACCTATGCGGATGCCACACTCCGAATAGCGCTTGGAAACAGAATCGATGAGAATCACATTCTGTTCGATGCCTTCCAAATGACAGGCACTGATATAGGGAGAACCGGTATAGATATATTCACGATAGACCTCGTCAGAAAAAAGATAAAGATCATACTTTTCCACCAAGTCACGTATCTGATTCATCTCACGGCGCGTATATAGATAGCCGGTGGGGTTGTTTGGATTGCAGATCATGATGGCACGGGTACGGTCATTGATGAGTTCCTCAAACTTCTCCACTTTCGGCAGCGAGAAGCCTTCCTCTATCGTAGTGGCGATAGTACGGATGCGAGCGCCTGCAGAAATGGCAAAAGCCATATAATTGGCATAAGCGGGTTCGGGAACAATAATCTCGTCACCAGGATTCAAACACGACATGAATGCGAACAAGACCGCTTCACTACCACCAGAGGTGATGATGATGTCATCGGCTGTCACATTGATGTGGTAGCGGGCATAATAATCAACCAGCTTCTCACGATAGCTCAAATACCCTTGGGAGGGGGAATACTCCAGAATGGAGCGGTCTATATGTTTCAATGCATCCAACCCGACTTGAGGGGTTGGCAGATCGGGCTGACCAATGTTGAGATGGTATACTTTGATTCCGCGTTGTTTGGCGGCGGCGGCCAAGGGTGCCAGTTTGCGTATGGGAGACTCTGGCATCTCGTGACCTCGAACTGAGATTTCAGGCATCGTTCTACATTTTTATTATTCTTTCTTCTATATTTCTCGTAGGAGCTCATGCAGACAACCCGTCATCTTCACGATGAAGAATAGAGGGAAGGGGTGTCCAGAAACTGATACTTGAGGTTGTTGTTTCCGAAAAACGGTGCAAACTTACACAAAAATATCGAGAATAGTGCTGGTTATTGCCTCTCATTAACTATTTTTTAATATCTTCTTTTCCTATTTTCACTGAAAAAGACTACTTTTGCGAAAAAATCCAGATTATCGTCTCATGAATTTCGAAGAACTCATCCAAACGAAAACCCAAAGAACAGCAGACCAACAACAACTTCCATTGGGATGTCTGCGAAGGGTGCAGATAGGCCAAAGAAGCTACCAGATTATCTCTATCAAACAAGAACTTATCGACAACCAGCTCTTCCAAGACGACTTGAAGGAGTATTCCAGGCGCTCCGCTTCCCTCCCTGCCAAATGGCAGATACACCATTGCCCCGTCCATTCGCTGGAGGAACTCGAAGGAACCGAGGGGAAGGAGAAGGGAACGGAACAAGCTGAAACGGAAGGAAAGTCGCCGGAAGCGGGAAAATCCGGCCATGCCCGTTTCATTGTGCTTGAACAAGGCTCGTGGATGAGCTTTGACAAGATGCTCAGAGAGACTCCCCAACTGGTGGCCGACGACCACTTCATCAACGAAGTGACCAGCCAACTGTTTGCAGCCTTGGAAAACAACCATCAGCAGGGAATCCATCACCTCTGCCTGGCCCCATCCATTCTCTTTGTCAGGAAAGGAGAACATACCCCTGTTCTACTTCATGCAGGTTCCTTCTTTTCCAATATTCATGATGTCAAAAACATTTATCAGGGATTGGAGGAGTTTGTTGCTCCCGAGGTAAAAGACAATCAGACAACCGATGCCCGTTCTGACATCTACGCGCTCGGCAAGTTACTTGAATACATATTCCAATTTTCCTCTGCTCCATATACTTACAAGAGACTTATCAAAAAAGCCACCCAGCCTGTTGCAGAAAACAGATACCAGTCGGTAGGAGAAATGAAGAGAGCCCTGAAACGGTTGCAAACGGGCTACCAAGCCACACTCGCTCTTAGCATTGGAGCCATCCTGTCGGCCATCATCTATTTTGGACTCAACACCTTCACGCCCCAGCCTGAGGATATGGAATATGTAAAACCCGCACAAACCGACTCGCTGGAAGATGATTTCGACAAGGGATTCAACGCAGAAACCGAATTTGGCACCAAAATGACCAATGACTCAGGACTGCAGTTTACAGCCGACGAAGTGCAGCAAATGAAGGAATATGAAGCAAAAGCAGAAGCCATTTTCAAGAAGCAGTTTACTGCAAAAGCCGAGCAAATTTTAGGCAAGGCTTATAACAAAAATGCCATGAAAGGCAACGAAAAGAGTTTTAAAGCCGCAACCCTCAACATGACCGAAGAACTGATTCAGGCTCAAAGGGAGCTGGCCAAAGAGAGTGGCATCAGCAACACCAAATCTGAAAAAATTGCATCGGAAATCATTGAACAGTTGTCGGAAAAGATGATGAAAGAAGCGTTAAAATAACTTATAAAACCCATACAAACAAGGGAATCATCTTGGTAATACAGAAAAACTGACGTACCTTTGCAGAAATTATCTGCCCTGTGACATGAATTTGTACCGGTCAACAGTAAAATCCGATGCACAGGAAAAGACGATGGAAACTGAAATCAAACATTTCCAAATAATAACATTTATGAATACAAATGGACTTTTGGCTGGTAAAACAGCCTTGATTACCGGTGCCGCCCGTGGCATCGGCAAAGCAATTGCACTGAAGTTTGCAGAAGAAGGTGCCAACGTGGCCTTCACCGACCTCGTAATCGACGAAAACGGCAAAGCCACTGAGGCTGAGATTGCCGCCAAGGGTGTCAAGGCCAAAGGATATGCCAGCAACGCCGCAGACTTCGCACAGACCGAAGAGGTGGTGAAACAGGTGAAAGAAGAGTTTGGCTCTATCGACATCCTGGTGAACAATGCAGGAATCACCAAAGACGGTCTTATGCTTCGCATGACTGAGGCACAATGGGATGCCGTTATCGCCGTCAACCTCAAGAGTGCCTTCAACTTTATCCACGCTTGCGTTCCCGTGATGATGCGCCAGCGCAAGGGTTCAATCATCAACATGGCTTCTGTAGTGGGTGTTCACGGAAACGCAGGACAGGCCAACTATGCAGCCTCCAAGGCCGGCCTTATCGCACTGGCCAAGAGTGTGGCTCAGGAAATGGGTCCCAAGGGTATCCGCGCCAACGCCATCGCTCCCGGATTTATCGATACAGCCATGACCCAAGCACTCTCTGAAGAAGTGCGCAAGGAATGGGCCAACAAGATTCCACTTCGTCGTGGAGGTACTGTTGATGATATCGCCAGCTGCGCCGTATTCCTCGGTTCTGACATGTCCAGCTATATCTCTGGTCAGGTTATCCAGGTTGACGGTGGCATGAACATGTAATGACAATCAAACATTAGTGTCTGAAAAACATCGTGACAGTCATTTACGAAGACAACCATATTATCATCGTACACAAAGAAAGCGGAGAAATCGTCCAAAAAGACAAAACGGGCGATACTCCGCTCTCTGACATTGTGAAGGATTATATCAAGGAGAAATACCAGAAACCGGGCAACGTCTTTCTCGGTGTCGTACACAGGCTCGACCGGCCCGTCAGCGGACTGGTTGTATTTGCACGCACCTCAAAGGCTCTGAGCCGACTCAACGAGATGTTCCGCAAAGGAGAGGTCCATAAAACATATTGGGCACTGGTACAACCCTCACCAAGCATCAACGAGGCAACCCTTACCAACTGGCTGACCCGCAATGAACAGCAAAACAAAAGTTATGCTTACAACAAAGAAGTGCCTCAATCGAAAAAAGCGGTGCTCAGCTACCGACAAATCGCACAGGGAGACCAGTTTTCACTGCTGGAAATAAAATTGATGACCGGAAGGCACCACCAAATCAGATGCCAACTGGCTCATATGGGATGCCCCATCAAAGGTGACCTGAAATACGGCGCCAAAAGAAGCAATCCTGATGGCAGCATCTCATTGATGGCACGACGGATCGAATTTACACATCCCGTCAGCCAAAAAACCATTTGTGTGGAATCTCCTGTTCCGCAAAACAGCCTGTGGAACAAAATATTAAGTACGGGAAATTCAAGAAAAGAAACAACGTTATGAAATTCATATCATGGAACGTAAACGGCATCAGAGCCTGCCATGGAAAGGGCTTTGAAGAAATCTTCAGACAACTTGATGCCGACTTCTTCTGCCTGCAGGAAACAAAAATGCAAGCCGGACAACTCGACCTGCAGTTTGCGGGCTACCACTCATACTGGAACTATGCCGAAAAAAAAGGATATTCGGGTACGGCCATCTTCTGCAAACAGACACCGCTCCACGTAACATACGGCATCAACAAGGAAGAGCATGACCACGAAGGACGCGTCATCACACTGGAGATGGAACAGTTCTACCTTGTGACCGTATATACTCCCAACTCGCAAGACGGACTGAAACGTCTCGATTACCGGATGGATTGGGAGGACGATTTCAGGGACTACCTGATGTCGCTTGACAAACACAAGCCGGTAGTGGTGTGTGGCGACCTAAATGTGGCACATCAGGAAATAGATCTCAAAAACCCTGCAACCAATCGGAAAAATCCAGGTTTCACCGACGAGGAGAGACAACAGTTCTCTGCTTTGCTCCAGACTGGATTCATTGATTCTTTCCGCTATCTGCATCCTGAAGAGGTGAAATACTCCTGGTGGTCTTACCGCATGAGGGCACGCGAGAAGAATGTAGGGTGGCGCATCGACTATTTCGTCACATCAGAACGTCTCAAAGACAACATCAAGGAAGCCGACATTCTGAATGAAATCTACGGTAGCGACCACTGCCCCGTGATGCTCAGACTGGACTTTTGACACCCCCAGGTGCCGCCCATCCTCCCTGTCGAGGAACCTGACGCAACATATATTAATATATAAACAAACACCTATTTAATATATAACACCATATACAGCAAAAACATGAAAGATTGGTGAAGAAAATACGCAAAAACGTTTGCACAATCAGCGATTTTCACTATCTTTGCAAAAAATATCACCCATGAAAAAAATTGCCAGCATTCTGCTCTTGCTGACCGCCCTCACAACGGTCGCCTTTGCACAAATGGTGGAACCTATCCACTTCAGTGCCCAGTTGAAAACTTCGTCTACCGATGAAGCGGAAATTATCTTTACTGCCAAAATAGACAAAGGATGGCACCTCTACTCTACCGAGCTTGGCGAAGATGGCCCCATCTCTGCCTCATTCCACATCAACAAGATGGATGGTGCCCAAACCGTTGGCAAACTGATGCCAAGGGGCAAGGAGGTTTCACAATTTGACAATATGTTTGGCATGAAGCTCCGTTTCTTTGAGGGAACAGGTTCATTCGTACAGAAAATCAAGTTCACCAAAGCCAACTACGACATCGACTGCTATCTGGAATATGGGGCCTGCAACGATGAGATGTGTCTGCCTCCCTCACAAATAGCATTGGTCAAGAAAGGTCAGGCACCAGTTGTTGCCAGCACCGAGAAAAAGGATGCCGACAAGACAAAAGACAAAGAGAAACAAGAGCCTGCTGTCACCATGGAACAGCCGGTTTCTGCAACAGACAGCACCCCTTCGACCCCATCTGCCGAGATCATCGAGAAAACAATGACAGACGAAGGCCAGATGCAGAAACTCTGGAAACCGGTCATTGAGGAAATGAAAGCCTATGACGAATCTACCACAGATACCTCCCTGTTCTACATCTTTCTGGCTGGACTCGTAGGCGGATTCCTCGCCCTCTTCACTCCCTGCGTATGGCCTATCATCCCCATGACCGTCAGTTTCTTCCTGAAGCGCAACAAAGAGCGCAAGAAAGCCATTCGCGAGGCGGTATCATACGGTGTATCCATTATCGTCATCTACGTGCTGTTGGGTATGCTGGTCACTCTGCTCTTTGGAGCCAGTGCCCTGAATGCCTTATCAACCAATGCTGTATTCAACATCTTCTTCTGCCTGCTCCTTGTTGTTTTTGCCGCCTCTTTCTTTGGTGCCTTCGAACTGACCCTGCCTTCTTCATGGAGCAACAAGATAGACCAGAAGTCGGAAAGCACCAGCGGTATTCTCAGCATCTTCCTCATGGCATTCACCTTGGCACTGGTGTCGTTCTCATGCACCGGCCCCATCATCGGATTCCTGCTGGTGGCTGTCAGCACCCAAGGCAACCTGTTGGCTCCCACTATTGGTATGCTTGGCTTTGCCATTGCCTTGGCTATCCCCTTCACCCTCTTTGCCCTCTTCCCGAGCCTGCTGAAATCAGCCCCCAAGTCTGGTGGATGGATGAACACGGTGAAAGTGGTACTGGGATTCATCGAATTGGCATTCGCCTTGAAATTCCTCTCCGTAGCCGACCTCGCTTATGGCTGGCACATCCTCGACCGAGAAGTGTTTATCAGTCTCTGGATTGTCATTTTTGGCCTGCTGGCCATCTACCTCTTTGGCTGGCTCAAATTCCCTCACGATGAACCCGAACACCGTACCAACGTGCCCCAGTTCTTCCTGGGAATGATTTCCATGGCTTTTTCCATCTATATGCTGCCGGGATTATGGGGTGCTCCACTGAAGGCTATCAGTGCCTTTGCACCACCCATGAACACCCAAGACTTCAACCTGCAAGAGACGGTGGTGGAAGCCAAGTATACCGACTATGATGAAGGCATGGCAGCCGCTGCACGACAAGGCAAGCCTGTCATGGTAGATTTCACCGGTTTCGGCTGTGTCAACTGCCGCAAGATGGAGGCTGCCGTATGGACTGACCCCAAGGTTGCACAGATTCTGAATAACGACTATGTGCTGATTTCTCTTTTTGTCGATGACAAAACCCCGCTCAAACAACCTATTGAGGTGACTGAGAACGGGACTACACGAACCCTTCGCACGGTGGGTGACAAATGGAGTTATCTGCAGCGCACCAAGGTGGGAGCCAATACCCAACCCTACTACGTCTTGCTCGACAACGAGGGTATGCCTCTCAACTGCGGCCGCTCCTATGATGAGGATATCCAGCAGTATATTGAATTTCTGCAGAAAGGTCTTGACAACTTCAAGAAATAAAAACAAGAAGAAGCCGAACACACTATGGAGGAAATCATCCGCAAAAGAATCATTTCACTCATACATAAAGAGGTGGTACCAGCCATCGGTTGTACAGAACCGATGGCGGTAGCCCTCTGTGTAGCCAAAGCAACGGAGACCTTGGGCACAAAACCCAGCAGCATCAAGGCGTTGCTGAGTGCAAACATCCTGAAAAATGCCATGGGAGTTGGAATCCCGGGGACGGGAATGATAGGACTACCTATCGCCATCTCTCTGGGAGCTGTCATAGGCAAGTCGGACTACCAGCTTGAAGTGCTCAAAGATCTTTCCCCCTCGTCATTGGAGGCAGGAAAGCAATATTTGAACACCCATCCGATATCCATCGAACTGAAAGAAGGAATCAGCGAGAAGCTATATATCGAAATTGTTTGCAGCGATGACCAAAACCACCAAGCCACCGCCATCATCGCCGGTAGCCATACGCATTTCATTTTCATTGCCAAGGATGACCAGGTGATTCTTGACCAATCCCATCCACAGAGCAAAGGGCAATCGACAGAAGAGATTGACATCACCCTTGACCTGAGAATGGTTTACGACTTTGCCACCACAGCCCCACTCGATGAAATTTCGTTCATCAGAGAAGCGATGGACTATAACATGAAAGCTGCTGATGATGCCATCAAAGGCAACTACGGACATAATCTCGGCAAGACCATCGACCGTCCACTCTCACAGGGTATTTTCGGCAAAAGCATCTTCTCGCATATCCTCGCCAAGACCGCCTCGGCCTGCGACGCCCGCATGGGAGGAGCCATGATTCCCGTGATGAGCAACTCGGGCAGCGGAAACCAAGGTATCTGTGCCACCAATCCCGTCGCTGTCTATGCTCAAGAAAACGAGAATACAGAAGAAGAACTCATCCGTGCCCTTGCCTTGAGTCATCTCACAGCTATCTATATCAAGCAAAGCTTGGGCAAATTGTCAGCACTCTGCGGCTGTGTGGTAGCTTCCATAGGTAGCAGTTGCGGTATCACTTATCTGATGGGAGGTGATTATGAGCGCATCTGCCGCTCTGTAAAGAATATGATTGCCAACCTCACAGGAATGATTTGCGACGGAGCCAAACCCAGCTGTGCACTCAAGATTTCATCGGGAGTGAGCACTGCCATCCTTTCAGCCCTACTCTCGATGGAGGGTAAATGTGTGAGCAGCGCCGAAGGCATCATCGACAACAATGTGGACAAGAGCATCCACAACCTCACTTCCATTGGAGCCGATGCCATGCAGGCCACCGACCGGATGGTGCTTGACATCATGACCCACAAAGAGGGCTGACCACTGCCCTCTTTGCATCGCAGGCAAACAGTTACCCAGGTGAGGAGCATACCTTCCCGTACCCAAGAAGAATATCCAAAGATTTTTAGAGTTAATTCACCCAATAACTAATTTTCTAAAACAGAGACCTATGAAAGATCTGAAAATGTACATCAACGGCAAGTTCGTTGAAAGCCGTTCCGGCAAGTGGATTGATGTGTTGAACCCCTCAACCGAGGAAGTCATCAGCCGACAGCCGGAAGGCACGATTGAAGATGTTAACGAAGCACTTGATGCCGCCAAGGCAGCACAGCCTGCTTGGGCAGCACTTCCCGCCATCCAGCGCGCAGCTTATCTGAACAAGATTGCTACGGGCATCCGCAACCGCCGTGAGGAGTTTATCGACATCATCATGCGCGAACAGGGAAAAACCCTCACCTGGGCAACTGTCGAGGTAGACGTCACCGCCGACTATTTTGACTACATGGCTACCTTCGCCCGCCATATCGAGGGAGAAATCATCCCCAGCGACCGTCCCGGCGAAATCATCATGCTCAACAAGCGCCCCATCGGTGTGGTTGCAGGCATTCTGCCCTGGAACTTCCCCTTCTTCCTGATTGCCCGCAAGGCTGGTGCTGCCCTTATTGCCGGTTGCACCATCGTGATCAAGCCCTCACAGATTACTCCTGAGAACTGCACCGAGTTTGCAAAGATTCTCGACGAGGTGGCTCTGCCCGCCGGTGTCATCAATATCGTGACTGGCAAAGGATCTGTCATCGGCAACGAGATGGCAGGAAGCACCAAGGTGGACATCGTCAGCGTGACGGGTAGCGTGGGTGCCGGAGAGCAGATTATGCGTGCTGCTTCAAAGAATATCACCAAAGTTTCTTTGGAATTGGGTGGCAAAGCTCCTGCCATCGTCTTCCCCGATGCCGACCTCGAGGCCACAGCCCAGTGGGTGATTGACAGCCGCATCGGCAACAACGGCCAGATCTGCAACAATGCCGAGCGTCTCTACGTACACAAGAGCATCAAGGAAGAGTTCACCCAGCTGCTGCTGAAGAAGTTTGAGGCCGTGAAGGTGGGCGACCCCTGCCAGGACCACAGCGTAGATATGGGTCCGCTGGTAGAACAGCGCGCACTGGAGAGCGTAGAGGCCAAGGTGGCCAAGGCTATCAGCCAGGGTGCCAAGGTGCTCTGCGGTGGCCACCGTGTAGGCGAGAAGGGTTACTTCTATGCCGCTACCCTGCTCGACAACTGTACCCAGGATATGGACATCATCCATGAGGAGACCTTCGGTCCGGTGCTGCCCATCGTTGAGTTTGAAGACACCGACCAGGTGATTGCATGGGCCAATGATGTGGAATATGGCCTGGCTTCATCCGTCTTCACCAAGGACATCGACACCGCTGCCAAGGTGACCAGAGGCCTGCAGTTTGGCGAGACCTATATCAACCGCGAGCACTTCGAAGCCATGCAGGGATTCCATGCAGGCGTGAAGAAGAGTGGTATCGGCGGTGCTGACGGTAAACATGGTGTAGAAGAGTATCTCTCTACCCACGTTACCTATCTCGCCACCCACTGATAGCCATACATACCTGCGAGGAACCAACCTCCGTGAACTACTCTGAGTCAGCCCGTTTGAAGGCTGATGGCAGATAACAGAAGAAAGGTACGAAAAAAATCGCTGCAACTATGCTGTTGTCCCGATATTTTTTCGTACCTTTGCACACACTTAGGGACGTACTGGTTAGATCGGGATACTCATCAAATAATCAGAAAACAGAGTCAATCCCCTTGTTAATGGCGGGCCACACCCTTTCTGGGGCAGCATTACAGCCGGTGGATTACAACGACGGAGGACACTCATACCTTATCAATTCAAGGAGTTTTCATCACAATCACAGTACGTCCCGTTTTTTATTTCATCAATCCATCAAAAATAAGTATCATTCTATGTTTTCCGGCATTATTGAAGAATTCGCCACTGTGACCAACATCCGTCACGATCGTGAGAATATTGACCTGACGCTGACTTGCTCCTTCGTCAACGAGCTGAAGATTGACCAGAGCGTGGCACACAATGGAGTATGCCTGACGGTGGTAGCCATCGACGGCAACCAGTATACGGTCACCGCCATGAAAGAGACACTTGACCGCAGCAACCTCGGACTGCTGAAGGTGGGTGACCGAGTGAATGTGGAGCGGTCGATGCTGATGAACGGCCGACTCGATGGTCATATTGTACAGGGGCATGTGGATGCCACCGCCCGCTGTGTCGAGATGAAGGATGCTGATGGCAGCACCTATTTCACCTTTGAATACAAGGCTGACAAGGAGATGGCACAGCGTGGTTACTTCACCGTAGACAAGGGAAGCGTGACCGTCAACGGCGTTTCACTCACCGTCTGCAACCCCACCGACAACCGTTTCAGTGTAGCGATTATCCCCTACACGATGGAGCACACCAACTTCTGTGACATCAAGGTGGGAAGCACCGTCAATCTTGAGTTTGACATCATCGGGAAATATATCGCGAGGCTCTCAGCTTGCAGATAATCCGCTGCAAGAAGATGCGCATGCGCTGATAGCGTGTAAAATGACGACACGGCCGCAGCCCATCAAAGCGCAAGGCATTGCCCAGCATATCGTTCATGAAGGCAGCTGGCGTGCGTTGTGTCTGTGCCGGTGCGTAGGTCTGTCCAGATGTACCCGACACTCCTACAATCTGCGGCACATAGAGGAACGGAAGATAAAGACAATGCATGGAATCGGTGACAGTCTGGAGGAGCAAGTGCTCAAAATAGAATCCCTGACTGTCATTGATTTCATTTTTTTTCGGCAGAAACTCCTGCCTAAAGAAACGGATGGGAGCAATGACTACTCTGCTGTCCATCATCCCGTGATGGGGATAGAGTGCCTGGATAGCTCCTTTGACCCGACGGTTTCCCTCCACCAATTCCTCGATGTTGAGCACCTTGAGTCGGCCGGTGACCTTGACCAGCATAGTCGCCTCAGCAAGGAACCGCGAATGGCTGAGGGCATACTCCATATTGAGTGCTTCACCATATCCCTTGCCTTTGGTCTTGTCGAAACGGTTGCCGTCAAAGGTAAGACACTCCAGCCGTCCCTGCTCGACATAGGGGCGATAATGAACGCTGAAATCGTAGCCTGTATTCTCACAGAATACCACCGGCAGAGTACTCTGTTGGAGATAAAAGTCGAGGGCATCGCGATACTGCCTAAGCCGCTCATCGCTGTCGGTCAAGGCGGTGAATGCCATCCCCGAAGGATTGACACAGGCCGTGAGCAGAATAACATACTGACGTGATTTCATCGTTTCTCGTCCAAACCGATAAGACCATTGGTGTTCTGATTCATGGCAGAACCGAATCCCGACTGGAAGCCCTGCACTTCGAGCACGGCACAATCAGGAGCCTGCAACTGGTATTCGACCATCGGATGGTGCATCATCAGGTCTACATGCAGCAAGCCGCGGGTGAGGATATGCGGCAGTTCTATATCCTTGGCAATCTCAAAATCGCCAACAGGCACCTTTATCAGTTGCCCGTAGTAGTGACCCAGAGCAAAGGTGGCGAGTGGCATCCCTTCCTTGTTATTCATCACCAGCATCAGGTCGGTGGTCATTGGCTCCCGGGTTGTTCCCCTCACCACCACACGCAGTGTCTGCTGGTCGCTGGCCACTACACTATAGGCTTCGTCGGTTCCGTTGATTTCAATCTCGTGTATCTGCAGCGACGGCTTGGTCCATTTCACCGCATCGATAATGCGCGATGCAGCCGATGACTGTCCCAGTTGCAGGTAGTGGGCTACCGACGATTCGATGTCGCCGATGAAATCGACCGTTCCGTTCTTCATCACTACCCCACTCTTGCAGAGGCTTTTCACGGCAGCCATGTTGTGACTGACAAAGAGCACGGTTCTACCCTCCCCACTCGCCACGTCATGCATCTTGCCTATCGCCTTTTTCTGAAATTCGGCATCACCCACAGCCAGCACTTCATCAACCACGAGAATCTCGGGATCAAGATGGGCGGCAATGGCGAAGCCCAAGCGGACAATCATGCCCGATGAATAACGTTTCACCGGTGTGTCGAGATATTTCTCCACTCCGGCAAAACTGACGATTTCATCCAGTTTGGAACGGATTTCGGCTTTGGTCATGCCCATGATGGAACCATTCATGAAGATGTTCTCCCGGCCTGTCATCTCCGGATGGAAGCCAGTGCCCACCTCAAGGAGCGATGCAATCCGTCCCTTCACCTTGATGGTACCGACAGTAGGCGACGTGACCCGTGAAAGAATCTTGAGCAAGGTGGATTTTCCGGCACCGTTCTTGCCGATGATGCCTACCACATCGCCCTGTCCCACCTGAAAACTCACGTCACGCAAAGCCCACACAAAGCGGCTTTCTCCCTTCTTCGTGCGGTCGTTCTCCTCTCCGATTTTCAGATAGGGATCTTCCTTCCCCCTCATCTTCGCCCACCAACGGTTAAGGTCCTGGCTCAGTGTGCCCGTTCCGAAGGTGCCGAGCACATACTGTTTGCCCACGTGGTCAAACTCAATAACATTCCTGCTCATATACCGAAATCATCCAAAAAAAATAAAATCTTCAATACGGAAATAAAAATGGCCTGCAGGCAGTCATAAAAAAACAGACTCCCTGCAGGCCTCTCTTCCGCTCATTAGAACTCAATGGTCAAGGGGTTCTGCAGATTGGTGAGACAAGTGTTGATACGCACCTGCCACTCCTGCATATTCCTGCAGTCATATTTGCTCCATGCGGAACCGAAATAATAGGTATATTTCTGATTGTTCTGATAGTTGTTGAGAATACCGAGTGCATGACCGGCATTTCCGCTGAACGGTTTGTCGAACATCACCTTCTCTGTCTTGTCCACTCCGTTGGGGAAGAGGGCAGCGACATAAATCTGGAAGTTCTGGTTCTTGGGATTGTCAGTGGGGTCAGCATACATCACATAATCCTTGCCGAGGGTTACATGCTCGAGGTCTTCCGAATGGAGCACGACACCCGATGCGAGGGTGGCCGGCTGGGTAAGTCCCTCATACCAAACGGTCATCTTATTGAAGTTGGAACCCTTGTCCAGGCTGAGTATACGGTGTTCAACCACCTCATCACCTTTCACCTTCGTGGGGTTATAGGTCAGACGAACGGTGAAGCGGAGGGGACCGTTGTCGAGCAGTTCATACTCCTTGTAGCAATAGGGATAGATGAGTTCCTTGCCGTCCATGAGGGCAGGTGTGCCGCAACCGAGGGTGGGTCCCACCTTGTAGCAGTCGAGTCCATTGCCATGATCAAAGTGGTAGCTGGTGCGCATGTTGAGTGCTGCGGCAGCCTCGGGATTGGTCTTCTTGAGTTCGGCGATGATAGGTTTGTTGGTATCTTCGACAAAATAGCGTTTTTCCACCACCAGTTCGGGGGTGTTCTTCAGCCATACATCATTACCGAAAGCACGCTCGCCCGAACGCTGCAGCGCCGGACCATAGCAGCGATAGGCACCGCGGTCGTTCTCCCATGCCACATCATCGACACGCTCGGGATACATTCTTCCGTAGCAGGTGTTCTTATACATGGATGGCACTCCTTTTCGGATGGCAAAGACCGCCTCCCCACAAGGACGCACAGAAGCCTCGAGAAGCAGTTTGCCATCGTAGGTGAGCTGATAGGGCACTTCCTGTCCGCAGGCATTGGTCACCACAAACTGGCGGCCACCTTGGATGCCGAGTTTGGCAAACACATCTTTGGCAGAGAGTTCCACCACCTCATTCCGATACTCGTTCATCTGGTTACGGATGATGACATTGAAAGCTTTGTCATCAGCAGGATTCACGGAGTTGTCATCATAACGAGCCTTTTCGCAGGCAGCAAGCAGGAAGGCACCCGTACCAAAGTTAGCGGTATTGGCGGCACCCAGCTGCTGTCCCTTGATGGCCTTCTCTCCGATAGGCTGCACATAACCCACCGATCCGTCGGCCTGGAGGGCTACCGTGGTGAGATAGTTCCATGCCTTGTCGATGACGGGCTTGCACACCTCCTTGTCGAGCATTCCGTGGTTGACACCCCAGAGCAGACCATAGGTGAAGAAAGCCGTACCGCTGGTCTCGGGTCCTTCGGCCTGGTCGGGGTCAAGCATAGAGCGGGTCCAGTAGCCCTGCTTCTGCTGACACTTCATCACACCTTCGGCCAACTGCTTGAAACGCTGTTCGAAGAAGGGGCGATGCTGATAGTCGGCAGGCATATCAGTGAGCACCTTGGCCAGTCCAGCCAGCACCCATCCGTCGCCACGGGCCCAGAAGTCCTTCTTTCCGTTTTCGGTCTTATGTTTGGGATAGATATATTTCCCGTCGCGGAAATAGAGTTGATCCTCCTTGTCGAACATCAGTTGGTCAGCGTAGGTGAAGTTAGCATACAGTTTGTCAAGATACTTCACGTCGCCCGTTGTCTGATAGAGCTTGGTGAATACAGGCATCACCATGTACAAGGCATCGGCCCACCACCAGAAGTCGTTGGCCTCCATCGCACATTCCCTATCCATCACCTCGATGGCCCGGGCAATCTTGTAGTCATCGGGGTTCATGGCATACATGTCGAGATAGGTCTGGAAGCAAATCTGCCAGTCACCGAAAAGCACATAGTCCTGTCCCTCACCATAGTTCTTGTACTTCCACTTCGAGGGATCCTTCTCGCGTGCACCGCTCCATTTGTTATAGCGCGCCCACTTGTCGGAGAACTCGAGCCATCTGGCATTTCCTGTCAGTTTATAGGCCTCCATGTTTCCGGTAAAATAGGCAGCATCATCCCAGAACGACCTTACCTCGGGCTTGTTGTTGGCCTGCCAGTGATTGTTCACTTTTTCCACAAGTTCGAGAGCCGAAGGTTGTGGTTCTGTTTTCTTCACTTTCTTCGCCTTGGCTCCAGCCCCCACTGAACAGCACAGCATGGCTGCGGCGAAAACGAGACTCATTGTTTTCATTTACTTGAATATTAAAGTGTTATTGTTTAGTAGTTATCTTTGGCATATCCGACAGGTTATCTCTTTTCCATTTCCTTGGTGAAGAACTGGATAGCTTGTCTGAAGAGGTGCTTGCGGGTGTTGCCACCGCTTATATTATGGTTTCTGTTGGTATATACCAACTGGCGGAAGTCTTTGTCGGCCTGGACGAGAGCCTCTGTATATTCGGCGGTGTTTCTGAAATGCACATTATCATCGGCCAATCCATGGCAGATGAGCAGTGAACCGCTGAGTTTCGAAGCACGTGCGATGGGGTTCACCTCGTCATATCCGCTGGCGTTCTCTTTGGGTGTGCGCATATAGCGTTCCGTATAGACCGTGTCATAATAGCGCCAACAGGTGGGCGGTGCGATGGCCACTCCGGCACGGAAGACGGGTCGTCCCTCGCTCATGCTCATGAGCGTGTTCCATCCTCCATAGCTCCATCCCCAAATACCGATTCTGTCCTTGTCGACATAAGTCTGTTGGCCGAGCCAGATGGCCGCCTCAACCTGGTCTCTCGACTCCAGTTCTCCAAGTCTCAGATAGGTACATTTCTCAAAGTCGGCTCCTCTGCCTCCGGTTCCTCGGTTGTCCACGCAGACAACGATGAATCCCTCCTGTGCCATGTACTGTTCGAGCACACCCCCCTGTCCGCACATGCCACTGCTCCAGGTGTTGAGCACCTGCTGGCTGCCGGGTCCCCCATACTGATACATGATGACGGGATATTTTTTGTTGGCATCAAAATTGGCAGGCTTCACCATCCAGGCGTTGAGCTGGATGCCTTCGGCTGTAGTGATGGTAAGCAGTTCCTTGGAGGCGAGGTTATAGGTCTTGAAATGCTCGGCCATCTTCTTGTTGTCAATCAGGGTGGTGAGCAGTTTGCCCCGATTGTCGTTGAGGGTGTAGACCCAAGGAGTATGGATATCGCTCCATATATTGATGTAATACTTGAAGTTCTTGCTGAAGATGGCATCGTTGGTACCCTTCTTGGCAGAGAGTTTGGTAATTTGTCCGGCAGCATTGGCCACGTAGACGTAGCGCTCGGTGGCCCCTGTCAGTTGTGCAGGACTCTCATTGGCGGCAAAATAGGTATTGCCCGTGGCTTCGTCATAGCCATAGACATCGGTCACCACCATCTTTCCCTTCACCACCTGTCTCACCAGTCGTCCGTTGAGGGTATAGAGATAGAGTTGGTTGAAACCGTTCCGCTCGCTGGGCAGCAGGATATGGTTGTCGGTAATCTGGATGGAAGAGAGCACATCCTCCCGGATATAGCGGTCCACCTTGTCGCGGATAACGAGCTGGCTGACGGTCGAGAGTGGGTTGACCATATAGATGGACAACTGGTCCTGGTGGCGGTTCATGGTATAGACGGCCACCTTGGTGGGGTCGCTGGTCATAACGATACGTGGGATATATCCGTCCTCGTCGAGGGGCACCTGCAACTGTCGGGTCTGCCTCGACTTGATGTCAAAACTATGCACCGTGACGGTTGCGTTCTTTTCGCCCGCCACGGGATATTTGTAGCGGTAGAAACCGGGATATTCGGCGTATTCCTCCTTGGCAGGGCTGAGTCCCTTGAACCACTGAAAGGCATATTCCTTCACCTGGCTCTCGTCGTACCTTATCCAGCATATCTGCCGACTGTCGGCGGTGAAGACCATACTGCGGTTCATCGAGAACTCTTCTTCGTTCACCCAGTCGGGAATGCCGTTGATGATTTGGTTGCGCACGCCATCCTTGGTCACCTGGCTCTCGGCATTGTCGTAAAGCAGTTTCACGAGGAAAATGTTGTTGTCTCTGACGAAAGCAATCTGCTGACCGTCGGGCGAGAAGAGCGGTGTCTGCTGGGGTCCATTGGCCGAAAGCTGCTCCAGGGTGTTGTTTCTCAGACTGTAGATATAGTATTCTGCCGTAAAGGAACGACGGTAGATGGCCTTGGTGTTGGTCTGGATAAGCATGCGAGTGCCGTCAGGACTCATGATATATCCGTCGACATGATTCACCTTGGGGCCACGGGCGGTCTTGGTATTGAAGAGTACGGCAGTCTGCTTACCGGTCTTGAAGGAGTAAGTGACAATCTTGTCGCCATCGGGAGTGATTTGTGCATAGGTCTCCCCATCCTGCATGGGTCTGACAGCAGCGAGCCGTTCGGCGGCAAAGGTGTGTCCGTCTGTGATTTGTGCGAGGTCAAACCTGTTGCCTGCGTATGCGTGGGCTGCCAAAGCCATCAGTGCCAGAACCATGTGTTTGAATCTGATTTTCATTGTCTTATATTTTTGAATAACTGTCGTTAGTCTTTTGCAAAACTATCCGTATGGTTTAATGATAGTGCAAAGATAGTGCAAACAATTGAGATTTCAAAAGAAAAAGCGAATAACTTCGCACTTTTTATAAAATAAGGTGTAATAAAATAAGGTGTAATAAAATAAGGTGAGTTTGAGGAATATGCCATAGAGAAAATGGACAAGGAAAAAAGACTTTATTATATGCGGTGAACAAGATGATGGATTCACGTGATAAACTCGCCAACGAGGGGCATATCTTCAACCCTAATTAATTTTCCGTGCAAAAGTTTTACCGGACAGCAATAAAAGTCAATATCTGCGTGGCT
>JAEDMP010000012.1 GCA_016302965.1 Bacteroidaceae bacterium
GAGGTTCATTAGTTTCAAAGAACAATTATCTGTACGACTTCATGTCGCAATTACGCCACAAAGATAATGTATTTATTTTGAACAACAAAACATTTTGTGTAAAATTTACACAAGACAGGCGTTTTTCTATCGAAACTACCACTATTCACTGTCTTTTCAGCACCTTATTTCCTTGCGTTAATCTGATAACTTCTTGTTTAACCACTCAATCAATTCATTCACTTTGTCTGACACCATTGCTGGCGATGCCGGCAGCTTATGCTTTTTGAATTAGATGATAACAACTGAAAAGAAATTTTTATATAAACCTTAAAATTAACAGGAATTAACCGCGAGAAATTATCATATTTCGATTTTTTGTATATGGAAAGGTGCTTAATAACATCCAAAAAGAGCCATTTAATCCTTCAAAAAGCCACATTATCCACAAAATAACACTTATTTTGCCATCACGAAGTATGTGCACATCTACGCCCAAGTATCTGCACATACTGACAGTGCAAATAATACCCTAATCAAGTAGGAGGTAAACGCTAATCGCAGGCGTTTTCTTTTGTGTAATTTCTATGAACATATTGTAAAAATGTTTAATTTTACCCTCTTAGGCGTGACACTTTGAATATTTTCTATTGCCGAAACAATTATTTTCACTATATTTGCAGGACCATTGATGACAGAACCTACAACCAAAATCTATAAACAAGACACTCATTCCCGTGTACCCCAGCTGTCTCAGTACGCTGGCCCATAACGATGTCACCCTCTGCGAGGTGTACGAGAAAATCAGAAACGACGAGGTGTTGCGCCAGCGCACCCTCAACTACCGCAAGGCCGTCGAGGCCAACCTGCCCTTCTGATGTGGTCAGGAATGCCCGTTTCCGACCTCTTTCTGCCACTTCTGCCACTTCAGCCACCAAAAAACACAAACTTTTATTTATATGATACATAAAATTATCTATCAAATAAAAAAAATATTTTTCTATAAAGTTATAATATGAAGTGGCTAAAGTGGCAGAGATACCCATTCTTGTCCATTCATGTCCCTCTTTCTTTCACGTTCCAACAATAAAAACAGAGTAATATCGTTCCCTCGCCCTCCAGTACTTCCCCGACCGCACTCCCGTGGAAGCCGTGCGCTCCCTGCGCCGGATGATTGCGGGCTGCCCACAGTTAGTGGCAGCCCTCAACGACCTGGGCATCGACTACAAGAAAAAGAAGAATCTCACCGTCCGGCAAGCCCGTCTCATCATGGAATATCTCGGCGACCTGTAATCGTCCCAACTGATTGCCGTATTCAGTTCATAACTGAACACCCTATTCAGTTCATAACTGATTGCCGTATTCAGTTCACAACTGAATACCCCATTCAGTTCACAACTGAATACCCTATTCAGTTCACAACTGAAAGCCCTGTTCAGTTGCCGGCCGGATGCTGCCTCCAGTCTTGAGCCAACTTGCGCCATCGCCCATAAAAATGTCGTATCTTTGCATACGGAAAGCGCTACTCCACCCAACCCTATTGTTTAACCCAAAACCAAAAAGAATCGCCTTGACGCAGCCAACCAGATTGAGCGTATCAGTTCATCCTTGTTAGCCATGAGCCAGGGAAGCAATTACTTCCAACAGGTGCTCCCTGTCGAATGGAACTTCCACGATGTTCTTGCTCTTACAAGCGTCTCCTAACGTCGCCGAGCGGTCTTCGGTCATCCACATGAAAGTTTCTGTCCGTTGGGTCAGATGTTTGCTGCTGACTTCTTTCAGATTCCGCCTCGTGATGGACACCCTTGTCTCTCTGGATAGACGATTCCCACTACCAGGGCTTGTTAGGGACTTACACCCGTTAGATGATACTCATGCCGAGCGTACACAAAAAAATCCCCCGTCTGAAGACGAGGGATCCAAATCTATAATAATAGGTATATAAATCATATAAAAGGAATCATCCTATTCAATGACAACCATCGTCCAGCCATGCTTGTCCTCCTCGATACCATACTGGATATTTCTCAGATGTGTATAGAGCTTGGTCGAGAGCGGGCCGGGCTTGCCGTCGGCACTGAAGGTATAACGTTTGCCGTTGTCGAGGTCATCAATATAGGAGATGGGCGAGATGACTGCAGCCGTTCCGCATGCGCCGGCCTCCTCAAAGGTGTCGAGTTCCTCTTCGGGAATGGGGCGGCGTTCCACCTTCATACCAAGGTCTTCAGCCACCTGCATCAAGCTCTTGTTGGTGATGGAGGGCAAGATACTGGTGCTGGCAGGTGTGACATAGGTATTGTTCTTGATACCGAAGAAGTTGGCAGCACCACACTCGTCGATATACTTTTTCTCTTTAGCATCAAGATAGAACTCGCACGCATAACCTTTCTCATGGGCAAGATTGTTGGCAAAGAGCGAAGCGGCATAGTTGCCACCCACCTTATATTTGCCCGTACCGAGCGGTGCCGAACGATCATAGTCGCGCACAATCAGATAAGGATTGGTGGAGAATCCACCCTTGAAGTAAGGTCCTACGGGCGTGACGAAGATGAGGAAAAGATATTCTTTGGAAGGATGCACACCCACCTGGGCACTCGTGCCCACAAGCAGCGGGCGTATATAGAGCGTTGCTCCACTCTCATAGGTAGGGATATACTCCTGGTTGAGCCTCACCACCTTTTTCACCATCTCCACAAAGAGTTCGGTAGGCACCTCGGGCATCATGATGCCACGGCAGGTACTCTGCAGACGGGCAGCGTTTTCCTCGGGACGGAACACCCTGACCTTTCCATCAGGACAGCGGTATGCCTTCAGACCCTCAAAAGCTTCCTGGCCATAGTGCAGACAAGTGGCGGCCATGTGCATCTTGAGATACTCGTCAGAGCACACTTCTATTTCACCCCATTTGCCGTCACGATAGTAGCAACGTACATTATAGTCGGTAGGCATATAGCCGAACGACAGGTTTGACCAATCTAAATCTTTCATCGCTTTCTTTTTTTTCTATTTTGTTTTTTAATGTTGTTTTTTTAATTTTGCACGAACCATTTCCTTCCATCACGAATTGAGACATCCGGATGAGCGGCAAGACCTCTGAAGAGCCCAAAAGCCCCCTTTATGTGCCTCAGGAAAAGATTATCCGTTGCAAAAGTAATATTTTTATTCATAATCTGCAACAATTCGGCCAAAAATATTTATTTTTGCATTCTCAAACCCCGATTATCCCCCTCACGGGACATTGATACACCCAGATTATATTCACAATACAATAATCATGAACATGAAGAAAATGATGAAAAGAAAGATGATGCTGATGGCCATGAGCTGTCTGCTGTGGATGAATGCGACTGCCCAAGAGCAAAAACAAGCCTACGTGGCAGGCTCCTTCTGGGAGCACTGGTTTGTGCAAACGGGTCTCGACATGTCACTGCAAAACCCCTACGGCCACAGTTTCTCACACGTGTTTCCCAACGGCAAGTCGTTTGGTGTGAACGTGGCTGCAGGTAAATGGTTCTCCCCCTATCTGGCCTTGCGCGGCCGATTCAACTGGGAGAACGGTATCGTCAAGAACAGCCACGACAACTGGATTGCCCCCTTCTACCAACCGGGCGAAAACCACCGCAAAGGAGGCTATATCACGGTGACTGGCGACATCCAGATTGACCTGCACAACATCCTCTGTGGCTACAAGCCAGACCGCCGCTGGAACCTGCAAGTGTTTCCCCGCGCAGGCGCCGCCTACAACTTCGGCGTGACAAAAGGCTCGCCGCTGCTGGGATTCGGCGTGGGCAATACTTTCCGGCTCTCACCATCCATCGGACTTTATGCCGACCTGACATATAATATGGTATCAAGCGGATTCACAGGCGACAAGGGTACGGGAACCGGCTCCAACAGCAACGGATTCTTCGACCTGTCGGTAGGCGTACAGTGGAACCTGGGCAGTCATCGCGGATTTGAAAAGAAAACCGTAGCCGACAACCGGAAGATGCAAAAGGTGGATGGCGAGGTGGTGGCCGGCTCCTTCTGGGGCAACTGGTTTGTGCAGGCCGGACTCGACATGTCGTTGCAGAATCCTTACGGCAAGAGTTTCTCCCAGGTGTTTCCAAAAGGTAAATCATTCGGATTGGATGTTGCTGTGGGCAAATGGTTTTCACCCTACGTGGCCGTTCGCGGCAAAATCAACTGGGAGAACGGCTGTAAGCTGATGGAAAACGGACACATCGAATGGATAGCGCCCGCCGAAGACCCCAAGAGCAACATCGATGAGGGAGGCTATGTGACACTCTGTATTGATGTCCCCCTTAGCGTGAAAAATATCTTCATCGAGTATGACCCTCAGCAGAAATGGAATTTCTACGCCTTCCCAAGAATGGGCTTGGGCTGCAATCTGGCCATCAGTTCCTCCTCGCCGCTGGTAGGTGTGGGTATGGGTGGCACCTACCGCATCAAAGACCGCTGGAGTGTCTATGCCGACTGTGCCTATCAGTGCATCACCAGCGAGTTCATGGGCGGTGTGGCTGGCACCGGCATGCAGGTCAGTTCAGGCAGCAACGGTTTTGCCGACTTCAACATCGGAGTGCAGTACGACCTCTGATTCCTCCCTCCAACCGATAACTATCGTCCTCATACAAGGGTAGTATGTTACAGAAAATAAACAGTGGAAGCATGAAACATTTCGGATGGATGGCCGCATCTCTCTTGAGCATGACGGCAGGCGCTCAGCATACCCCGCGCCATATCGTAGCAACAGAACCCATCAGTATCGAGAGCCCACGAGGCACAGCTCCCATGCTGCCCTATCGGCTATGGGTGGACTATAACGACGGCAAGGGTGAATACCGTCAGGTGAGATGGGACTCCCCCACCACCAAACTCAAGGGCCACGGCACGGGGCACTATCTGTCGGCACTCGCCCTCGCCTATGCCAGCAGCAATCCCTCAGCACAGCTGTGCGAAGCCATCCGTCATGCCGAGATGATGGTGCGCTATGTGAGCGATGGTTCGGGCACATCCGACATGATTGTCAAGGCAGAACAACTGCTCGACACCCAATTACGTCCTGTTAAGCCCTAATCACAAAGGATAATCCGTCTGTAAAGATAACATATCAATACAGAACATACATTCACTTATCAAAAACAAACAACAATGAAAAGTATCAGTACCAGCAAGGCTCCGGCCGCCATCGGTCCCTACAGCCAGGCCATCGAGGCCAACGGCTTCGTTTATGTTTCCGGACAACTTCCCATCAATCCCGCTACGGGAGCCTTCCCCGAAGGAGGCATCCAGGAACAGACCCGCCAGTCACTCACCAACGCCAAAGCCATTCTCGAAGAGGCTGGCACCGATCTCCACCACGTGGTGAAGACCACCGTGCTGCTCTCCGACATCGCCGACTTTGCCGCCATGAACGAGATTTATGCCGAGTTCTTCGCTCCTGCCGAGGGAGAAACAGCCGCTTTCCCTGCCCGTTCAGCCTTCGCTGTGAAGGATCTGCCCAAGGGAGCCCTCGTGGAAATCGAGCTCATCGCAGCCAAAGGCTAAGCAAACGCCAACATTCGTCATGAAGGAATCTGGAACTGCTGGCCATCATAGGCCAGTTCAACACCCTCCGGCAGACGCCTGTTCACCTCGTCGTGCAACCCCATATCGTGACAGATATGCGTGAGCAGTGTGCGTCGTGCACCGAGCTTACGGGCAAACTCCACCGCATCACCTACCAGCAAATGGGAGTGATGCGGTTTTTCGAATCTGAGGGCATTGATGACCAACGTGTCTATGCCTTGCAGGAGGGGGAGCTCACTGGGGGCGATGGTCTTCATGTCAGTGATATAGGCGAGTCGTCCAAAGCGGAATCCCAAGATAGGCAACTTGCCATGCATCACCTCAAAGGGCATCACCTCCACATCTCCTATCGTGAGCGGTTCATGGGCATGGATGGTATGCAGCCGCAACTCAGGCACTCCAGGATATTTGGGTTTCCCCTCGGGCGGAAAACAGTAGGGCAGCATCTGGTGCATCCCTTTCACCGCCGGTTCGTTGGCATAGACGTCGATGTCGCCCAACTTGCAGTAGGGACGCACATCATCCAATCCGCCCACATGGTCATAATGGGAATGGGTGACGAGAATCCCGTCAATGCGCCGAAAGGGTTGCGGCATGAGCTGCTGCCTGAAATCGGGTCCGCAGTCAATCAGAATCCGTGTCTCGGCTGTCTCAATCATGGCTGCACAGCGCAACCTTTTGTCTTTGGGGGCTTCACTGCGGCAGACCCGGCATGCACAGCCCAACACAGGCACACCACAACTGGTACCTGTACCCAGGAAAGTTAGTTTCATCGTCATTATTGTTCATTCGGTCCAAACAGCATCTATGCCATCAGAAGATATTCACTTCGGGATGGATATCCACTCCAAACTTCTCCTTCACATCGGCTCTCACCTGCTCGCAAAGAGCGAGCACCTCAGCCCCCGTGGCTCCTCCCCGGTTGACGAGCACCAGCGCTTGCTTGTCATGCACGCCAGCCCGTCCCATGCTCTTTCCCTTCCATCCACACTGTTCAATCATCCAACCGGCAGGAATCTTCACATGCCCCCCGTCCACCTCATAATGGGGCATGGCGGGATATTGGGCCTTCAGTCGGTTGAAACAATCACGTTCCACAACGGGATTCATGAAAAAGCTGCCAGCATTGCCCTCCACTTTGGGGTCGGGCAGTTTCGATTGTCTGATACGGATAATCACATCGCGCAGTTCCTGGGCTGTGGGCTGCTGTATGCCGGAGGCGGCCAACTCTTCACGGATATGACCATAATCGAGTTTGGGTGTAAATGTCTTGGAGAGGACAAAGGTGACATGAGTCACCACCATACGTCCCTTCCATTCCCCCTTGAAACGGCTGTAACGATAGCCATAGTGACACTCCTCGTGCGTAAAAACGCGTTTCTTGCCGGTACCGACCTCGATGGTCTCTACCTGATCTATCAGGTCTTTCACCTCAGCCCCGTATGCTCCGATATTCTGCACGGCCGATGCTCCCACTTCGCCGGGAATCAGCGAGAGGTTTTCAGCACCATACCAACCGTGACGGATAGCAAACTCCACCCAATCATCAAACACCACACCAGCTCCAACCCTCACCTTGACGGATTGGGGAGCGTCGCTGACAAGCTGGATATCACGAAGGGCCACATGCAGCACGGTTCCGGGATAATCATCGGTGAACAGCAGATTGCTGCCACTTCCCACGACAAGCAATGGCAGATCATCGTCGCAGAGCCGGCTAACCAGCTCGGACAACTGTTTCACGTCGGCCGTCTCAACATAACGGCGACAATAGGCCCGGATGCCAAATGTGTTAGGAATTGGATATGTATGAGTAATGGGGATGTTTTTTTCCATATCTGTCAGGATATTATTTTCTGCTTCAAATGAGGATAAAATCAGGTATTCAGGGTCGTGAGCTTCCAGTTGCCAGCCTGCCGGCTGAACTCCATCTCAATCTCCAGTCCGTTGGCTATGCCGCGGATGAGGAATATCTTGCGCCGGCTCTCGACATAATCCTTGCCATAAATGATGTTATAAATCATGCCTGCAGGCATCTCCGGCGCAAAGGCGAGCCAGGTGTCGGGCGTGATGACCCCCTCTATCTGCTTGAAATCGTCGTCGGGGTCAGGCCCCGTAAAGGTCACGGGGTCATGCAGACTCTGAATCTGGAAAACCGTGTCGGTAGCGAAACGACTATAGAAAGCCAGGAAGGAGGCATTGGCTGTTTCGCTGAAATGCTTGTGTCGGATGGCTGTTAGCATCCACAGCCCTTGCTCGCGCTCAAACACATACTGCTTCACCCACTTCTGGTCGAGAAAGATTTTCTCCACCACCACATGCGCCACAGCCGTGTCCTTCATCAGTTCCATCTGCTTACGGTTGTCAAAAATCAAGGTATAATAGCCTTGATTGACGAAAAAACGGTCTGTCTTCCACTGTCCGCTCTCCAGCAGTTCCGTCTGCATCCCTTTCTCAACAGGCAGCGGGAAACGGATACGCTCACGCTGCAACTTGCGGTTGTCGATGAAATTGAAAAAGAAATCATCAAACAACTCGTCGGCAGCCTTGGGCAGCGGATTGGCTTCCAATACAGCCTCCATCGCAGCGGCACTGGTAGCCAGACTGTCGGTGGAATCAGCCGGCTCCTGTTCCGTCATCTTCTCATTCTTGTTACCCTGACATGCCACCATCAGCAGCATGGAGGTCAAAAACATTGCTAATAATCTGTTCATTTCGGTACTCGGAGCGTGCTCCGCCTCTCAAATTTCGGCAAAAGTACAACATTATTTTGAGATTATGCGCTATTTTTGCCATAAAAATCGTATCTTTGCACAAAATTTTATCATAACCGACATTCAGATGCTTAACAGAATAGCAGAACTTCTCGAAGAAGTAAGAAACATGAACGCCGCCAACGCCACCGAACTGGAGGCTTTGCGACTGAAGTATCTCAGCAAAAAGGGTGTCATCAGTGCCCTGATGGCTGATTTCAGAAATGTGCCCGCCGAGCAGAAAAAAGAGGTGGGCATGAAGGTCAACGAACTGAAACAGACCGCCACCGAACGGCTGGCCGCCCTGAAGGAGCAGTTTGAGACCGCCGACACCGAGAACGACGGTCTGGACCTGACACGCTCCCCCTACCCCATCCAGCTGGGTACCCGCCATCCGCTCACCATCGTCACCAATGAGATTATCGACATTTTCTCGCGCATGGGCTTTATCCTTGCCGACGGCCCCGAGGTGGAAGACGACAACCACGTGTTCACCAAGATGAACTTTGCCGCCGACCATCCCGCCCGCGACATGCAGGACACCTTCTTCGTGTCGCAGCATCCCAACGATGTGACCAAGAATATCCTGTTGCGCTCCCACACCAGCAGTGTACAGGCCCGCGTGATGGAGACCTCGCAGCCTCCCATCCGCATCATCTGCCCGGGTCGTGTCTACCGCAACGAGGCCATCACCGCCCGTGCCCACTGCTTCTTCCATCAGGTAGAGGGTCTGTATATCGACAAGAACGTATCGTTTACTGACCTCAAGCAGGTGCTCCTCTCGTTTGCCCGCGAGATGTTTGGCAACGACACCAAAATCCGCCTGCGCCCCAGCTACTTCCCCTTCACCGAACCCAGTGCCGAGATGGACATCTCCTGCCACATCTGCGGCGGCAAAGGCTGCGGCTTCTGCAAACATACGGGATGGGTGGAGATTCTTGGTTGCGGCATGGTAGACCCCAATGTGCTGGAGCTCTGCGGCATCGACAGCAAGGTATATAGCGGATATGCCTTCGGCATGGGCGTGGAGCGCATCACCAACCTGAAATACCAGGTGAGCGACCTGCGCATGTTCTCCGAAAACGACACCCGCTTCCTCAAGGAGTTCGAGTCGGCCAACTAATGTCCGTTCCTTTCACCCACGTATCTTGTTATCATTGAGCATAATTGCATGAGATTAGATATCATTACCGTTCTGCCCGAAATGATTGAGGGCTTTGTGCATGAGTCGATTCTCGCCCGTGCCGAAAAGAAAGGACTGGCCGAGATTCATCTCCACAACCTGCGCGACTACACCACCGACAAATGGCGCCGCGTCGACGACTATCCCTACGGGGGCTTCGCCGGCATGGTGATGCAATGCGAGCCCATCGACCGCTGTATCAGCGCACTCAAGGCGGAACGCGACTACGACGAGGTCATCTACACCTCGCCCGACGGCGAGCAGTTTGACCAGCATATAGCCAACGACCTCTCGCTCAAGCAGAACCTCATCATCCTTTGCGGACACTACAAGGGTATCGACCACCGCATACGCGAGCATCTCATCACCCGCGAAATCAGTATCGGCGACTATGTGCTGACAGGGGGCGAACTGGCTGCCGCTGTCATGGCCGATGCCATCGTGAGAGTAGTACCTGGGGTGATTGGCGACGAGCAGAGCGCACTCTCCGACTGTTTCCAGGATGACTTGCTCTCAGCCCCTATCTATACCCGTCCCGCCGACTACAAGGGATGGAAGGTGCCCGACATTCTGCTCAGCGGCAACGAGGCAAAAATCAAGCAGTGGGAACTCGACATGGCCATGGAGCGCACACGCCAACTGCGCCCTGACCTCCTGGAGAAATAGCGTATATGTAGCGCTCTATTGGATGATTCCCTGATATATATATAATAAGGTGGATTCTTCGCTGAAGAATCCACCTTTATTATATAGGGACAGACGCTGGCCTCGGAGCTGATCACGGGAGCCTTTCGGCCAGATGCAGGGCAAACTGCTCACCGAGTTCGAAACCCTCCTCGTACAGGCGTTCCAACTTGACGGGATCCTTGCAGATGCGGTCTACCTCCATCGGACGCAAGGGACGAATGCAGGTAACACTGCCCTCATCCTCCATACGTTCGAGCATCTCCAACTGGGCATTGTAGACGGCAATGCGATGGCTCAGTGCCACCCGCAGGCGAGGATAACGCTTATAGATAAATGGGGGAATCTTGTGGTCCTTGCCCGTATTGCGGAAGCCGCGGTTGCGTGTGGCCACCACCACGTGACGCGTATACCCCTGACTGATGGAGCGTTCGATAGGGATGCTGTCGACAATGCCGCCATCGAGCATCGGCACCCCATCAACCATCACTACACGAGTCACGTAGGGCAGACTACTGCTGGCACGCACCACGTCCAGCAGCCGCTGGCGATTGCCGTCTTTTTCAAGGAGATATTCGGCACGCCCTGTCAGACAGTTGGTGGCCACCATCTCAAAGGTGGTGGGAGAGGCGAAATAGGTATCGTAATCGTAGGGTATCAGCTCATTGGGGAAACGGTCGTAGAGCAACTCAGGGTCGAAGATACAACCCTGGGTGAGGAGATGGCGCACGCCGAGATAGTCGTACTTCACCAGCATGTCGATATTCGAAATACGCGCACGGCGGGGCTGGCGGCTCACGTAGGACAAGCCATTGCAGGCTCCTGCCGACACCGCCACCACATATTTGAAGTAGAGACCATGCTTCATAAACGCATCGAGAACACCGCTCGTAAACACGCCTCGCATGCCTCCTCCCTCCAAAACGAGTCCATAATTCCTTACAATCTGCATAATAAACCCTAAATTTTTGTGCAAAGATACATGTTTTTTGCAAAAATCACCTATCTTTGCAGCATTAATTGAAACATTTTTAGATTATGTTTAGCACAGAAACTTATATCAACAGACGCAACGAGCTGAAAAAACTCGTTGGCGAGGGTCTCGTTCTGCTCTTCGGCAACAACGAGTCACCCGCCAATTATCCCAATAACGGTTACTCTCCCTTCCGCCAGGACTCGAGTTTCCTCTACTTCTTCGGACAGCACAGGGACGGACTGGTGGGTGTCATCGACATCGACAATGACCAGGAGTGGCTTTTCGGCAATGACATCGACATCGAAGACATCGTATGGTATGGCTCGGTGGACAGCGTGGCACATCTGGCCCAGCAGGTGGGCGTGAGCCAAACCAAGCCCATGGCTGCGCTGAAGACGCTCTGCGACCAGGCTGCTGCCCAGCAGCGCCCCATCCACTTCCTGCCCCCCTACCGCTACGACATCCAGATACAGATCATGGACCTGCTGGGCATCCATCCCAGCCAGCAGAAGGAGAAAGCATCACTGCCACTCATCCAGGCGGTGGTGAAACTGCGCTGCACCAAGGAGCCCCAGGAAATTGAGGCCATCGAGCGCGCCTGCGAGGTGGGTTACAAGATGCACACCAAAGCCATGCAATTGGTGAGACCCGGACTGTCCGAACGTTTCATCGCCGGACAGGTGGACGGCATCGCACGCTCCTATGCCCAGGGCATAAGCTTTGCCACCATCTTCAGCCAGCACGGCGAGATTATGCACGGCGCTCCCTCCAACGCCCTGCTCGAAGAGGGACGGTTAGTGCTCTGCGATGCGGGCTGCGAACTCGACGACTACTGCTCGGACAATACACGCACCATGCCTGTCAACGGGGTGTTCACCCAGCGCCAGAAGGAGATTTACAGCATCGTGGAAGACTGTCACGACTATGTGCTGGAGGTAGCCAAACCCGGCGTGAAATACTTTGACGTGCATCTTGACGTCTGCCGGCTGATGACCAACCGCCTGAAAGAACTCGGACTCATGAAGGGCGACACCGAAGAGGCCGTGCAGGCTGGAGCCCACGCCCTGTTCCTGCCCCACGGACTGGGACACATGATGGGTATGGACGTACACGACATGGAGGGTCTGGGGCAGATTCACGTGGGATTTGACGAGGAGACTCGCCCGCGGCTCGACCAGTTCGGTACCAACTGTCTGCGCATGGGCCGCCGTCTGGAAGAGGGTTTTGTCGTGACCGACGAACCGGGCATCTACTTCATTCCCGACCTCATCGACGACTGGAAGAGGAATGGCCACTGCGCCGGGTTCCTCAACTTCGAACAGATTGAAACCTACAAGGATTTCGGTGGCATACGCATCGAGGATGATGTACTCATCACCGCCGACGGATGCCGCTTCCTGGGAGAAAGCCGCATACCCTATCACATCGCCGATGTGGAGGAGTATATGAGAAAGAACAGATAAACAAATATTTTATAACAATAATAGTATCAAGACAATGAAAAAGATTTTTGCTTTCACTCTCGCCGCCCTTATGGCTACGGGAGTAATGGCTGAGGAGAAGAAAGACTCCGTCAACAAGAACAAACCGGTGTTCACCACCATCAAGGAGAACCCCATCACCAGTATCAAGGACCAGAACCGCAGCGGCACCTGCTGGGCTTACTCTACCCTCTCCTATTTCGAGAGTGAAATCCTGCGCAAGACCGGCAAGACCTACGACCTCTGCGAGAGCTTCGTGGCCAACAAGACTTATATGGACCGTGCCATCCAGGTGGTGCGTCTGCACGGCGACTGCCAGTTTTCCCAGGGCGGCTCATGCTACGACCCCTTGTACTGCCTCATCAACTATGGTATCTGCCCCGAAGGAGCCATGCCTTTCCCCGGCTCGCTCTATGGTGACTCACTCAACAACTTCAATGAGTTCTTCGGTGTGATGGAACCCTACGTGGCTGCCATCTCGAAGAGCAGCGAGAAGAAGATCTCCAGCCAGTGGAAGGTGGGTCTGCAGGGCATCCTCGACGCCTACCTCGGCAAGTGCCCCGAGAAATTCACCTACGAGGGCAAGGAGTACACCCCCCAATCATTCGCAGCCAGCCTCGGACTCAACTTCGACGACTATGTGACCATCACCTCCTACACCCATCACCCCTTCTACACCCGTTTTGCCGTTGAGGTACAGGACAACTGGCGCAATCCCCTCTCCTACAACGTGCCCATGGACGAGATGATGCGCATCATCGACAATGCCATCGAGCAGGGTTACACCATCGCCTGGGGCGGTGACGTGAGCGAAGAGGGATTCACCCGCAAGGGAACAGCCTATGCCTACGACACCAAGGCCATCCAGAGCCTCAAGGGCAGCGACGCCGCCCGCTGGATGCGTCTGGAGAAAGCCAAGAAGACCGAACTCTTCGACTCGCTCGGCTGCACTGCTCCCGAGATTGTGCCCACCCAGGAGATGCGTCAGCAGCGTTTCGACAACTGGGAACTGACCGATGACCACGGCATGCTCATCTATGGTGTGGCCAAAGACCAGAACGGCAAGGAATACTACATGGTGAAGAACTCATGGGGAGAGTGGGGCGAATACAAAGGTATCTGGTATATGACCAAGGCCTTCATCGCCGCCAACACCATGGACTATATGGTGAACAAGAATGCCATCCCCAAGGACATCCGCAAGAAACTCGGACTCTAACCGCAAGAAATGAGAAAAGTATTATTCGCAGTCATAGCGGCAATGGTCATGACGGCCATTGCCGCCTGTGACGATTACGAGACCTACGGCGACAAGAAGAAGAAGGAGCGTGACGCCATTGCCACCTTCCTGAGCGACTCTGCCTTCCAGGTAATCAGCGAAGAGACGTTCAACGCCCAGGGCAACACCACCGACGTGTCCAAGAAAGAGTTTGTCTACTTGACCAAAAGCGGTGTGTACATGCAGATTGTGCGCAAGGGATGCGGCACCATACTCGAAGAGAACCGACAGGTGAACCTGCTCTGCCGCTTCTATGAGTACAGCCTTCTCGACAAGGTCTACTCGGCATCGAACATCACCGACCCCCGGAACTACGACAAGATGACCATCACCCGCACGGGCAGCAATTACACCGCCTCGTTCACGACGGGTGTGATGTACAGCACCTATGGTGCATTTGTGCCCTCCGGCTGGATGGTTCCCCTGCAGTATCTGCTGCTCGGACGCCAGGACAGCGAAGAGAGCGAGATAGCCCGCGTAAGACTCATCGTGCCCCATTCTCAGGGCCACTCCACCGCTTCGTCCTACGTCTACCCCTTCTTCTATGACATTACTTACCAGAGAGCCAACTAAGAGATTATGACACTTATCAAATCCATTTCAGGAATACGCGGAACCATCGGCGGCAGAACCGGCGATACACTGAATCCGCTCGATATCGTGAAGTTTACCACCGCCTACGCCACGTTTATCCGCCGCCATACGCCCAACGGCAGCAAGCGGATTGTGGTGGGACGCGACGGACGCATCTCGGGCGGGATGGTGAGCCAGATTGTCAACGGCACCCTGCTCGGCATGGGCTACGATGTTGTTGACCTCCAGCTGGCCTCAACCCCCACAACCGAACTGGGAGTGGTGAGACACCAGGCCGACGGCGGCATCATCATCACCGCCAGCCATAACCCGCGACAGTGGAACGCCCTGAAACTGCTCAACGCCCAGGGCGAGTTTCTCACGGCAGCCGAAGGAGCCGAGGTGCTCGCCATCGCCGAAGCCGAGGATTTCGACTATGCCGACGTGGACCATCTGGGCCGTTACAGCCTCTGCAACGACATGGACGAGGCCCACGTACAGATGGTGCTCCAACTCCCGCTCGTGAAGGTGGAGGCCATCCGTCAGCAGCATTTCAGGGTATGTGTAGATGCCATCAACAGTGTGGGAGCCCTCATCCTGCCGCGCTTGCTCGACCAACTGGGCGTGGAGTATACCATCCTCAACCGGGAGTGTAGCGGCGACTTCGCCCACAACCCCGAACCCTTAGAGAAAAACCTGCAGGGCATCATGGAGGAGATGCACCAGAAGCACTATGACCTGGGCATCGTGGTAGACCCGGATGTAGACCGTCTGGCCTTCATCAGCGAAGATGGCACGATGTTTGGCGAGGAATACACCTTGGTGAGCGTGGCCGACTATGTGCTGGGCCATACGCCGGGCAACACCGTGAGCAACCTCAGCTCTACCCGCGCACTGCGCGACGTGACCCGCCGCCACGGCGGTGAATATGCAGCGGCTGCTGTGGGCGAGGTGAACGTGACCACAAAGATGAAGGAAGTGGGAGCCGTGATTGGAGGCGAAGGCAACGGCGGAGTGATTTATCCCGAATGTCACTATGGACGCGACGCGCTGGTGGGCATCGGACTCTTCCTCTCCGCACTGGCCGAGAAGAAGATGACAGCCAGCCAACTGCGCCAGACCCTGCCAGACTACAGTATTGCCAAAAACCGCATTGACCTCACCCCTGGCACCGACATCGACACACTGCTTGCACAAATCAAGGAGCTCTACCGGAACGAGCAGGTGACGGATATCGACGGAGTGAAGATTGACTTTGCCGACAAGTGGGTACACCTGCGCAAATCAAACACCGAACCCATCATCCGCGTCTACAGCGAAGCGGCTACCATCGAGGAGGCCGACGCACTGGGCAAGGATATTATGGAGGTGGCGCTGCGCTATGTGAATACACCTGGCAGCGGTCATTAATCCGTATCACAAGTAAAAAAGTTTTTGACCTGTACGGTGGAGGATACAGATAGCCCTTGGGGGGCGTTTCTTTCACCGATACAGGTCAAAATATACTCAGCGGATAAGCAGGAAAAAAAAACGGTTGGTGGCGTTTACAGGAACTGGTCGATCTCCTGGATGGCACGACGCACAATCCGGATGGCCTCCTCTAACGAGCATTCCAGTTTGCCGCCCGAAGCATTGAGATGACCGCCGCCATTGAAATAGCGTTCTGACATCTTGTTGCAGGGAAAATCATCTACCGATCGCAGACTCACGCGGATGCAGTTCTCACGCTCCGTATCTTCCCGAAGCGAGATGGAGAGGCGCAGGTTCTTGATCTGCAACGGCATATTCACAATGCCTTCAGCATCGCCCTTCTTGAAGTTGAAACGCTTCTGTTCCTCCTTGGAGAGGGCAAAGAAAGCGACATGCTTCAGCTCATCCACCTCGAGTTTCTCGTTGAGGATATAGCCCATCATGCGCAACCGGCTCTCGCTGTAGTTGTGATAGACATTGCGGTAGATTTTATCCTTGTCAATCTCCTTGGTGAGCAGTTCTGCCACGATATAGAAGAGTTCGGCGCGACTGCTATTGAAGGCAAAGGCTCCCGTATCGGTCATGATGCCGCAATAGACGGGCACGGCAAAATGCTTGCCCATGCGCTCAAAGCCTCCCAGTTCCCACACCACGCGGAACACCAGTTCGCAGGTAGAGCTCAAGAGCGGATGGGAGATGACCAGGTCGAGCGAAAGGTCGGGGTTGGGATGATGGTCGATGATGACCTTCGAAGCTCGTGCAGCACCGATGGCCTCAGCCATCAGTTCCGTGCGGTTGAAAGCATTGAGGTCGAGACCGAAGATGAGGTCTGCATCGGCAATCAGGGCATCCGCCTCATCCTTGCGCCGGTCATAGCGCACAATCTTCTCCGTGTTGGGCAGCCATTGCAGAAAATCGGGCATCATATCGGGAATAATCACGGTCACCTGCTTGCCCTGTTGGCGCAGGTATTCAGCCCAGCCTAACGAGGAGCCGATGGCATCACCGTCAGGGTGAACATGGCAGACCACCACAATCTGATCGGCCTGCGCAATAAGAGCACGCATCTTCGCGTTCTCTTCCGTTGACAATAGATTTTTCAGTTTCATGACTGCAAAGATACAATTATTATTTAGAAAATGAACTATTAATACCCAAGAAAATTATGAAGAAGAATAGAGTATGTGAATTGTTCGGCATCGAGAGGCCGATTGTAGCCGGAGGAATGGTGTGGTGCAGCGGATGGCGCCTGGCAGCAGCCGTAAGCAACGCCGGAGGACTGGGATTGCTGGGAGCCGGTTCGATGCACCCCGAGACCCTTCAGGAGCATATCCGCAAGATGAAGGAGGCCACCGACAAGCCCTGGGGTGTGAACCTTCCGTTGATGTACCCCGAGATTGACCGGTTGGTGGAACTCCTCATCGCCGAGGGCGTGAAGATTGTCTTCACCTCAGCCGGCAGTCCCAAGAAGTTCACCCAGCGGTTCCACGAGGCTGGCATCAAGGTGGCCCACGTGGTGTCGAGCAGCAAGTTTGCCCGCAAGTGTGAGGAGGCGGGAGTAGATGCCGTAGTGGCAGAGGGCTTTGAGGCTGGAGGCCACAACGGACGCGAGGAGACAACCACACTCTGTCTCATCCCCCAGGTGCGCCAAGCCACATCACTGCCCCTGATAGCCGCAGGAGGTATCGGCAGCGGTGAGGCCATTCTCGCCACCGAGGCACTGGGTGCTGAGGGTGTGCAGATAGGCACCCTCTTCGCACTGGCCGAGGAGAGTTCGGCAGCTGAAGCCTTCAAGCGCCGCTGCATCGCCACCGAAGAGGGCGACACCATGCTCTGCCTGAAGAAGATTGCCCCCTCACGATTAGTGAAGAACGCGCTCTACCAGCAGCTGGCTGAAGCGGAGGCAAGAGGGGCCGAGGCCGAAGAACTGCGCACCATCCTGGGCAAGGCAGCCACCAAGCGCGGCATCTTCGAGGGTGACGTGGAAGGCGGAGAACTCGAAATCGGACAGATTGCCTCTGCCGTCACCGATATCCATCCCGTCAGTGTCATCATGGAGCGTCTCGCCAATGAATACAACGAGGCCAAAGCCCGCATACAGGGCTGACGATTTTCGAAAGTTCCGCTTTATTATCATATTAACCACGGGGGGTATGAGCAAAAGTCTTTGCTCATACCCCCCGTGGTTCATGTATAATTCCTATGGTTTATTCTTTTCATAAGTACATTTCCACTTATGAAAGTCGAAAGCCTTATTTTTTCCCGAAATCCGGATCTATTTTCAGAAACGCCGTCACCACAAAGGTGAGCGAGCAGCACAGCATCACAATGATGAAGAAGAGGCGGTAGCCCACCCACTCCTGCAGTGCACCGGCAAAGAGTCCGGGCAGCATCATCGAGAGTGCCATAAAGGCTGTACAGAGCGCATAATGGGAGGTCTTGTGGTCGCCGCGACTATAATAGATCAGGTAGAGCATATAGGCTGAGAAACCGAATCCATAACCAAACTGCTCCACAAAGATGCAGCTACCCACAATAATAAGGTCAGAGGGCAAGGCATAGCTGAGGTAGACATAGACCACATCGGGCAGCGTGATGGCAAAGACCATCGGCCAGAGCCAGCGCTTGAGACCGCCGCGACTGGCAGCCACCCCGCCGAGAATGCCTCCCAGCGTGAGTCCCACCACCCCTACCGTGCCCTGCACCAGGCCGTACTCGGCTGGCGAGAGTCCCATGCCTCCCTTATGGGCGGCATCAATGAGGAAGAGGGCCGACACCTTGGCGAGCAGTCCCTCGGGCATACGGTAGAAGAGCATGAAACAGATGCCTGCCACCACCTGCGGCTTGCGGAAGAAGGTGACGATTGCCGTCTCCATCTCGCGGAGCAGGCCGGGCGCATTGAGCCGTTGGTGCTCCTCATCCTCCTGGGGCTTGGGCAGTACCCAGCCATGATAGAGCCAGAGGGCGATGAACAGCCCCGCCATGAAATAGAAGGTGAGGCTCCACGAATAGCGCACATTGCGCGTGAGCACCTCGAGATTGCCCGCCACCATCACCAGTAGCCCCTGCCCCACAATGGTAGCAATGCGATAGAAGGTGGAACGGATGCCCACAAACCAGGCCTGTTCATGGGAATTGAGCCCCAACATATAGAAACCGTCGGCGGCAATATCGTGGGTGGCACTGCTGAAGGCCATCAACCAAAAAAGACAGAGCGAACCCTGCAGCCAAGTGGAGGTGGGGATGGAAAAGGCTACACCACCCAAGGCGGCACCGATGAGCACCTGCATGGCCAGAATCCACCAGCGTTTGGAGCGCACCACGTCGATGAACGGACTCCAGAAGGGTTTGATGACCCAAGGCAGATAGAGCCACGAGGTGTAGAGCGTGATGTCGGCATTCGAAAGCCCCAGACGCTTGTACATAATCAGCGAGATGGTCATCACCGCCACGTAGGGGATGCCCTCAGCAAAATAGAGACTGGGCACCCACGCCCAGGGAGAACTATGTTTCATCATTCGTAGATTTTTTTGATTTCCGCACCGCGGTAATAATGTAACAGGATTTCGTCAAAACTGTACCCCTTCTCGCTCATCATCGCCGCACCAATCTGACAGAGACCCACACCATGTCCCCATCCCGCACCGGTGATGACGAAACGCTGGGGTATGCCGTCGATATTCATATTCAGCCTGTCCACCACAAAGGCGCTGCTGTAGAGATGGGTCTGGCTGAGCGTGCGGCGTATCTCCAGTTCCTTTCCGATGACGAGTGTCTTGCGGGTACCTTGGATGCGGAGTTTGCTGATGCGTCCGCTTCGGCCACGCTCCAGCGGTTCGAGCGCCACAATCTCACCGAAATCCTCCTTCTGCTTTGCGCTGATGAGCTGGGCCAGTTCCTGCTGGCTGTATTCCACCTTCCAGCGGTAGAAATCGGCGGTCTCCTGATCATAGTCGTTGAGCACCTGCGAGAGCACCTTCCGGTCTTGGGTGTTGCAGAAGGCATCGGGCGACTCCCTGATCCAACGCTCAAAGAAAGCCTCGTCGCGTTCCTCCTCAGGAGCCAGACTGATGACATCACGCACGGAGCTGAGATAGGGTTTGGGCGTGTTTTCCCAACAATACTGATACTCCTCGCTGATGCCGCCACAGCACTTGCTGAAACGGGCATCGCAGATTTCGCCGGCATGGCTGATGACGAGACCACGGGTGGCGCCGACGGCAGCATCTGCATTCTCGCCCAACTCGCGGGTGATGCCCTGGTAGCGCTGGCAATGGTCATCGGCACAGACATCGAAGATGGAATGGTCTTCACGGTCATACCAGCGGATAATCTCGTTCTCTTTCTTGATGAATGAGAAGAAACTGTTCTGCCCTCCCTGCTGCTTGCGGCGTTTCTCCATCTGTGCCAGGAGCCATGAGCGGGAGATGACGGCATGCGCTTTGAGCAGTTCGATAGACGAGGTAGCCTTCATCTCGCTGGAGATGACGCTCTTCAGATAGTCTTCCACGGGCAGGATATTGATGGCGGTGAGCTTGTCTTCCTCGACCACGAGGCGTAAGGAGCCTCGGAAACAGAGCGTCTCCTGGCGTTGCCAGTGGAAATCCACACCGATGGTCACATCATCGAGCGAGAAGGAAACGCCAGGTTCCTGAGGCGTAAAGGTAAGCTCACGGTACTGGTTGTCGTTCCACAGGATTCCTCCCTCAGAGAAAGCCACCTCTTGGTCTCCCTCAATCACCGCTCCCTTGGCCAGATAGGGTCCATTGAGCGAGAAGCGGATTTGCTGACCGCTGATGATGCCCACATGCACGAGGGGCTCTTCGTCATAAGTGGCAAGCTGGCGGCTGCTGCCCTGCAGACTGCGCCCGGCCTGTTCGCGCAGACGGCTGTCGAGAGCCGCGGCATCGGCATCGCCGAGGGCACATTCACGCAAGAGTGCGAGTGCCTCGTCGGGCGTGATGCGCTCATAGTCGGCCTGCCGGGGCAGGATGAGCAGTCCGGCCATATCCAGCGCTCCAGGACTGACCATACGCTGTCCGTCTCCCTCGGCATAGTAGCAGTCGGGGCGATGCTTGGAGCGTGGGATGATGACAGTGAGGAAGGGGCCTTCCTTATGCTCGCGCCAGGCCACTACATTCATCATCGGCTCATCCTCGGCCTCAGGCAAGGCATAATAGAGCAGGAGGAAGTGGCGCATGGTGTCTTCAGCGCTCGGCGCCGTCACGAGATAGGCCGGCAGCGGATAGTCCGTAATGCGGAAGATGCCCTGCGAGGCTTGTCCCTCAGCAGGCACCTTGTCATGGTCGGTCACCAAGGGGGTGAGGTTGCGGCTGAGCCGCTGCCAGGCGTTCTGCAGGGGCAGCAGCCCGTTGGTGCCGGCCTGCAGGTGGGCATGGTCGGGAGCAGAGGCGCCGCTCTTAGGCCCGTTATAGAAGACCATCAGCTCGGGATAGGCAGTGAGCAGGTCGAGCATCTCCCCGTAACACTGCATGATACGTTGCGGGATATGCTCATTGGCCACGATGGTGAAATGGATGGGCAGGATGGGGAAAGGATTGACCAGGAGGTCGAAGCCGTTGCCCACCACCTTCTTGCCCTGCACACTGGGACGGTTGTGCTCGCAGAGGAAGCAGGGGCGCTCGTTCAGCGTCCGGCTGTCCATCTTGGCTCCTGTCGACACGATACGTGCGGGGTTGCACTGGGCCTTGAACGTGAGCTCGTCGGTGGGCAGTTCCCTCACCAGAGCCTGCTGCAGGTCGCGGTAGCGGATGCGGGCGTCATCCCACAGTTCAAGCTGGCGGTTGAAGAAACGCTGCAGCGAACTGTCGGTCATGATGTCGGCAATGCCCTTGCCCATCTGCTGGCGTGCCGACACCTCAAGGGTGCGCAGCCTGTCTTTGTAGAGGTTGTTGGCATTGACCCGCTCGATGGAAAGGGCGGCATCGCTGTTCCCCTCCCACCGGCGGCAGAGGTAGAGCTCGTCATAGATACGGCCTATACGGTAACGGCGGCTGAAGATGAGTCCCAGGGCATAGTCCTCGCCGTAACTGGTATTGGGAAACTGGATTTGGCGGAGCAGAGGGGTGAAGAAGGCTCTGGGTGCCCCCAGTCCATTGATGCGCAAGGCGTTGTTGGGGCCGTTGGCATCAGTCCACTCCCGGTGGGCGATGAGTCCTGGTGGCAGCGTCTGCAACTGGAAGTCGCACATGCGGTAACTTCCCACCACCATGGCTGCATGCTGCTCATGGAAGGCGTTGACGATGGTCTGCAGGGTATGCTCCGAACTGTAGAGGTCGTCGCTGTCGAGCTGCACGGCAAAACGTCCGCAGCGCTCGTCGCCCACGGCGAGGTTCCAGCAGCCGCCGATGCCCAGGTCGTCACGCGTGGGAATCAGGTGTACCAGTCGGTCGGCCATTCCCTCTGGCTGCTCCTGTTGCAGCTGCTGCAGCAGCTCGGTGGTGCCATCGGTCGAGAAATTGTCGACCACGATGACATTATAGGCAAAATCCGTCTGTTGCGCGAGGGCACTGCGCACAGCATCGGCGATGGTGCGCACACGGTTTCTCACGGGGATGATGACCGATGCCTCCACGGGGAAGTCCTGCTCGCCAAAATCGGGACTGATATAGGCAGAGGTATCGATGAGTGCCCCTATCTCGTCGAGATGGCGGGTAACCGCCCGTTCCATCTCTATCTGCACCTCTCGGTTGGCGGGATTGACATAGTCGAACTGTTTCTCGCCACTGACACGCAGGTCGGTCTCCACCTCGGTATAAAGATACTCACCCAGATGGAAGATACTCCCATGACGGCTGAGGAAGAGCCGCAGGTCATACCATCCGGCATAGCGCCATGCCCCTGCCTCGGTCTGTTCGGCATAGCGATGAATCAGCTGTCCGTCCACGAGGATGACGGCTCCGAAGTCGAAATCGTCGCGCAGGCTGCCCGGCTGGTAGTCAATCACGGGATGGGGTTTGCGCTCGCCCCCCTCCATGGTGTAATGGTCGGCATAGAGCAAGGCTGCATTGGCATCACTGGCCACCCGCAGCAGGCGTTCCAAGGCCGAGAGGCCGAAGCTCACTCCCGATGGCTTTCCCACCACCAGCGCATAGTCGGCATGGGTGTGGGCAGCCACCAGCTGCACCGTTCGGCTGCTGTGCAAGGCATCCGTGGCAATCAGCTGACAACCGTCGGGTGCTTGGGGCATCTCCTCTTCAGCGCCCGCCATCAGCAGAAAGATATGCTGCACGGTCTTGCTCTGTCTCAGTTCATCGAGCATAGGTTCTATTTGCGGCAAATGCTCACACGCCACAAAACAGTCTATTTTTTCTCTCATACAGAATCCTTATAGTTTTGTTGATAATCGTTTGGGATAGTATGCAAAGGTAAGTATATTTTCTGTGATTGAGAAATAATGTATCGGGAATTTTGTATTTCGACAAAAAATGCTTACTTTTGCACCTTATAAATGAGGGGTACTCCCACTCTACCGCCCCAAAAGCGGCACCGACAAAGACAAAAATCACCCAAATAACAGCAAAATACAATGGACACGCTATACCAACAGCCGGCGCTGCTCGGCATGACTCCCGACGAACTGAAGACAGTGGCAAAGACACTCGGCATGCCGACCTTCACAGCCCAGCAGATGGCACAATGGCTCTACGTGAGACATGTGAAGAGCATCGACGAGATGACCAACCTCTCCAAGGCCAACCGCATGAAACTGGCCGAGGCTTATACTATCGGGGCAAGGGAACCTCTGCAGCGCATGGAGTCGGTCGACGGCACGGTGAAGTATCTCTTCCCGGCCTGCGGCGACAAGTTTGTAGAGACGGTGTTCATACCCGACGGCGACCGGGCCACACTCTGCGTGTCAAGCCAGGTGGGCTGCAAGATGAACTGCCTCTTCTGCCAGACCGGCAAGCAGGGATTTGAGGGACAGCTCACAGCCACCGACATCCTCAACCAGATATACTCGCTGCCCGAGGCCGAACGGCTCACCAACGTGGTGTTCATGGGACAGGGTGAACCAATGGACAACCTCGACCAGGTGCTGCGCGCCACCCAGGTGCTCACCGCCGACTGGGGATATGCCTGGAGCCCGAAACGCATCACCGTGAGCAGCGTGGGTATCAAGAACAAGCTCAAACGCTTTCTCGATGAGAGCCTCTGCCATGTGGCCATCAGCATGCACTCCCCCCTGCACGAGCAGCGCCTGCAGCTCATGCCCGCCGAGAAACAGATGGGCATCGAAGAGGTGGTGGCCCTGCTCAAACAGTATGATTTCACCCACCAGCGCCGATGTTCCTTCGAGTATATCTGCTTTGGCGGACTGAACGACTCGATGACCTACGCCCGCGAAATCGTCAGGCTGACCGAAGGACTGGAATGCCGTGTAAACCTCATCCGCTTTCACACCATCCCCCACGTAGACCTGCCCGCCTCTGACGAGAAACGGATGGAGACACTGCGCGACTATCTTACCGCCCATGGGGTGTTCTGTACCATCCGAGCCAGCCGCGGACAGGATATCTTTGCCGCCTGCGGACTGCTCTCCACGGCCAAGAAGGAGGGACTGGCATGAGCAAGCTCCGGCCATCATCACCTGCTGTTTGGCGAGTGGCACTGGGGCTGCTTGCTGTCTGCCTGCTGCTGTGCGCCTGCTCGCAGCAACGCAAGAGCCAAGGTGCCCCCTACAAAGTCTTGATCTATGGTCATGACAACGAGTCGGCCAAGGCCGTAGAGGCCAAACTCACCCTCACGTTCATCAGCCATCTGCCCCAACGCGAGCGGCTGTTGACGGTGGAGCGTACCGCCAACGAGAAGAAAGCCCACCTGGCCCGCTGCCTCGTGAGCATCGACACAGACAGCCGGAAGCATCACGACACCCGGCTGCATCTCACCACCAACCGATGGGCACGGCCGCAACTTGCCCTGCACATCACCACCCCCTCAGCCTCCCATCTGCGTCACTTCCTGGCCACACGGGGCGACCTCATCTGCCAGCAGATTGAGGCCTTTGAGAAACGGCAGACAGTGGCCGATCTGCGACACAGCCACGAACGCAACGTGGAACAGCTCATGCGCAAGCAGACGGGACACACCCTATGGGTGCCCAAATCACTCAATGCCGTGAAAGAGGGCAAGGATTTTATCTGGGTGGCAGCCGGAGAGAGCCATGACGCACTCAACATCTGCCTCTACTCCTATCCCGCCACAGGACTCGATGCAGAACAGCTCATCAGGATGCGCGACAGCATCATGAAGGTGAACATCCCCGGCGAACTGCCCGGCACCTATATGCAGACCGAACGGGAATGGGAACCCATCGCACGCCCCCTGGGCGATGCGGAAAAGCCGGAGATGGAGCTCTACGCCCTCTGGAACATGAACGGCGATGCCATGGGAGGCCCCTTCGTCTGCCGGGCTCGTCTCGACCCCGACAAACAGCGGGTCATCGTGGCGGAAGGATTCATCTTCGCCCCCGGCAAACGCAAACGCCCCCACCTGAAGATGGCAGAAGCCATCATCAGCACCCTCAACTGACAAATCTAACCTCAACGACATACGACAATGAACAACAAACCTATCAGAGTGGCCATCACACAAGGTGACACCAACGGAATCGGATATGAAGTAATCTTCAAGACATTTGACGACCCACAAATCCTGGAACTTTGTACACCTATTATATATGGGTCGCCCAAGATTGCCACCTATCACCGCAAGGCCCTCAACCTGCAGACCAACTTCAGCATCATCGACAAGGCCGAGGATGCACAGCCCGGACGCGTCAACCTGCTCACCGTGATGGACGACGAAGTGAAAATCGACTTCGGCGTTCCCACCAAAGAGGCCGGCGAGGCAGCACTGAAAGCACTCGACCGAGCCATGACCGACTTCCGTGCCGAACTCTACGACGTGCTGGTGACAGCCCCCATCGACAAGAACAACATCCAGAGCGACCTCTTCCACTTCTGCGGACATACCGAGTATATCGAGCAGTCGGTGGGCGACGGCGAGAAAGCACTCATGATTCTCATGAACGACACGCTGAGAGTAGCCCTCGTGACCACCCACCTGCCCATTCGCGACATCGCGGAGGCCATCACCCAAGAGGCCATCGTCAGCAAGGCTTCCATCTTCCACAAGAGTCTGAAACGCGATTTCCGCATCTCTGCCCCCCGCATCGCCGTGCTGGCCCTCAACCCCCACGCCGGCGACAACGGTCTGCTGGGCAAGGAGGAGCAGGAGATTATCCGCCCCGCCATCGAACAACTTGAGGGCATGGGCATCCAGGCTTTCGGCCCCTACCCCGCCGACGGTTTCTTCGGCAGCGGCAATTACCGCCACTTCGACGGTGTGCTGGCCATGTATCACGACCAGGGACTGGCTCCCTTCAAGACCCTGGCCCAGGACGACGGAGTGAACTATACGGCAGGACTGCCCATCGTGCGCACCTCGCCCGACCACGGCACCGCCTATGACATCGCAGGCAAGGGCGTGGCCAGCGAACAGTCGTTCCGCAACGCCATCTACACCGCCATCGACGTCTACCGCAACCGCATCAACTACGACGAACCCTTTGAGCATCCCCTGCCCAAACTCTACCACGAGAAGAAGGACGAGAGCGAGAAGGTGAGATTCGCCACACCCAAGGCCAAAAGAGAGCCGAAAGAGAAATAAACCATGAAGAAGAAACACCAAAACGGATTCTTCCTCTTCGGACTGGCTGTGCTCGCCGTCATGGTGAGCCAGCTCGACTTTCAGGAGGTGATGGCAGGACTGCAGCGGGCCGGCTACTGGTTCTTTGCCGTCATCGCCCTGTGGTTCTTCCTCTATCTCTTCAATACGGGCGCCTGGTATCTCATCATCCGCAGCCTCAGCGAGAAACGGGTGTCCTACTGGTGGCTCTACAAGATTACGGTGAGCGGCTTCGCCCTCAACTATGCCACACCGGGCGGACTGATGGGCGGCGAGCCCTATCGGGTGATGTCGCTGTCGCCCAAAATCGGAACGGAGTGTGCCTCGTCATCGGTCATCCTCTATGCCATGACACACATCTTCTCCCATTTCTGGTTCTGGCTGCTGTCGGTGGTCATCTATCTGTTCACCCAGCCGCTGCATCTGCCCATCCTGCTGCTGCTCGCTGCCGTCACCGCCTTCTGCCTCACCGCCATCTGGTTTTTCCTCAAAGGCTACCGCAAAGGCATCGCCGTGAGCTGCCTGAACCTGCTGAGCCGCTTCCCGATTGTCAAGCGATGGGCAGCGGGATTCCTCGTCCGGCACCAGGAGCAGCTTGCCCAGATTGACAGGCAGATAGCCGCCCTGCACCAGCAGAACAGGCGCACGTTTATAGCCGCCGTATCGCTCGAGCTCGTCTGCCGCATCATCTCGGCCCTGGAGATCTTCTTCATCCTGCTGGTCATCCTGCCCTCGGTCAACTTCCTGCAGTGCGTGCTCATCCTGGCCTTCACCTCGCTCTTCGCCAACATGCTCTTCTTCATGCCCCTGCAACTGGGAGGCCGCGAGGGCGGATTCCTGATGTCGGCCAAGGGGCTGCAACTCTCCTTTGGGGTGGGTATCTTTGTGGCCCTTTTGGTGCGCCTGCGCGAGCTGATTTGGACCGCAATCGGGCTTTTGCTCATAAAATTCGACAAAAAACGATAAATAATGGCCGAAAAGGCGGCTCAATTCAGAGAAAATCCGTAACTTTGCCAGCTAAATGAATCCATCTGAGCAGCAAGACATCAAAAGGCGGTATAATATCGTGGGCAATTGTCCCGCGCTCAACCGCGTGCTCGACGTGGCCCTACAGGTTGCGCCGACGGATGTGAGTGTGCTCATCGTGGGCGAAAGCGGCGTGGGCAAAGAGGTCATTCCGCGCATCATCCACGAGAACTCCCCCCGCAAACGCGAGAAGTATTTCGCCATCAACTGCGGCTCCATCCCCGAGGGCACCATCGACAGTGAACTCTTCGGACACGTCAAAGGTTCGTTCACCGGAGCCATCAACGACTCGCCCGGCTATTTCGGCGTGGCCAACAAGGGAACGCTCTTCCTCGACGAGGTGGGCGAACTGCCCATGGCCACACAGGCACGCCTGCTGCGAGTGCTCGAGACGGGCGAATATATCCCCGTGGGAGCCACCGAGGTGAAGAAAACCGATGTGCGCATCGTGGCCGCCACCAACGTGAACATCCGGAAAGCCATCAGCGAAGGCCGATTCCGCGAAGACCTCTACTACCGGCTCAACACCATCTCCATCCAGATGCCGCCGCTGAGGGAAAGAGGGGAAGACATCGTACTGCTCTTCCGGCTCTTCGCCATGCAGATGGCCGAGAAATACCACATGGAAAGGGTGACGCTCGACGACGAGGCCAAACAGATACTCATGCACTACAAATGGCCGGGCAACGTGAGACAGCTGAAGAACGTGACGGAGCAAATCTCCATACTCAGTCCGCAGCGCAAGATCACAGCCGCCATCCTCGAGACCTTCATCCCCGTAGACTCCGACAGCACGGAGCTCGTGTCACTCCACAAGGGGCAGGAACAGAGCCACCAGTTTGAACAGGAGAGGGAGTTTATCTATAAGGTGCTCTTCGAACTGCGCAACAACGTGAGCGAACTGCGCGAAGAGGTGGCACGGCTGAAGAAGAAGATGGACCACGGCGACACCACTCCCGACAAGAAGGAGACCACGCTGCCCGTACGGCAGCCGCTCTTCCTGCCCAACGAGAGCCTGATTCGCCCGAGCCAGCCGATGGCCGAAGATGCCATTGCCGAAGAATATGTAGAAACGGCTCCCGGCGAGACATCTGACGAAGAGCCCGCCCTGCCAGATAGCACCGAGGAACACCCGGCCACCTATCATCAGCAGCGCGAACAAGAGAGCCTGAACCTGGACAAGATGGAGAAACAAATGCTCGAAAAGGCACTGGAACGCAACGACGGCAACCGCAAGAGGGCGGCACTGGAACTGGGCATATCCGACCGAACACTCTACCGCCGCCTCAAACAGTACGGACTGACGCTGCTCGTGGTGCTCATCACGCTCGTCACTCCACTGGCCACCTCCTGCTCGGTGTCGTACAAGTTCAACGGCGCCAGCATCGACTATTCCAAGACCAAGACCATACAGATAGCCGACTTCCCCATCCGCTCAGCCTATGTGTGGGGTCCCATGGCCAGCATCTTCAACAACCAGCTGAAGGATATATACGCCAACCACACCAAGCTGATACAGGTGAAACGCAACGGCGACCTGAAGATTGAGGGAGAAATCACCCGATATGAACAGCGCAACAAGTCGGTATCCAGCGAGGGCTACTCGGCCATGACCGAACTGAGCATGACGGTGAATGTAAGGTTCACCAACAATGCCAACCACAAGGAGGACTTCGAGAGGCAGTTTACCGCCACCTCGTCCTACGAGACCACCCAGTCGCTCAACTCCGTACAGGAAGAGCTGGTGACCCAGATGGTGAAAGAGATAACCGACCAAATATTCAATGCCACCGTGGCAAACTGGTAACGCAACAAGCACACATGGAACTGACCAAGCTAATCAAGCATCCGCAACATATTGACAGGGAGACGCTCTTCGAGCTTCGCTCCATGCTTGCGTCATACCCCTACTACCAGTCGGCACGCTTGCTGCTGCTGCAGAACCTCTACCTGCTCCACGACCCCTCGTTCAACGAGGAACTCAGACGGGCCGCCATCTACATCACCGACCGGAAGGTACTCTTCCAGATGGTGGAGGCCGCACACTACCAGCTGCAGCGCAACCGCAGCCAGAGCGAGACCAGAACCGAAGCCAACAGCAATGGGGGCTCCTCCAGCCGCACCATCTCGCTCATCAACCATTTCCTCGACACCATCCCCGTCGACGAAGAGGCTACGGCCAAACCCAAGACCAAAAGCCGCAGAAAACCCACACCGGCCGATGCAGCCGTGGACTATGTGGCCTATCTCATCGAATGTGACGAAGAGGAAAACGAAGAGGAGACCAACAACACCTCACAACTCAAGGGACAGAGCCTCATCGACAACTTCATCAAGAACGACCGGGGAAAAATCGTACTCAACGAGACACCCGAGTATCTGCCTCAAATCAGCAACGACGACAGCAATGCCGGACTGAAAGAGGGCGAAGAAGGCTATTTCACCGAGACTTTGGCCCGAATCTACATCAAACAGGGCAGATATTCGAAGGCTTTGGAAATTATTCGGCGATTAAGTTTGAATTATCCAAAAAAAAATGCTTACTTTGCAGACCAAATCCGTTTTCTCGAGAAACTGATAGCCAACAGCAAGGGAGACGGACCGAAAAAGACCAAGAATTAATAACAATAACAATCATCAAAAAATGTACATTTTATTCGTAATCCTCATCTGTTTAGCAGCACTGCTCATGATTGGCATCGTGCTGATTCAAGAGTCAAAAGGCGGCGGCCTTTCATCCAGTTTCGCTTCTTACAACCAGATTGGTGGCGTGCGCAAGACCACCGAGTTTGTAGAGAAGGTGACCTGGGGTCTGGCTATTGCCATGGTAGTCATCAGCGTATGCTGCGCCTACACTGCTCCCCAGTCTACGGCCAACCGCTCCGTAATGGAAGGTGTTGAGAACCCCGTTTCCAACCCCAACAACCTGCCCGGATTCAAGGCCAGCGAGACCAAGCAGGCAGCTCCTGCCAAGGATGCCGCTGCTCCCGCCAAAGAGACTGCAGCACCCGCCGCTCCTGCAAAATAATCTCCTGCCCCATCACCAAGAGCAGGCGAATAATCCAATCAACCTGGTACCTTCTGCATCAAAAAGCAGAATACGTACCAGGTTTTTTCAATAAAATAGCCATTTCCCGAAAAATAATTTCCAAAACATTTGGTAGTTTCAAATAAAAGCAGTACCTTTGCACTCGCTTTTAAGAAGCAACAAAACACCAAACATGGTGCCCGTAGTTCAGTTGGTTAGAGCGTCAGATTGTGGTTCTGAATGTCGTGGGTTCGAGTCCCACCGGGCACCCTCCAAAATAAATTCCTGCAAGTCAATTACTTGCAGGAATTTATCGTTTTCAAACACCTAAAATTTTGATGGAACATTGATGGAACATTTTTAAGCTGTTCCTCACTAAACTCCATTTCCTATTTCCCAATTTTGATAACCCATTTACCTTCCTTGCGTCCATTTTGGCGCTCAATATTGATACCAAGTTTCCTAATAGCTGTAAACTCTCGTTGAATGGTCTTGTCGGACACCTTAAGCTTTCTGGACATTTCTATTAGAGTTGCCTCTGGTGATGTACATATCAATTCAAGTATAACTATCTGTCTTTCAGATAGTTCTTTTAGGACATCTTTCTGGACATCTTTTAGGACATCCTTCAGGACATCAGGGATGTTCTTGACCATTTCCTGTGAACTATCCTTTATCTTCTTTCTTGTCGCTATGTCGGCAATAACATTGCCTGCTGCCTCGTGGCAAGGGATAGTGATGCGGAAGAAGGTGCGTTCTTCATCCGTAACGACGACAGCGCGAGGTGAACCATTGGCTTTCAGCACATTCTGGATGGTAGGAATACCAGTGCTTCGTCCTTCGGTCAACTCCAATTCCTTCAAATACTCACCCAAACGACGGTTGCGATAACGCTTGGAGATAAGCAACTCTCCACGATTGATGTCAGCAACTGGGATGCTGCGGTCTGGCCCACCTACGTTCTGAATGGTAATACCTTGTGGCTCCACCGTTATCACCACAGGCTCCCATTCCCGATAGTCGCGATGATATAGCGAGTTTGTTATACTTTCCTCTAATGCTTGGTAGGGATAGGTATAGAACTTGATACTGTGGTTGTCGTTCTTGGGTTTAATGATGGATTGCATCACCACCATGCGATTCAGATACTCCAGCGTCCGCTCAATGATCTGTGTTACAGAACCTGTGATGACAGGAGCCTCATAGAGATTGTTGGGATTTACCAATCGTCCTTCAGGGAAAAAGACCACTTCTACTTGTGTCCGTTTGAAAAACTTACTTGGATTCTCACAAAACATCATGGCAGCAACATTCCTCAGCATGCGATTCTCCGATGGCCCCACATACAAGTCCATCTGCTCCAGAATCTCGCTCAGTGGCCTTTCATATAATTCGTTAGCCAGCTTACTGCCCACTTTAACCAGATACTCACGAAGCAACAGTGTAGATATGTCCTCCACTTTGATATCAGGATTACCTCTTTCGTCAAACGGAACACGACTTGCCAATTCACGCAGTTCGTCCAGCACCTCGCCTTTGGCAATGATGCTACTCGTACCGCTCCGGATATAGAAGTATTCCTTGCTACCATTTTTTGCGGTCACATTCTCAGGTACAGAATATGGTCTGTTGATGCCTGCAGGACACCATATAACGAGTACTTGCTTGCCGTCCACCTCTTCAACGCTTGTCCTAGGCATATAATACGGTGACATTTTGTTGTTATAGCTCACCATATCCTGAAGAATGCCGTCAATCTTCTCGATTGGTACGCCTTCAACGGGACGGATAGCCATTCCTGTATCATCATCGCTATCCACGCCAACCAATATATATCCACCTCCAAGATCGTCGAAATCATTAGCGAAAGCACATATGCTATGGTATATGCTTGCTGGATTCCAACCTTTCTTGAACTCAATCCTGTTGGACTCTATTTTCTGCTTATTCAGCAGATCTTCTATGTTTATTGCCAGTGCCATAATCTATCTCGCTTGCAAAATTAATGATTTAATTCGATATTGTCACGTTGTAATAGCATTTTCCGCCTTTATATTACTTGTAGAACGCAATCCAGTTGGTTCTGAATTTGTAACTTGGGGTTGATTTTATCACTGGAAAGTTTTCCTTGACCAGTTCCGCCTAGTATCGTTATTAGTTATGCCATCTTTTTCATCTTCAAATGTAGAACCAGTATCACTCTTTTAAATAGAGATGAGAGGGAACGTTGTTTAATGGGGGCAATAGCAACGGAGTTGAGTACAATACATAAAGTGTATGCATGGTACGAGTCATTGCGACATATAACGATTTCCTAGAATCATCAGAACTGGCTCCTTCATATACAGGCAATATTACAATATCAAACTGTAATCCTTTTGCACTATGATAGGTCATCACTTTTGGTAAGTCCGTACGGAAGTCCAGGTTTCCATAGACTTTTCTTTCCGCTGAACTTTCTATTTGGAATTTGTACTCAAAATTGATTTTTGCAGCATATAATTGTCTGCATGTTTGCTCGACAAGAGAATTGCTATGAAGTAAAATCCCTATTGTTGAATCCGGGTTTTTCCTAATTATTTCAGCAATTGCATTCATCTGTGCATTAAAATCAGGGAAATGAACGAAATGAGGTAATGTCTTTTCCTTATTACGATATACTTTATCTGCATAAGGCATTACATCAACGCCAACATATCCTTGCGTAATTTTTGCAACTGGTCTTGGAAGCCTATAGTTATTATAGAGGTGAAGAGTTGTGAGGCCAGTCATCTCGGATATTTGCTCAATGCTTAGAGTCTTCTTTCCGAAATGCCTATAGATAGACTGTGCCGTATCACCAAAGAAAAGATAGTGCTTCTTTGCTGCATTGATAAATTCGTGAATTTCATCCCGTTCAAAATCTTGTATTTCATCAACTATGATGTAATCAGCAGAAGGCATTTTATGAATGTTTTTCCACTGATAATGGTAGAAGAACTGATAATGAGTAGCAATGTTACTTCCTAATTGCATAAATCCGTTGAGGGATTTTGTGTATGCAATTAGAATAACACTATATCCAGCTTGCGCTATCTGCTCTACCTTATGCATGGCAATTACTGATTTTCCGCTACCTGCGCATCCTGCAACCAACATTGACTTGTCTAAAGTACGTTCTATCAAATCCAATTGGTCATCATCCATAGAACTCTCATCCACGTCCCATTCAGAGATAGTAAGCCTTTCTGTTAGTCTATTCGTGTTACTTGTCCTATTTGAAGAAGCAGAAGATTCTTGTTCTGTTTCTTCCTGTTCATCATTAATTCCTCGTTCTTCCAATTGAACTTTTAAACGCTCAATTTCAGATATTTTTTCTTCAAGTTGCTTTTCAATGTCGTTATTTCTTTCTAAAGATTCAAGATGTGACTTTTCGATTTCAGCCAGTTGCTTTTGCATTACAAGCAAAGTTGAGCCTTGTTCTTTAATCGTATTACTTTGATCTTGTATTATTTGGCTATTAGCCTTCAGTTTCTCATCTTGTTCCTGGATCTGTTTTTTTGCTTGAGACAATTCTTTCTCACGAACAGAGTTAAAAGAAAAATTCTGCAGCTGCTTTAAGAATGAAATCGTTTCATCTGAAAGAATATGGTTTGCGTCAAGGAAATCAATAAAGCCAGGAAATGTTGTTGCACAATTTCTCGCCTGAATTTCAATATCCATTGAGGACGCCCCCGAGTGATTACCAATTTCACTAGCCACGCTATACCAATACTCGAACGATTTACTATTGCTATCAACCCCTGTTCGGATTCTCTTCATCGTATTATCCATCTTTGATGTAAAAACATCTGGATGTTTCATATAATATGCTTTTGGCACAAGAATAGCCAATGCACTTCCCGTTGGAGCTTTCTTTGTGTCTGATGAAACAATTTTAAAACTATCATAAGTTTTGTATATAGTTTTACGCCCCTCCATAATATCATCATAGTCTATCTTTTTTCCAACAACATCTCTAATAAACAGCTTACATATCCATTCTATCGCTGGGCGAACATTGCGAAAGAATGAGATATAGTCTTTGTTGTTGAAACAGTCTACTGCAAGATTGTAGTCATGTTTTAATGATTCTTTAATAGATTCCATAATTGTATATTTTAATATGGTTCTCCAAAGCCAGCAATTTGAACTAGATAAACAAAACCTTTCCTTATGGCATTTTCACACCATAATGTTCCAAAAGTTGTGTTATTTGATTGGTCGGCTCGTATCGTTTCTTCATACGTCCACGCACAGATGTCACTAACATGAAAACGACGAAGTCTTTGGATATGATTATTTCTTGCATTTCTAACTATATCACTATTATTTGACAATCGTCCGATATACTGCGTGCCGTGCAAGATATAATAATAATTCCGATATTCAATTAGTTGTATCTCATCATCTTTACGGACGTTCTTAGTTATATAATCATTAAACTGGAAGCATCTTTCCATAGCATTATATGAAAGAAAATACTTATCCATAGAAGGGTCTTTCTCTGTATATATAGCCGCCTGATTTGGTTGAATGTATATCTTCCACTCGTCTACAGCTCTTTCTCTATCTCCCTTGTATACATGGAGATATTTTTTTGCGCGAGTATAAGCAACAAATAGCAGACGACGCTCCTCTGCAATATCTGCTAAATCGTCTTCAGCCAAAGGTTCACCAGGATTGTAAACTCTATGAGGCTTTAAAGGCAAATTTGCAGAGGAAGGCGTAATGAATACAGCATCAAATTCCAAGCCCTTAACTTTGTGCATCGTAGTCAGGATGATTGTAAGCGGGTCTTTTTGAATAATTCTCTCGTTTTTATAGTGCTCGTAAATTTTATATACTTGTCCACCGTCATCGTTTCCTGCAATATCTTTGATATATTCAGCTAGCTCCGACCACGTATGTTGTACATCATCGCTTCTTATTGAGTCGATATAATTTAAAACCAGAGTATAGGCAAGGTCAAGATAGAATCGATCCCAATTAGGCGAATCATCCATTTTTTGTTGAATGAATTTTTTAATCCCCTGTACGGTATTCTTTTCTACGTTGCGTAATTCTATTTCTGTGTCAGGATGAGACAAAAGTGTATGAATAATGAAAAAGATTTCTCGTTCACGCCAAAGTTCGCAATTACTTGCTCCTTGGATTCGTATTCTCACGTCTTTGGGAACAAAAGGTTTAATAAGGGAGTAGCCGCGATAAACCTCATTGTTTGTTCTAAAAAACACCGCAATGTCCCTGATGCGCTGGTAGCTATCCTCTTCAGAAAGAATACGGCTATTCGACTCTTGCACTTTTGATATGTATAGATTGAGATCGTCCTTCCACTTTTCAAGGTTCTCATCGTTACAATCCGAAATAAAAGTATAATCAACTTGCGGTTCATGCTTCATTAACGAATCAGCAGATACAGGTAATTGATAACCCTTTGGTACATATTTAGCAGAGCAATCTAGTATTTTCTGATATGAGCGGTAGTTTGTAAACATCCCCAACTGCTCCGGGTGGAGCATGGCATTTAATCTGTCATAATATGGTTGCGGATTTAATGAGTCGGCATATTGTTCTGCCGTAACAGGAGTATAAAGACATTGTGGTTCTCTTGTTAGCCTAGTATTTGTTCTCCAACATCCACACCTATTACAATCCTTAGGACGGCGGTCGAAACCATATATGCTCTGATTGATATCGCCAATAGTAAAATACGTTGCAGCAGGATATATGTATTGGAGTCTATCGATAATTGCCAATCTATTTTGTGTAATATCTTGGAATTCATCAATAAGAATAAACTCAATTTGTGGATATTTGCCCCTAAACTCTATGATACTATTTGGATTACTCAAATATTGCCAGAAAGCATATTCCCAACACTTGGTAGGAATATCATCCAGACACTTACCCATACTTCTTCTGGCAAACTCATGGAATGTATAAACATGCAGACGATGGGCAACACGGCTCATGCCAAGCTTTGTAAATAGCTTATCTATACGATTCTGAAGTTCTATTACAACAGCACGGTTGTAAGCAAGGACAAGAATATGTTCAGGAAGAATGTGCTCCCTATAAATCAATTTTGCACATCTAAGCGTAAGAACATGAGTTTTGCCAGAACCTGGTCCTGCAAGAACATTGACGTGATTAGAACGAGGTTGATTATAGATGGCAAATTGTTCTGCATTTCCCTCCATTTTCTTCTCCTCTTCCTCCAACGCTTTGCCTGTTAATTCATCCATGATAGACGACCCTGCTGGAGCATAGTCTTCTGCCAGTTTTATAAAGTCTTTATATTTTTCACATTCAAAATAGCGACGAATAAATTGACTTTGTCGGTCTGACTCTATAATAAGAGAGAAGATGTTCATACAAGTCAATCGTACTGCCTTAATCTTCTCTTGGTCATCAAATTCTTGTCTATATTTAGACATCGGGGAATCGGGATCTTTTCCCTCGTCAATAGGTGTAGGGGTATTCTCATTGGCCTTGACCTCTATACCAGAATTAATTAACGGAGTATGGTCAATATAGGATAGTAGCCTCAGAACAGCAAGGATTTTTTCAAAATACCCTATAGGATTGTTTTCGTATCTAAAATCAAATTCAATAATCTGCTCAGACCATTTGAAATAGTCGTTATTTTTCCAAACATATTTAATCCATTCAAAACAGTCTTTTTCAAGTTTAGTCAAGAAAGACTTCCAGGAATTGTCTTTTACCTTTATTCTGTAAGTAACCTCCTCATTGGTTTGTTTTATCTTAAAATCGACACCAGGCACATATCGTAAGATCCTAAACATATTGTTACCAGTCCTACCCTTAATGTCCTTTTTGAAAGTTTCTGCTATTAAAACAGCACCTTTGGGCTCTTTATCAGAAATAGGCTTCCAAGGCATATAGACAGTTTTATCAATATGTCCATTTCTCCGTTTCTTTTCTTCTGTTATAGTGTCACATGAGAAATCGTTCAGTAGGCTGTTGCAGATTTCGGTTCGTTCTTTCATATCAATAATACGCTCTTCACCTTTTTTGCATGAACCTAACAAATTGTGTAAACCATCAAAAATTATATGAAGGGTAAATTCGTTTTTATTTCGGTCTACCATATATTTTGTTTCCCAATAGCGCCGTGTGAGAATTTCACAGCGCATAGTTTCATTAAGGGATAATGTATGCTGTTTCTGATAATACAGCATTGCATTGATTATTTTTGCGATTGACAATCGCAAAGACTTTCTCATGTCTACTATAGAGAAGAGTGATGGTTCATCATTTCTTTCTGCGTTACGCTTCAAATAGTCCAAAACCATCTTATTTTGTTCTCCATCAGCTCTTTTGGGTTCAGCCCCTTCTGGTACAGTAATTGATAAATATGCTTGGCTAAGATATTTGAGTTTTAGATAGCCAATATGCTCTAACCAATGGAAAGCAAGTCTTGAAGCAGTAATGTCGGTAAAATTATCTCTATCTTGATTTTTGACCCACACACTATATGGGATAACAATTGGGTTAACCATCACCTCATCAATGGTTTTGAAGCGATGGATAAAGTCAACAATAGCATCCTTACAGTCGGTCAAATCTGCCCAACTCATCTGGCTTCTAACAAGAAGGTCTTTCAAATGTCTGAAATCATCAGGAGAAGTTATACATAGAGCGGGTATCTTTCCGCCATTTGGGAATGCTTCTTCATATTTCTTATGGTCACGCCCTGCACGACCAACCTCCTGCAAATAATCTTCCAGAACAGATGGTGGGTTATAGTGAACCACATAATGAACATTAGGAATGTCCATACCCATTCCAAATGCTTTTGTAGTACAAAGCACTTTTATTCGTTCGTCTTCAGGTATATGATCATCTGGGTCATTCTTAAATTGCTTATACTTGTCATTACGTTGAGTGGCATCTAGTCCCGCATGATAGAAATCTATGTGATCAGCACATTCTCCTAACACATCGTTTTGATGTTCTTCTGCAGAACATAATTCGTTTAACGCATCTGCCGTATCTACACAGTCATTGTGAGTCCGACAGAAAACTAACATGCAACTTTTTTCAAAACTAATCTTGTTGGTAAGAATATACTCTGCAATAGCCTTAACTCTGGCAGTAGCATCATGCCCCTGTTTTTTCTTACTACTTCCGTTAATCGCAAAGGATATTGATATATGTTCTCTTACTGGATTGGGAGTATCTCCAAGCTTGACCAAATCAGGTATGAATTGCCGTAAGTCTCTTTCAACTTGTGCAGTAACAGTAGCTGATAAAAGAGCAATACGTATGTCGAATTTCTTTTTAAGTTCAACACAGGTAATGATGGCATTGCGATAATCTGGTCTGAAATCTTGTCCCCACTGTGATATACAGTGAGCTTCATCAAATACCACATACTCCAAACCTCCATCCATGTGAAGTCGTTGATAGAGTACGTCTATAAACGAACGAACACGGAATCTTTCCGGAGTAATGTAGAGAAGAGCAATATCACCGCTCTTAATCCTACGATATATGGATTGAGTCTCAACAGGTAGTCTGTCCCCACTCAGATAATCAACATTTGTCACAAACCCTTTAGCATGCAAATCTTCCACTTGATCCTGCATCAGTGCACGCAGAGGCGATATGACAATAGTCAAACGATGGGTGAACATTGCCCTGTATATAGCTGGAGCTTGGAATACGACAGATTTTCCTCCGCCAGTCGGCAAAGAAATAACACAATCACTTTTCCGTTCCATCATATGCTCCAGTAAGGGAATTTGATAATCGTACCAGTTATTGTTGCCAATAAAATGAGGACGCACAAATTCCATTGCAGTATGTACGTCAGGAATATCATTCACAGTTCTGAAACTTTGGAAATATTCTTCTGCTTCTGATAGAGCAGCCTTATATTCCTCTTCATTAGCCCACAGAACATAATTCCTTACTTGTGACTGGCAAATATTCTCTAGTCCAGTATAATCATCGAAGTATGGGTCAAAAATGTAGAACTTCGTCTTCTCACTATTTGCCATTACCATTGAGTGATAATATTCAAATATTGGCCATGCAGCTATGATACATTGGCGAGCCGAAGTCAATTTGTGTTTCTCGTCAGATTCATCTTCCTTACTATCATCATAATCACCTTCGAACGGTAAAGTGTCCCACATGATTTTATAACGGTCGATGTCCATATTGTCCCACACATAACAGAATGGCCTGTCGGTACGATATGAGCCAATGTCATTGATAAACCTCTCTTTACTGATAATTATCATGCCATTGGGGTGCTCGCCTATATATTCCAATTTGCGGAAGCCTGTACCTTCGTCTGGAATAAAATATCCGCACTGTCGTGCGTAAGCGCATAGTTCATTATACTCTTCCGTATCGTTGATAATATAGACGACAGGAAGATTAGGGTTCTCCAAGTGAACTTTTTGCAATAACGACATTTGATAGACCCAATACTTGTGTCTCGATGTTGTAGATGAATTCACTCGAACTTGTGTCGGGTTGTATTCCTCACTTTGGCTTGTTCTGACCTGAATTAATTCATGCTCATTCTCCTTTTCTCCTTTCAATATCCATTCTATCACCTCTGGCTTAGCAGAGAAGTGAGATAAAAACTTCTTCCTAAACTTTTGATATTGATAGCTTTGATATATAGCAATGGTTCCTGACCATTGACGTTCAGCCCATATATTGGCCGTCAAGTCCGATTTTTGCAGACCTAATCCAGAAATCTCTTCTTTTGTAAGTAGTGCAATGTTGGTTGAAGCCATCGCCAATGGTAGCCTACTTCCTCGTCCAAGAAGTTCAGAAATAGTCCATTCTTTATCATATTTGCATCTATGCACTCTGTCTTGACGCTCTGAACCTATGATGTAGATGTGCTTGTAATTGTTTTGCCATAAGCTACTGTCCTCAAAAGCGTCGATGTCTATGCAGTCTATATGACTCGCTGCATCTGACAAATACTTTTCAAGCAGTTCATCTGTGAATGTTATTTTGTCTTTGTTTTCAGAATTGACTCGTAGATATTGTGCGATATTGGCCACTATTGGGGTTGTAGATACCTCACAAAATCTTTTTAACACAGCATTCCATAGTGGATTAGCCAACGGCGTTTCTATAAGTTTCTGCTTGTTAATTACTTTGAATCTACTATTTTGTGAGTTACATGGAAACTTCATCGGCACATACTGAGCTATGCGTGGCCATAAAGCCTGAGGGGCAACTATCAATGTAGGTTCATCAATAGGGATTTCCCCAATATCTGTAAGCTTCTTTTGGAGAGAGACATACAGAGGACGAAGCTCCTGGAAAAATTTAATATTCTCATTAGCCGTTTCCTTAAAGTATTCAGCAAAATATGGTTTCTGTATTTCAGACAGAATACTCATAATTTGCGTAGGCAAAAAGTCCTTTAGCTTATCACAAACATCTGGGCGCAGGGACAGACGATACAACTGGTTCCAAAAAAGTTTATTTTCCAGTAGCGTGTCATCTTCTGATTTATGTTTCGTCCGAAGTGAATAAGCATAACGGCATGGGTTGAGAAGTATTTCGATTTCCAGTGTGTCCCAAATGAAGGAGTCTGTAGAAACGCCCTTTTGAGCAAGATTAGGCAAATCCCATTGCTTTATGTTGTGTCCAACAACAATAGGTGTATTCTTAATTGTTCTAGCCAATGAGTTTAGCTGTTCTTCTCCCTCAAACTTACGGAGATTGTCTTCTTTGAGATATGCAAACTCTGTAATATTAGTGCCGTCAGTTTCTATGTCGAATACAACATAAGGTACTTCTGCTTTACATATATCCCATTTTTCACCAATATATTTTTTATATACAGGCTCTGACTTAAATTTGGTATATACTAATTCAATACCCAAATCATCAGGAAGGTATTGTAGGAACTGATATTTCTCATCATCAGCCATCTCCTCCATACCCTTAGCTATCGTTTCCTGGCCTATCCACCCATCAATAAGTCCCAGGAATTCTTCGCTTTCATTATCCATATCTTCCACAACTTGCATAAGGAAGACCTTGATAACTGAAGATGGGTTGTTTATAAGACCTTGAACTATTGTTTTTTTATCCTTGATTTTCTGATAGCATTCTATGTCGTGATATTCGATATAGAATTGCCATTTCAAATTATCGCTTGTAATCGGGCAATCTAAAATATATTGTAAGAAATCAGACTCTGCGTTTTTTCCTAAATCTTTCAACAAATGAATCAGGCTGGTGAAATTTTGAGACTCGTCAGCCTGTGAAATATTAAATTGTGAAACTACACATGGATGTTTCAACCAAGATAATGTGCGAAAAGCCTTGGCCATATATTGGCGAGTTTCAGCATTGGGTTTGAAGTCAGTATCAGGCAAAATGTTTTTCAAAAGTTCTTCAGGAAGAGAGTCGAGAAATTTCTCGCATTTTTCCTTTTCGTGTAACATCCTATCATTAACAAACTGCCATACCTCCTTTTTGCAGACATCTGGCCCGAGTAAAGCAATGACCTCATTGACGCCCTCTGTATCATACTTTTGAAGGGCATTAGCAAATTGTGCTTTGTATATAGAACGTAATGTCTTTATATCTTTATCCGATGTAAGAATAGTAGAAGCCTCCTTTATTAGGTCTTTAATTCTCAAATCTTTAGCAATGTAGGAAGCGACAATAGCGGCACTATTATCTTCATTGGTATTAATGTCATCAATTAGGCATTTTATTACACATGATTTACCTTCATCAGATGAAAGAAACAAATCATGAATGACTTTCTGAAAGTCTTTTGAAATATAGTCACGTTTTATCGTTCCTATAACATGGGAGTATGAACCAACATACTTTTTCCCTATATTATATGTTTCTTGGCTTATATCTAACTTTCCTATTCCGAGTGCTTTAAGTCTATCACCCTTTTTCGAAGAAAGAGCAAATTTTACAGCAGTACCAACTTCAATATCTTTTTCACCTTGCCAGTCGTTAATATGAAAGAATATTTCACGTAGGCGGGATGTAGTTCCTGCACCATCAATACCTTGGCCATTTGTCACAACAAAACCATAGCCTTCATCTTCTTTAAATGCAGTAATAAAACCAATGTAATTAGGATTCCCCGTCTTTTTTGGAATCACAGGGAAATCTGGCAAGTTTGACAAGTCCAATTGGTCTTCATTCAGATTGCCAACAATATAGCTTGATGGTACTAAGTATTTCTCATTCATCTGATTCTATTGTATTGTCATCACTTTTAGTTGGTAAGTTGCCCTTCAGTGAGATTTTTCTGTTTTCAACATCCAGCGTGGCAATCTCAACCTCCAGTACATCACCAACTGATAGGTATTTTTTTAATTTGTCTGCTTTGGTCAGGCCCAATTCTGATCTATGCAGAAGTGCTTCAACACCTGGTTCCAGTTCAAAGAACGCCCCATAGCCAAGCAGATTAATGATTTTACGACTCAGCTTTTGGCCAATATGATACCGCTCTTCAACATGTTCCCATGGATCCTCCATGCAGTCCTTCAAGGATAATGCTATACGCTGACGCTCTTTGTCTATAGAAAGTATTTGGACTTCTATCATTTGGCCTACTGATACAATATCTTTCGGCTCAACATGTTTTTGTATGGTCAAATCATTTCTGTGAACCAATCCAGATAGGCCAGCACCAAACTCCACAAAGACACCATAGCTTGCTATGTTTTTTACCTTCACATTGACACGCTGTCCAATTTTGTAGTCTTCTTCTATGGTTTGCCAGGGGTCTCCTTTTATTCTTTTAATGCTGAGCATGATGCCATGTTCTTCAGACATCTTTATCACTACGGCTTCTATTTCCGTGCCAATCTTAAGGCATTTCTGTTTTGTGTCGAACGATATTTCAGACAATGGCAGGATACATGACAGGTTTGCAACCTTAACAAACGAGAATTCTTTGAAATTGCAAGCAACCACACCTTTTACGATTTGCCCGACGTGCAACTCCACCATCTTCTCATAAAGATTGGTATCTTCTACAAGTTTATCCAAATCAAATATTACCATAAGACTTATAATTCTTATTTATTTTCATTGTCCATTATATGCTCGTCCACACCATCGTCACGCTAACTCTTAAAATCTCTGGAATTGGAGTTGTTCGTACAAGATCGTTAATTTCACATTTCAGGCAACGTGAAATCTCAATCAGGTTTTCAAGGCTAGGCTGGGTGGTATTTGAACCCACTTGGAAATTGTGGCAGGATCTTTGCCTAATCTCTCTGCAAGATCCTTGTTGCTCATCATCCGCTCTGCAAGCATCACCTTTATGCGATTTCGTGGTTTATTCTCCATAAGTTTTACCTTAATATATATAGTTTGCGGCAAAGTTAGTGATTTTTTTGCTAATTCAACACGATTATCACAAAAAAATCGCTATTATTATTAAAATAATGGCGATTTTGTCAATTATGAGAACTGCTGGTTTTAGCAAGTTTAAAAACATAGAAATTTCAAATAGTTAAATCGCCATTCCGGAATTATTATTTGTTGTGGATAGATACTTGTCTTACATATCAGAGAATATGGATGGATTCCAAAAG
>JAEDMP010000065.1 GCA_016302965.1 Bacteroidaceae bacterium
CCTTTTTTTTCAAGTGTGAGTCCCGGAAGCAGCAATGTTTCCGGGACTCTTTTTTCTTGTAGCTGTTCAATGACGATTCCCACGTCTGTGGCGTCAGTATCGTTATTATCGTTAATAACGTGAGTGAGTTAATAACATGAGTGACGTAATGACTTTTATCCGCCGACTCATCATACGATTATAAAATAAAAGACTTCAAGATGATTCTTGAAGTCTTTGGTGGGCGCTGAGGGATTCGAACCCCCGACCCTCTGCTTGTAAGGCAGATGCTCTAAACCAGCTGAGCTAAGCGCCCTTTTCTTAATTGCGATGCAAAGGTACGCATATTTTTTTGATTGACCAAATGTTTGCATCTCTTTTTTCATATTTTCTTTGTTTTTTGTTTGTTTTCTGTTTCCTTCCGCTTGTTTTGCCTCATTCATTGCCTTTATTGACGCTTTCATCAATGAATATGTGTGTAGTTGAAGTTAATTTATACCTATTTATATACTATATGTTGATTTTTCTCGTTTAGATGGTATGAATCATTTTCTTCGTCAATTGATCAGAATATGGAGGTGGAGGCATAGCAATGGATTTGGTGTCCAATCGCCCACTGATTATAGATTTGTCTGTGACATCATTTATGGAAGGTCATTTGAACACTCAGATAAAGGCGCAAACCGAGTTGAAGCGCTTTATGGTCGACTTGTCCAGTACTGGAAGCCACAGACCGTTTCTGTAGTCGGAGCTAATTCGGAACAATTCCTCCCGGTTGTCAGGCATGCCTATGATGCTCATGTCTCAACTGGCTATCGGTTGGCAGATGCTGCATCATCCTTGCGCAGACTGATCTTGGTGGATGCCAACTGTCTGAGTGGGGATTCCCATCTGAGTCGCGCCACCTTCCTGCCTGCCGAGACCGACAAAAACTTGATGGCTGTCGTGCTGGGCATACACCAGAACCGACCATCCTGTAACCAATGGAAAACGATTCTCAAGGACGAACGGGTTAGAATCAGCTTCGATCTCTATGACGTCGGTATTTTGCTGTTTGATCCGAAAAGAGTGAAACAAGATTATATTATCAACTTTTAGCGACTGACCTATATGAAAATATCCAAAGTGTATACCAAGACGGGCGATGCCGGAACCACCAGCCTGGTGGGTGGACAGCGTATCAACAAAGACGACTGCCGCCTGGAGGCATACGGTACGGTAGATGAATTGAATTCGCAGTTGGGGCTGCTTGTGGCTGTGATGCCTGATGGGGACGAGAAGGTGATGGTGGAAAGGATGCAGTGCTGCCTCTTTAATGTGGGCACACATCTGGCCACCGATCTGGCCACAACACCGCTTTACCCTTCTGCCAAACTGCCCGAGGGAGAGGTGGCCAGCGTGGAGCAGGCCATTGACGACATGATAGCTGCTATGCCCCCTCTTGATGGTTTTGTCTTGCCCGGTGGATGTCAGGCTGCCGCCCAGGCCCATGTGTGCAGAGCCGTATGCAGGCGGGCTGAGCGCCGTGTGATAGCCTTGCAGAAACAGGCACAAGTGGGTGACGAAATCGTGCCATATTTGAATAGAATGTCGGACTATTTATTCGTTTTATCGAGAAAATTGAATTTTCTTGCCCGTCATGAAGAAAAAAAATGGATAAATGCTTGCAGATAAGAATAAAATGATTACTTTTGCGCATAATTCAAAAACTGATAAAATTTAACGACTATGTATTGGACACTAGAATTAGCTTCTAAACTCGAAGATGCCCCCTGGCCCGCAACTAAAGATGAGTTGATTGACTATGCAATCCGGTCGGGAGCACCGCTCGAAGTGCTTGAGAATTTGCAGGAGATCGAAGATGAAGGCGATGTCTATGAGAGTATCGAAGATATCTGGCCTGATTATCCGACCAAGGAGGATTTCCTCTTCAATGAAGATGAGTATTGACCATCAATGGATATAAAAATCAGCAAGGGGGTAGTCCCTTGCTGATTTTTCTTCTATTCAATTTCGCATCTGTTTACAATAAATTGACAGATTCTACGTTAAATATACGTGTTGAAGCGTGTTTTTCTCATATCTGCTTGGGTGTGCTGCTTTGTCTCAACGGCAAGAGCACAGTATGATGTTTCCTTTTCCCATTATTGGGCTATGGAGCCGTCATTCAATCCTGCGGCAGTAGGAAAGGATATGAAGATTAATGTAGCGGCAGCCTATAACAATACGCTCACCGGATTTGAGAACAATCCCAAGACCATGTATGCAGGAGCCGACCTCCCTTTTTATTTCCTCAAGACTTATCATGGAGTCGGTGCCCAGTTTGTGAACGATGCCATTGGTCTTTTCGCCCACAAGAAGTTTGCCCTGCAGTATGCCTTCCGGCACAAACTCTGGGGAGGTAACCTGGCAGTGGGTGTGAATGTAGGATTGCTCAGCGAGAGCTTTGATGGTTCAAAGGTGGATTTGGAGACCCCTGACGACCCTGCTTTCCCTACCTCTGAGGCGACGGGGACCGGTTTTGACCTGGGTGTGGGGCTCTACTACCAGCATGGGCCGTGGTATGTGGGGCTGTCCTCGCTCCATCTCAATAGTCCGGTGGTGGATTTGGGAGAGAAACAGAGTCTTGCCATAGACCCCAGCTACTATCTTACGGGCGGCTACCTCTTCAAGCTGCGCAGTCCGTCGCTCTCCATACAGTCGTCCATGCTGGCCCGAACGGATGCCACCGCTTTTCGTGTCGACCTCACCGGAAGGCTGATCTATCAGCACGAGAAGAAATATCTCTATGGCGGACTGACCTATAGTCCCGACCATTCGGTCACCGTCCTGGTCGGTGGCGACTTCCACGGCGTGCGACTCGGATACAGTTACGAAATCTATACCTCGGCCGTGAGTTTCGGAAACGGAAGCCATGAAATCTTCATCGGTTACCAGACGGACATGAACCTGAAGAAACGGGGGAGAAACAGACACCAGAGCGTCAGACTGCTCTGACAGAATAAATTATTATAGCATCATAAACAGAAAGAGAAAGAAAAGAGAAGATATGAAGATGAGAACAAGTGCAACTGCTCTTTGTGCCATCCTGATGGTCACGCTTTCCGGATGTTTCGGAGGCAAGATGGCTTCTTCGGTAGGAGGAGAAGTAACCGGAGCGGGTGGAAGAGCCTTCTCGGAACCGACACCATACGGTATGACCCTTATCAAAAGAGGTCATCTGAAGATGGGTATCGAGAAACAGGACAGCCTTTGGGGCAAACAGACTCCGCTGAAGGACATCTCCGTGGAGGGTTTTTGGATGGACGAGACGGAGATTACCAACTCCCAGTACCGTCAGTTTGTCAATTACGTGCGCGACTCCATTATCCGTGAGCGCCTGGCTGACCCCGCATACGGTGGTGACGAGACCTATAAGATAGAGGAAGACAAGAACGGCGACCCCGTGACTCCTCATCTGAACTGGAAAAAACCGCTGCCCAGAAAACCCAATGAGGATGAGCAGAGGGCTATCGAGAGTGTCTATGTGACCAATCCCGTGACCGGAGAGAAGATGCTGGATGCACGCCAGTTGAACTATCGTTATGAAGTCTATGACTATACGGAGGCTGCCAAGAGAAAGTATCGCGAAGACCCCACCGAGCGTAATCTGAATACCGACATCAAGACGGCACAGAACGAGGAGGTGTGGATTTCGAAAGATACGGCCTATGTGGATGATGAGGGACGCATTGTTCGTCAGACCATCAACCGTCCCCGTACCGGCCCATGGGATTTCCTGAATACCTATATCGTCAACATCTATCCCGACACGACCTGTTGGGTGAATGATTTCCCCAATGCCGACAACGAGACGTATCTGCGCAACTATTTCAGTAATCCTGCCTATAATGACTATCCTGTGGTGGGCGTCACCTGGGAGCAGGCCAATGCGTTCTGCGCCTGGCGCACCGACTATCTGCTGAAAGGATTGGGGGCTGCTGCCCGTTACGTGCAGCGCTACCGACTGCCGACCGAGGCGGAATGGGAGTATGCTGCCCGAGGAAAGGACCAGAATGAGTTCCCGTGGGAAAACGAGAACGTGGCTTCGGGAAGAGGCTGTTTCTTTGCCAACTTCAAACCCGACAACGGAAACTATACCAAGGACGGCAACCTGATTACCAGCAAGACAGGCATCTATGCAGCCAACAGCAACGGACTGTTTGACATGGCAGGCAATGTGGCTGAATGGACCAGCACCATCTATACCGAAGCAGGCGTGGAAGCGATGAACGACATTAACCCGCAACTCAAGTACAACGCCGCCTTAGAGGATCCCTACCGACTGAAGAAGAAGAGCGTGAGAGGCGGTTCGTGGAAAGACCCCGAATCGTATATCCGGTCGGCCTGGCGCTCCTTTGAGTATCAGAACCAGCCGCGCTCGTACATCGGATTCAGATGCGTGCGCAGTTTAGCCAATACAACCAGTGAAAAATCCAAAAATTCCAAGAAGAAATGACAGTCTATAGCAAATACAATATCATCTACCATTTGCAGAAATGGCTTGACAGTGTACCCGGCCAGACGTTCCTGAACTATGCCTACAGCTGGGGTGCCTCTATCGTAATCCTCGGTACGCTGTTCAAACTGACCCACTTGCCGGGTGCCAACGTGATGCTTTATCTCGGTATGGGTACAGAGGTTATCGTGTTCTTTATCTCTGCCTTCGACCGTCCCTTCGACAAGACGGCCATCGGCAAGGAACTGCCCACCCATCTCGAGGATGATGAACCCGCAGAGGGCGAAACCGCTCCCGTACAGATTGTAGGCGGAGGCGGTGGTACCGTCATCATTGGTGGTGGTGGAGGTCCGGTCTCTTCTCTTGGCCAACAGCCTGTCATGCCCGAGACCATCGGTGGTGCCGACACCGATCAACCCGTAGTCGTGGGTGGTACCGGAACTGCGGTGACAACGTCTCCCGCCTGGGTGCAGCAGCAACAGCAGGTGTCGCCTGAACTCGAAGAAGCCACCAGCAACTACGTGGATGAGCTCAAGAAACTCACGGAGATGCTCTCCAAAGTTTCTGACCAGAGCCAGCGCCTCACCCGCGACTCGGAGGAAATGGAGAATCTCAACCGGACCCTTACCGGTATCTGTAAGGTATATGAGATGCAACTCAAGGGCGCCTCGGCACAGATTGGCACCATCGACCAGATCAACGAGCAGTCACGCAAGATGGCTGAGCAGATTGCCGAACTCAACCGTATCTATGCCCGCATGATTGAGGCGATGACTGCCAATATGAAAGGCAAGGCTGAGTAAGCACCCCCGGTGGCATCCGTCCTGACGTTTGTCACCTTTGATTGATAACGAAGAAAGAGAACATTACAAACATGGCAATAAAGAAAAAACCGGTCTCTCCGCGCCAGAAGATGATCAACCTGATGTATGTCGTCCTGATGGCCATGCTCGCGCTGAACGTCTCTACCGAGGTGCTCAACGGCTTCTCCATCGTGGAGGAAAGCCTCAACCGCACGACGGCCAACTCCAACAAGGAGAACCAGGTGATATATGATGACTTCGAGGCCCAGATGAAGGCCAATCCTGCCAAGGTGAAGGCTTGGTTTGACAAGGCGCAGGAGGTGAGGAAGATGAGTGACTCGCTCTTCCAGTTTGCCGCCGAGCTCAAACTCGCCATCGTCAGGGAAGCCGACGGAGATGATGCCGACCCCAGCCAAATCCGTAACAAGGAGAATCTGGAGGCGGCCAATCAGGTGATGCTCGCTCCTGGCAGGGGCAAGGGCGGCCAGCTCTACCAGGCCATCAACTCCTATCGGGAGCGCATCCTGAAGATGGTGACCGATGCCACCCGCCGCGAGATTATCCGCAGCAACCTCTCTACGGAGATACCCAAGAATGCCGTCACCATGGGCAAGAACTGGCAGGAATATATGTTTGAGGATATGCCCGTGGCTGCTGCCGTTACCCTGCTCTCCAAACTGCAGAGCGACGTGCGCTATGCCGAAGGCGAGGTGCTCCATACGCTCGTTGCCAATATTGACATGAAGGATATCCGTGTCAATTCGCTCAATGCCTTTGTCATCCCCAACTCGCAGACCATCGTCCGTGGCGACAAGTTCTCGGCACGCATCGTGATGGCTGCTGTAGATACCACCCAGACTCCCGACATCTTCATCGGCAACCGGAAGATGGATCTCAAGGATAATGTCTATGAGATGGTATGTGGAAAGACAGGCGACTTCACCCTCGCCGGATATATCGAGACGGTGAACGGTAGTGGTGACCGTATCCGCCGCGACTTCTCCCAAAAGTATACGGTGGTCGATCCCAGTGCCACCGTGTCGGCCGACCTCATGAACATGCTTTATGCCGGCTACAATAACCCCATCAGCGTGAGTGTGCCCGGTGTACCCCTCAACAAGGTGCAGGCCACCATGTCGGGAGGCGGTACCCTGCAGCCCGTAGGTCCTGGCCGTTACATCGCCCGTCCCTCGCAGGTGGGCAAGGATGTGACCATCACCGTCACCTCCACCAATACCGGACGGCCGCAGCAGATGGGACAGTTCACCTTCCGCGTGCGCAAACTGCCCGACCCAACACCCTATATCGCACTCAAGGATGAGCAGGGCAACCCCACACGCTATAAGGGAGGAGCACTGTCAAAGTCGAATCTGATGGCTGCCGGTGGTATCGGTGCAGCCATCGACGACGGCATCCTCGACATCGGCTTCAAGGTGCTCGAGTTCGAGACCGTCTTCTTCGACAATATGGGTAATGCTGTGCCGATGGTGAGCCAGGGCGACAGTTTCTCGGCTCGCCAGAAGGACACCTTCAGGAAGTTGACCCGCAACCGCCGCTTCTATATCTCGCGCATCACAGCGGTGGGTCCCGACGGCATCCAGCGAAAGCTCACCACCTCGATGGAGGTCATTGTCAAGTAATCAGAAAACCAGTTTTTACCAGATATGAAAAGAATCGTTTTAGTCCTGATGATAGCATGTGCCGGCCTGACTGCCTTTGCCCAGCCCAAGGCCCGACGCAATGCCGCCCAACAGAAATCCCAGCAGTCGTCTACTCAGATGACCAAGCGGGCACAACTCATGTTCCCCACCGCTATCGACATGCCCGAGGAGGTGGTATGGCGACGTGACATCTACCGGGAGATTGATCTGGAGAAAGACATGAATGCCGGACTCTATTATCCCGTTGAGCCGATTGACAAGCAGATGAACCTCTTCACTTATATCTTCAAGCTGGCGCTCAATGGCTATCTGCCCGTTTATGAGTACCGCCTGGATGGCAACGAGGTGTTCAACGACTCCTCGAAGGTGAAGATCAAGACCGTGCTCGACAACTATCACATCTTCTATGAAGAGAACAACGGCAAGATCCGTGTCGACAACAGCGATATCCCCTCGGCAGAGGTGAAGATGTATTATCTGAAAGAATCAGCCTATTTCAACCAGGCCAACTCCTCCTTCCGCCGCAAGGTGCTGGCCCTGTGTCCAGTGATGATGCGGGAGGATGATTTCGGTGGCGAGGCCTCCAAATATCCCCTGTTCTGGGTGAAGTATGCCGATTTGGAACCCTTCCTCAGCCGTCAGACGGTCATGACCAGCAATCTGAACAATGCCGCCACGATGAGCATGGACGATTTCTTCACGCTCAACCGTTATGAGGGCAAGATTTACAAGACCACCAACATGCTGGGCAAGACCCTGGCACAGGTGTGCAACAACGACACCGCTGCCCTCACCAAGGAGCAGCGCCGCATCGAGGAAGAACTCAAGGCATTTGAGAAGAACCTCTTTGGCAATGGTGCCAAGAAGGATTCGCTCGACAGCATCGCCAATGCAGACCCGAAGGTGAAGAAGGCCAAGGAGAAAGCAGCCAAGAAGACCCGCCGTTCGGCAGCGAAAGTCTCCAAGAGCCGTGGCGTTTCTTCCGGTTCCTCCAAATCTTCATCCTCTTCCTCAGGAGCAGCCCGAGTGACTGTCAGACGTCAGAGACATTAAGAAGAGAGAGAGGGAGTCTTCTCCCTCCTTTCTTGCAACATATCATCAGACGTGTGGTCTTATGATTTTCATTTCCCAATTATTCATCCATTAATCCCCAAAAAGTATGAAAAAAATCTTTACTATGATGCTGGTGGCTATGGCCTTGATGATGGCTGTTCCTACCCAGGCGCAAATCAAGTTCGGTCTGAAGGGTGGCTTGAATGTCACCAACATGAGTTTCAGCAGTGATGTGATTGACCAGTCCAACAAGGAGGGTTTCTTCTTCGGTCCTACCGTGAAGTTCACTGTTCCCATCGTGGGTCTTGGCGTTGACCTGGCTGCACTCTACGACCAGCGCGATGCCAAGATGGATAACAAGACCATCTCGCAGCGCAGCATCAATGTGCCCGTCAACCTCCGTTATGGCGTGGGTCTGGGCAGTTTGGCCAGTATCTATTTTGCGGCTGGTCCCCAGTTTGGTTTCAATATCGGGAACAAGAACATCGGTATCGACCAGGAAGAAGGAACATCTTTCAAGTTCAAGGACAGCAACTTCAGCGTCAACCTGGGTGCTGGTGTCTCTCTGATAAGCCATCTGGAAATCGGATTCACCTATAACATCGCCTGTGGTAAGACCGGAGAGGCTTCTTGGAAAAATGCCCTTGATGCCGCTGCTTCGCCCCTGACCAAGAGTGCCCGCAACAACTCCTGGCAGGTGTCGGCCGCCTATTATTTCTAATCAGGGCTCCCTTGCAGCTGCTTTCCCGTTCCCACTGAAAGCGGCGCAGGTTATTCGTACTCAACAAGAAGCGCTGCAGACATTCGCCTGCAGCGCTTCTTGTTGAGTATAATTGGATTCCGAACTCCTCGGGGAATGGGGTTAACGGATGACTTTTTCCACCCTTACATTGCCGTACTTGTCTATAGACTTACGGATGCAGAGTCCTTGATGGTTGCCGTCGATGCGGTGGCCGTATATGTTATAATAGGTGTAGGAAACATCCTTGGCTGTTTCGATGCTTGGTTGGCAGATGCCGGTGGACTTGTCTGTGGTGGTGATATAGGCGGGCACTGAGGTGATGGACGGGCGTATGCCTTCAGGGCCGAAGGCGGTCACCTGATAGCCGTAACATTTGTTGGGCTCCAGATGGTCTATCCTGCAACTGTTGGTGGGGATGTCATAAAGGCTCCATGCCTTGTTCTCTAATGTCCACGCTTGGTCAGCATCGACAAAGTCGCGAAGAATCTTCAGGTCGTTCAAGAACAAACGCTCGTTGTCGCTTGCCAGTCTGAGTAGGGTCTTCTTCGCTCCTTTGTGGAAATGCAGCACAAACTCCTGCTCGGTGGGTGTCGTGGTGATGATGATGCTCTCCTTCTTCGACTGGTCCTCGGCATCTGTGGCACTGATGGTGAGGTCTACATCCTTGCCGATGGGGGCGATGGCTCGGATGGCAACGGTGAAACGTCCATCATGGTTACTGAGGTCAAACTCGTGTTGCAGCCACCCGGATGTGCGGTAGTAACCCAGTCGGGCATATCCTCCCGCTTCGTAAATCTCATCTCCTGTCCATCCTTTCAGTTGCATGTAGTCATCCAGCTGGTTGCTCACGTCTGTGATGCCCCCCGAGGGGTACGAACTCGATGCGAACTGGTTGAAGTCTTCTGTGGCCACGATGGGATTGAGCGAGTCGGGTATGGACTCCCAGATGTCCAATTGATAGCATACGGCATTCTCCACAGCCTCCCATCTCGCCGTGAAGCAGCTGTCTTCAATCTCCGTTGCCTCCAGGATGACAGGGCGTGGCAATTGGTCTTTCATGAAACTGAACCTGATGGTGCCGTTGTCATCACGGATGTTGGTGACAGCCTTGCCAGTTGCTACCCCTTCCCACGAGAGAGCGTTGGGGGTCGTATAATCAGTGAAGGCATTGTTGTCGGCTGTTGGATAGAGGTTGGTAGCCCGGCTTGTGCCCTGACTGCCGTCAGCTTCCACCAGGTCGTAGCGAGGATGGGATCCGTTGTTGACGGTGTTTTTTCTCCATGCCTCCTCATCGAAGTCGATGTGCATAATCATGAGTCCTTTGCCCGGATGATAGGCATCCCAACCTTGTTGCTGCCTGTTTTCAAGGGTGAAAAATTCGTTAGGCCGGTCTGTTCTGATGCGGTAGGCAGTGTTGGAACTGTTCAGCTCAGGCAGTTCCATCTCTGCGGGTGTATCGATGTCGGTCAGATTGAGCCATCCTATCGAGTATCTCTCAAAGGCCGAGTAGGAGCAGGGAGTGCGGCTGTTGTTCAGATAAGACCCTCTTTCCATGAGGTCCCACTTGCCTAACTGCTTCTTCGAGGAATCGACAGTATTATAGGCATCTCTCAGTCCCAGCACGTGGCTGAATTCATGACAGAAGGTGCCGATGCCCTCTATCTCATGGCCGCTTGTCTTGAGCAGTTCACAGGTACAGGCATATTCCTTGATTCGTTTTTCGTCGATTGTCAGGGCAGAATTGAAAATGCTCAACGAACCTTTGTGTGGCCAGATGGTGGCAGCCGAAGCTCCTTGATTCTCACCATAGCCAGCGTAAATCATGAAGACAAAGTCAACGTCTCCGTCATCGTTATAATCATAGTCGGCAAAGTTGATGCCCAGTTCCTCTTTGGCTGCGATACATGCCTCGATAATGGCAGAGTCGGGGTGCAAGTCGTTTCCCCACATGTCGTTGCGGCCATACTCTATCATCTTCTTGCTCAGTTTGATGGGTCCCACCACGTCAAAATCAGGCGTAAAGACACCCGACGACTGGTCGATGAAATAGTCGCGTGCGCTGCCGGTGCTCTCAAAGCCGGAATAGCCCTGCTCGTTCATCATCTTCTGATACTCCTCCCTGGTGTGTTCTTCGTAGAAACTGTTGTCGGCAAACTCCACCAGCAGAATCAGTCCTTTCACATTTCCTCGGGTGGGAAAGGGGTTGGATGGAGCCTTCTGTTGGGCGGCTTTCATCCGCTGTTGGGTGTATAAGCGGTTGAGCAGTTGCAGGTCAGGTTTGGCGATGCCTTTGAGCAGCAGCCATTCTTTGTCCCCTCTTCTTTCTACGTTGTGTGCCAGTGTCAGCGAGTTGGTGCGCTGGCAGTTCTCGTCTATCTGGGCATAGCAGAGTGCGCCCCTGCTGTCTTCCTCCAGCAGATAGCCGTCGGTGGTCATCGCTAAGTGGAAGTGCTCATCGCCGATCAATTCAAACTGGATGACGGTACCATCGGGTTGCACCCTGCTTATGAGACCTGGGTAGGCGGGGATGGCAGAAGAGCGGAGGCTGTTGGCCATCATGAGAAGCAGGATTATGAGTCTGCCCATCATGGAGTGTTGAATGGTGAATCGTTTCATGTGTGACTGATTATTTTTGAATGATTTGTCTGTTGAATGTTGGAATTTGTTTGCAAAGGTACGCTTTTTTTCCAACACAACCATTCAATATCTATCTGTAATCATGATTTAACATGAAAAAACATGGTCTGTACGGGCTCCATTCCCACAAAAAACAGTATCTTTGCACTCATGAAATATGCCGATGTCGTTCTTCCCGTTCCACTGGATGCCCTGTTCACCTATATCGTTCCTGATGAGAAGGTGGCACAGGTCACTCCCGGTGTGCGTGTACTGGTGCCTTTCGGTGCCTCGAAACAATATTTGGGCATAGTGGTGCGCATCCACGACGAGAAGCCCGAGGGTTTCGAACTCAAATCCGTCCTCTCCGTGATGGATTCGTCACCCATGGTGTTTGAGTGCCAGTACCGGTTGTGGAAATGGATCAGCGAATATTACATGTGCCCTATCGGTGATGTGATGAAGGCAGCGATACCAGCCAAGCTGAAAGATACCAAAAGGTTGAGACCCCGCCATCGTGCAGAGGCCGACCTGCTTGCCGATGCCCTTCCCCTCCGTCCGTTGAGTGAGGCCCAGCAACAGGCTTTCAGCCAGATTCTGGATTCCTTCCGTCAGAAAGCGGTGACGCTGCTCCATGGAGTCACTTCTTCGGGCAAGACCGAGGTCTATATCCATCTCATCCATCAGATGATTGGTGAGGGCAAGCAGGTGCTCTATCTCCTGCCTGAGATAGCATTGACCGTGCAGATGATGAACCGGTTGCGGGAGGTGTTCGGCTCCCGTCTGGGCATCTATCATAGCAAGTTTACCGATGCGGAGCGTGAGGCCCTCTGGCGCAAACAACTCTCCGACGAGCCGTATGACGTGATACTGGGTGCCCGTTCAGCCGTGTTCCTCCCCTTCACCCGCTTGGGCTTGGTGGTGGTGGATGAGGAGCATGAGACCAGTTACAAGCAGCAGGAACCCTCGCCCCGCTATCATGCCCGTAGTGTGGCCATCGTGCTGGCGCAGATGTTTAAGGCCAAGACCCTGCTTGGCACTGCCACCCCCTCGATGGAGTCTTATTACAATGCCCGTAGCGGCAAGTATGGGCTGGTGGAACTGAAAGAACGGTTCAAGCATATTGAACTGCCCCAGATTGTTGTGGTTGATACGAAAGACCTCAGGCACAGGAAGATGATGAATGGCATCTTCTCCCCCTTGTTGTTGAGCAAGGTGAGAGAAGCGTTGGAGCGTGGCGAACAGGCCATCCTCTTCCAGAACCGCCGTGGCTTTGCCCCGATGGTGATGTGCAAACAGTGCGGGTGGGTGCCCCGTTGCGGCCAGTGCGATGTCAGCCTGACGCTTCATCGCTCCCAGAGCCTGCTCACTTGTCATTACTGCGGCAACACCTACCGTATTCCCACCGAGTGTCCTGCCTGTGGCTGTACCCAACTGATGACCCGTGGCTACGGCACTGAGAAGGTGGAGGAAGAACTCAAGGCCCTCATTCCCGAAGCGCGGGTGGCGCGCATGGATCTCGATACCGCTCATACGCGCAAAGCCTTCGAGACCCTCATCTCCGATTTTTCTTCAGGCCATACGGATATTCTGATAGGCACCCAGATGGTGAGCAAGGGTCTGGACTTTGCCCATGTCTCGGTGGTCGGCATCCTGCAGAGTGATTCCATGCTCAATCTGCCTGATTTCCGGGCTTTCGAATATGCCTACATGATGATGGAGCAGGTGAGCGGTCGGTCGGGCCGGGCTGGTCGGCAGGGGCAGGTGATTCTGCAGACCTCCAATCCGGAGTTGCCTCTGATTCACCATCTGGTGAACCATGATTTCCAGTCGGTCTTTACGGAACTGCTGGAAGAACGCCGTGCTTTCTCCTATCCGCCATTCACCCGTCTCATCTATATCTACCTGCGCCATCGTCATGAGTCGGTTGTCGAGCGGGCCTCGCAGGAACTGGCTGCCGCCCTGCGTGCGGTTTTGTCGTCACGTGTCTTGGGACCCGACAAACCGAGTGTGGCCAGGGTGAAGACCCAGAGCATCCGGAAGATTATGCTCAAGCTCGAACCTACGCTTGACCTGCACCGTACCAAGGCATGGCTGCATGAGGTGCTTGCCCGTCAGTTCACCGGCAAGGCCTATGCCTCGCTCCAGGTCTTTTTCGATGTCGACCCGATGTGAAATTCCGTCATTTGTATTTTCACAAAAACAGGTCATCCATTGTCAGACCCTTCAAACAAAGACGGGACAGTACATTTTCCTTATTCCTTATGTCATCTGGCAAAGGAGTAAATCATTCTGAAAGAACCCAGACATCAAACTTCTTCTCTGAGAATAAGAAGGATTACTATATTGACAGGTGTGACATTCGCATCTGTCTTTTGTTTTTTTCACCTATAAGTGTGTATCCTTACGCAAAATCGTCGAGATTACAGCAAAAAACAGGTCAAAATCAGTTAAATTCAAGGTTTTTATGAAACATTTCCAAACAAAAAGGCTTTTTATTAATTCAAGTTTCGCAAGTTAACAAATATGACGTAACCACCTAAAATAAAAGGGTA
>JAEDMP010000001.1 GCA_016302965.1 Bacteroidaceae bacterium
GAGGTTCATTAGTTTCAAAGAACAATTATCTGTACGACTTCATGTCGCAATCACGGTGCAAAGATAGCAAGCCTGCAAATTCAGTGCAATAGCAAGGGATAAACGGACGGCTGTTTGGGATATCATGCCAATCCATTCGTCACATATCCCTACATTTTGTCCCAAAAGTTTGTATTTGTGGGATAAAAGGTGTAACTTTGGATTCGAAATATCAATACGATACAACAGAGTATATATAACAAAACGAAAATCCAATCATAAAGTAATGGTGTCATGATAAAGAAGATACTTGGTAAACCGCAAAATGTCAGACTGCTGAGGGAGAATATGATGGCCGGCGCACTCGTTTTCCTGCTGCTCCAGCTCATCCTGCCCTTCAATATTGATGAGATACATGAATACAGGTTGGTATATCTTTTGGCCATGGGAGTGATAACCATAGCATCGGGACTCATTGCCGGCATATTTGTAACCTACGTGCTCAAGATGCCCATGGACCCGAAGTTGCCGCTGAAGATAGTGCACCGCAATTCACTCTTCCATTATCTGGTCAATATCCCATTGCTGGCAGCGGCACTGGTCACATTCTCGGCTTATTTCTTCTTTGGCGATGTGTCAATAGCCTGGATTGAAGATGGCCATTTCACTCTTGAGCACTACAAACTCTTTCTCTATTACGTTTCTTCAACTGGCGTTTTTATGTATCTGGGAACGTATGTGCGCAACCGCAACTGGCACCTCAAATACAAGTATGAAGAGGTGAGTGCCATCAATGCATTGCTCGAGCAACGACAGCAGGAATTGCAGATGCAGGAAGAAGGAGTAGGGGAGAATGGGAATACCCAGGTATCAGTATGCACTATCAAGGGCAGCACATCGCAGTCTGTCCTGGAGGTCAACCCGCAGGATATCCTTTTTGTGGAGTCGATGTCCAATTATGCTGATGTCTGGTATATAGAAGGTGATCAGACCAGCCATAAGACCATGCGCATCACGCTGAAACAGATTAACGAGAGTTTGGCAGCCGAACGCTATCTCGTGCAATGCCACCGTGCGTTTATCGTTAACCTCAATTTCGTGATTGCCATGTCAAACCGCAATACGGGCTATCAGCTCCAACTGTTCGGCACAGACAAGCAGATACCCGTTTCGCGCACATATACCCCGCAGGTAAAGGAGCGACTGCAGGACAGAAAAGGGGAAACGGAATAGGAAGTTCCTTATTTACCCCTACTATCGTTCCAAACCCAATCGAACTGGAGAAATTTGAATTACATTTATTTATAATAGGTGTCCCCCAAATGCCTTTGGGGTAAGAAAGGAAGGGTAGAACGAAAAAAAATGGGGCGGAAAGGGTGGAGTTTCGAAATAATGTGCTAATTTTGCAGGCGATAAAACAAAACATATATTGTAGATATGATCAACATTACTTTTCCAGACGGTTCCGTTCGCTCGTATGAACAGGGCGTAACTGGACTTCAGATTGCCGAAAGCATCTCACCGGCTTTGGCACGCGACGTTTTGGCTTGCGGAGTAAACGGCGAGACAGTAGAACTAAACAGACCCATCAACGAGGACGCCAGCATCGCCCTCTACAAGTGGGACGATGAGGAAGGCCGTCACGCCTTCTGGCACACATCGGCACACCTGCTCGCCGAGGCGCTGCAGGAACTCTATCCCGGCATCCAGTTCGGATTCGGACCAGCCATCGAGAACGGATTCTTCTACGACGTGCTCCTGCCCGGCGGCGAGAGCATCAAGGAGAGCGACTTCGGCAAGATCGAGGCGAAGATGAAGGAATTGGCCGGCAAGAAGGAACCCGTGGTGAGACACGAGGTGGCCAAGGCCGATGCCCTCAAGGAGTTTGGCGCTGCCGGACAGACCTACAAGTGCGAACATATTGATGAGGACCTCGAAGACGGTACCATCACCACCTATACCCAGGGAGCCTTCACCGACCTCTGCAAGGGTCCGCACCTCTTGAACACGGGTGCCATCAAGGCAGTTAAGCTGACTAATGTGGCAGGAGCCTTCTGGCGTGGAGATGCCAACCGCGAGCAGATGCAGCGTCTCTATGGTATCTCGTTCCCCAAGAAGAAGATGCTCGACGAGTATCTCGTGATGCTCGAGGAGGCCAAGAAGCGTGACCACCGTAAGATTGGCAAGGAGATGGAACTCTTCATGTTCTCGGAAAAGGTGGGAAAGGGTCTGCCCATCTGGTTGCCCAAAGGCACCGACCTGCGTCTGCGTCTGCAGGACCACCTGCGCAAGGTGCAGAAGCGTTTCGGCTATCAGGAGGTCATCACCCCGCACATCGGTTCGAAGAACCTCTATGTCACCAGCGGCCACTATGCCCACTATGGCAAGGACTCCTTCCAGCCCATCCATACCCCCGAGGAGAACGAGGAGTATATGCTGAAACCCATGAACTGTCCTCACCACTGTGAGATTTTCGCCTGGAAGCCCCGCTCCTACAAGGATCTGCCCCTGCGCATCGCCGAGTTCGGTACCGTTTACCGCTATGAGCAGAGCGGCGAGCTGCACGGTCTCACCCGTGTACGCTCCTTCACCCAGGACGATGCCCACATCTTCTGCCGTCCCGACCAGGTGAAGCAGGAGTTCCTCAACGTGATGGACATCATCGGCATCGTGCTCAAGGCCTTCGGCTTCAATTTCGAGGCACAGATCTCGCTGCGCGACCCCAACGACCACGAGAAATATGTGGGTTCCGACGAGGACTGGGCACGCTCTGAGGCCGCTATCGTGGAGGCCTGCCAGGAGAAGGGCCTGAACGCCAAGGTGGAATACGGCGAGGCTGCCTTCTATGGTCCGAAGCTCGACTTCATGATCAAGGATGCCATCGGCCGTCGCTGGCAGTTGGGTACCATCCAGGTGGACTACAACCTGCCCAAGCGTTTCCAGCTGGAATATACCGACGAGGACAACACGAAGAAGACACCCGTGATGATTCACCGTGCCCCCTTCGGTTCGCTCGAGCGCTTCTGCGCCGTGCTCATCGAGCACACCTCGGGTCACTTCCCCCTCTGGCTTACTCCCACCCAGGTGGCTATCCTGCCCATCTCCGAGAAGTACAACGACTATGCCGCCCAGGTGGCCCGATATTTCGACTCGGTAGGCGTGCGCGCCACCATCGATGAGCGCAACGAGAAGATTGGCCGCAAAGTGCGCGACAACGAGCTCAAGCGCATCCCCTACATGCTCATTGTCGGCGAGAAGGAACAGGCCGACGGCACCGTGGCCGTGCGTCCGCAGGGCGGCGGTGAACAGAGTGTGATGAGCATGGAAGACTTCGCCAAGAAAATCAACGACGAGGTGGCCGAGATGACCAAGGAGTTCTAAGCACCGGATTACGAGTATCAAGCCCCGAAAAAGACGATTCGATCCGGGATGAGCGTAGAAAAGTTGACAGTTCGAAACTTTTTTAGTGAAAAAAGTAACAAATTATTTGTCGGTTAACCGAAAAATGATTAACTTTGCAGCGAAAAAAAGTAAAACAGAGAACATGAACCAACAGCATACGCTACATATCGCCCTGCAGAATACGATTATTCTGAGCCTTCGACTTAGTAAAATGAGTGGAAGTGACGGGGTGTTGATGTAATCGGCAAGAATGTATCATCATGAACCTTTCTCACTTCCGTAGTGGGGAAGGTTCTTTTTTTAATCATATACGAATATGAGTGACAGACTTTTTATTTTTGACACGACATTGAGAGACGGTGAACAGGTGCCAGGATGCCAGCTGAACACCGTGGAGAAAATTCAGGTGGCCAAGCAGCTTGAACAGCTTGGCGTCGATATCATCGAGGCAGGATTCCCCATCTCCAGTCCTGGAGATTTCAACTCGGTGATTGAGATTTCCAAGGCCGTAACCTGGCCCACCATCTGCGCCTTGACACGAGCCGTGGAGAAGGATATCGACGTGGCTGCCGAATCGCTGAAATATGCCAAGCGCAAGCGCATTCACACTGGCATCGGAACGAGCGATGCACACATCAAGTACAAGTTCAACAGCAACCGCGAGGAGATTATCGAGCGGGCTGTGGCTGCCGTGAAGTATGCACGCCGCTATGTAGACGATGTGGAGTTCTATGCCGAGGATGCCGGACGCACCGACAACGAATACCTGGCCCGGGTGGTGGAGGCCGTCATCAAGGCTGGTGCCACCGTGGTGAATATCCCTGACACCACCGGCTATTGTCTGCCCGCCGAATATGGTGCCAAAATCAAGTATCTGATGGACCATGTGGACGGCATCGACCGCGCCATCATCTCCACCCACTGCCATAACGACTTGGGCATGGCCACCGCCAACACCCTCAGCGGTGTGCTTAACGGTGCACGCCAGGTGGAGGTGACCATCAACGGCATCGGCGAACGCGCCGGCAACACCTCGCTCGAAGAGGTGGCGATGATTCTGAAATGTCACAACGACATCGACATCGACACCAATATCAACACTACCAAGATTTTCCCCACCAGCCGCATGGTGAGCAGTCTGATGAACATGCCCGTGCAGCCCAACAAAGCCATCGTGGGCCGCAATGCCTTTGCCCACTCCAGCGGCATCCATCAGGACGGTGTGCTCAAGAATGTGCAGACCTATGAGATTATCGACCCGAAGGATGTAGGTGTTGACGACAACTCCATCGTGCTTACCGCCCGTTCGGGACGTGCCGCCCTGAAGTACAGGCTTGGCGTGCTCGGCGTGGATGTGGACAACGAGGAGAAACTCGACAAACTCTACCAGAAATTCCTGAAACTTGCCGACCAGAAGAAGGAGGTGAACGATGATGACATCCTCATGCTCGCCGGAGCGGACACCGCCGATGCACATGCCGTGAAGCTCGACTTCCTGCAGGTGACCACAGGCATGGGTGTGAAGAGTGTGGCCAGCATCGGACTCGACATCTCGGGACAGAAGTTTGAGGAGGCATCGTCGGGCAACGGCCCCGTAGACGCCGCCATCCGAGCCCTGAAGAAAATCATACAGAAGCAGATGACCCTCAAGGAGTTTACCATCCAGGCCATCAGCAAGGGGTCGGACGACGTGGGCAAGGTACACATGCAGGTGGAATACAACGGCAACGTGTACTACGGTTTCGGAGCCAATACCGACATCGTCACCGCCTCGGTGGAAGCATATATCGACTGTATCAACAAATTCAAGAACTAAAGCAATAACCGATGAACACATTATTTGACAAGATATGGGACAAGCACGTGGTGCAGAAGGTTGAAGACGGTCCCACCCAACTTTATATCGACCGCCTCTACTGTCATGAGGTTACTTCGCCACAGGCTTTCGACGGCATGAGAAAACGTGGGCTGAAATGTTTCAGACCCCAGCAGATTTTCTGTATGCCCGACCATAACACCCCCACACACGACCAGGACAAACCCATCGAAGACCCCGTATCGAAGAAACAGGTGGACACCCTCGCACGGAACGCCGCCGACTTCGGACTGACCCATTACGGCATGATGTCGCGCGACAACGGTATCATCCACGTGGTGGGTCCCGAGAAGGGACTCTCGCTGCCCGGCATGACCATCGTCTGCGGCGACTCGCACACCTCGACCCACGGAGCCGTGGGAGCCGTGGCCTTCGGCATCGGCACGAGTGAGGTGGAGATGGTGATGGCCTCGCAGTGCATCCTCCAGCAGAAACCCAAGTCGATGCGCATCAACATCAACGGCCAGCTCGCCCCCGGCGTGACCGCCAAGGACGTGGCCCTCTATCTCATGGCACAGCTCACCACCTCGGGCGGAACGGGCTATTTCATCGAGTATGCGGGCAGTGTAGTGGAGCAGCTCTCCATGGAGGGACGACTCACGCTCTGCAACCTCTCGATTGAGATGGGCGCACGCGGCGGATTCATCGCCCCCGACGAAAAGACCTTCGAATACCTGAAGGGTAGGGAATATGCCCCCAAGGGAGAAGAGTGGGAGAAGGCGGTGGACTACTGGAAGACGCTCAAGAGCGGTGAAGATGCCGTATTCGATAAAGAATTGAATTTTGATGGCGCAAATATCGAACCTAGAGTGACTTACGGTACCAATCCGGGTATGGGTATCGGCATCACCGAAGCCATCCCTTCGCTCGACACCGTGGATGAGGCTGGCAAGGCTTCATTCCTCAAGTCGCTCGACTATATGGGATTCCAACCCGGCGAGAAACTGCTGGGGCACGCGATTGACTACGTCTTCCTCGGTGCCTGTACCAACGGACGTATCGAGGACTTCCGTGCCTTTGCCTCCATCGTCAAGGGCAGGAAGAAGGCCGACAACGTGGTGGCATGGCTCGTGCCCGGTTCCTGGGCTGTAGACCAGCAGATACGCGAGGAGGGCATCGACAAGGTGCTTGAAGAGGCCGGATTCGCCATCCGCCAGCCCGGCTGCTCTGCCTGCCTCGCCATGAACGACGACAAGATTCCAGCAGGCAAATACTCGGTGTCGACCAGCAACCGCAACTTTGAGGGACGACAGGGACCCGGTGCCCGCACCATCCTTGCCTCGCCGTTGGTGGCTGCCGCCGCTGCCGTAACCGGCAAGATTACCGACCCGAGAGAACTCATGTAACAACCCTACACGATATTACAGACCCCTATCAACAATTCGCAATGAAAAAGAAATTTGACGTCATAACCAGTACCTGTGTGCCTCTGCCCTTGGAGAATGTGGACACAGACCAGATTATACCCGCCCGATTCCTCAAAGCCACCGACAAGGAGGGTTTCGGCGAAAACCTCTTCAGAGACTGGAGATACAACAAGGACGGATCGCCCAAGAAGGACTTCGTGCTCAACGATCCCACCTACAGCGGTTGTGTGCTCGTGGCTGGCAAGAACTTCGGTTCGGGATCGAGCCGTGAACATGCCGCATGGGCCATCGCCGGATATGGATTCCGCGTGGTGGTGAGCAGTTTCTTCGCCGATATCCACAAGAACAACGAACTGAACAACTTTGTGCTGCCTGTGGTGGTGACCGAACCCTTCCTTGCCGAACTCTTCGACAGCATCGCCCAGGACCCCAAGACGGAGGTGGTGGTGGATCTGCCCAACCAGACTATCACCAACAAGGCCACGGGCAAGAGCGAGCACTTCGAAATTAACGGCTACAAGAAGCACTGTCTCATGAACGGACTCGACGACATCGACTATCTGCTGCAGAACAAGGACAAGATAGAAGCATGGGAACAGCAGAACAACTGAACCAACCGATAAGCCGCATCCCGCCCTTCATCGAAATCATGGACTGCACGCTGCGCGACGGCGAGCAGACCAGCGGTGTCTCCTTTCTGCCGCATGAGAAACTCATGATTGCCCGGATGCTCCTCAAGGAGGTCAACGTAGACCGTATTGAGGTGGCATCGGCGAGGGTCTCGGAGGGCGAGAAGGAGGCGGTGAAGATGGTGTGCCGCTATGCCCTGCGCATCGGGATGCTCGAGAGGGTGGAGGTGCTCGGCTTTGTGGACGGCCACCTCTCCATCGACTGGATTGACGACTGCGGAGGAAAGGTCATCAACCTGCTGGCCAAGGGTTCGCTGAAACACTGCCGCGGACAACTGCACAAGACACCCGAAGAGCATATCGACGACATCAGGCGCTCGCTTGACTATGCCCGACTGAAGGGGATGCAGGTGAACCTCTATCTCGAAGACTGGAGCAGCGGCATGAAGGACTCGCCCGAGTATGTCTACCAACTGCTCGACGCACTCGGCGACAGCGGCATCCGCCGCTTCATGCTGCCCGACACCCTCGGCATCCTCAACCCCCTGCAGGCCATCGAATATTTCAGGAAGATGCGCAAGCGTTATCCCGACCTCCATTTCGACTTCCATGCCCACAATGACTACGACCTGGCCGTGAGCAACTCGCTCGCCGCCGTGCTCTGTGGAGCCAAGGGACTGCATGTGACGGTCAACGGACTGGGAGAGAGATGCGGAAATGCCCCGCTCTCGAGCGTGCAGGTGATTCTTAAGGACCAGTTCCAGGCCAAGACCAATATCCGTGAAGACAGGCTCAATGACCTGAGCCGGATGGTGGAGGGCTATTCAGGAATAGCCGTAGCCCCCAACCAGCCTATCATCGGTGACAATGTGTTTACACAAGTGGCTGGCGTTCATGCGGATGGAGACCAAAAGAACAACCTTTACTGTAACGAACTCGTACCCGAACGCTTCGGCAGAAAAAGGGAGTATGCCCTCGGTAAAACCAGCGGCAAGGCGAACATCGCCCGCAACCTTGAAGAGTTGGGACTGGAACTCACCCCCGAGCAGACGCAGAAGGTGACCAAACGCATCACCGAACTGGGCGACCGAAAGGAGATCGTGACTCAGGACGACCTGCCCTTCATCGTGAGCGACGTGCTGAAACATGCGGCTCCCGAGGAGAAGGTGAAACTCGTGAGCTATATGGTGACTTTGGCCTACGGACTGAAACCCATCGCCTGTGTGAAGGTGGACATCAACGGACAGGAATATGAGATGAACGCATCGGGTGACGGACAGTATGACGCCTTCGTCAAGGCCCTGCGCACCATCTACAAGCAGAACCTGAACCGTACCTTCCCCATCCTCGCCAATTATGCTGTGACCATCCCGCCCGGTGGACGCACAGACGCACTCGTGCAGACGGTCATCACCTGGCAGAACGGAGAGAAGATGTTCCGTACCCGCGGACTCGATGCCGACCAGACAGAGGCGGCCATCAAGGCCACCTTCAAGATGCTGAATATCATCGAAGAAGAATTTGAGAAGAATCAGAAGAAATAATCATATAAGGTAAGAAATCATGAACTTGAAAATCGCAGTGCTCGCGGGCGACGGCATCGGCCCCGAGATTATGTCACAGGGAGTGGCAGTGATGGATGCCATCGCCGAGAAATTCGGCCATCAGGTAACGTATCAGGAGGCCCTCTGCGGTGCCCATGCCATCGACGAGGTGGGTGACCCCTTCCCCGAAGAGACCTATCAGGTGTGCAAGGAGGCCGACGCCGTGCTCTTTGCAGCCGTGGGCGACCCCAAATTCGATAATGACCCCACCGCCAAGATGAGACCCGAACAGGGACTGCTCGCCATGAGAAAGAAACTGGGACTCTTTGCCAATATCCGTCCCGTGCAGACCTTCAAGTGCCTCATACACAAGTCGCCGCTCAGAGCCGAACTCGTGGAGGGTGCCGACTTCATCTGCATCCGTGAACTCACGGGCGGTATGTATTTCGGAGAGAAATACCAGGACAACGACAAGGCTTACGACACCAACTACTACACCCGTCCGGAGGTGGAGCGCATCCTGAAGGTGGGCTTCGAATATGCCCGCAAGCGCAACCGTCATCTCACTGTTGTCGACAAGGCCAACGTGCTGGCTTCCAGTCGTCTGTGGCGTCAGATTGCCAAAGAGATGGAACCCCAATATCCCGACGTGAACGTAGACTATATGTTTGTGGACAATGCCTCGATGAGGATGATTGCAGAGCCCACCTTCTTTGATGTGATGGTAACCGAGAACACCTTCGGTGACATCCTCACCGACGAAGGAAGCTGTATCTCCGGTTCAATGGGTCTGCTCCCCTCGGCATCCACGGGAGAGAGCACCCCCGTTTTCGAACCCGTACACGGCTCCTGGCCCCAGGCCAAGGGACTGAACATCGCCAACCCGCTGGCACAGATCCTCTCGGTGGCCATGATGCTCGAATACTTTGACCTGAAAGAAGAAGGAGCATTGGTGAGAAAGGCTGTGGACGCCTCGCTCGATGCCAACGTGCGCACCCCGGAAATCCAGGTGGAAGGCGGTGAGAAATATGGAACCAAAGAGGTAGGCCAATGGATCGTGGACTATATCAGAAAGGCATAATTATCGCTCTGCTCAGTGCGCTGCTCCCCATGTGTGGGAGCAGCGTCTGGGCACAGGATATCTCATGGAAAGACTCCCTCGATGTGCTCAGAAAGCGCATCGATGTGGAGCCTTATTCATCTGACCTCCATCTGAAGAAGGCTGCGGTGAACCTGCAGCTCAAGCAGTGGGACTATGCCATCAGCGAATATAATCTCGTGCTCGAAAAAGACCCCCATCATCTGGCTGCCTTCTTCTACCGGGCCTACGCCCAAAAGAATCTGCGCCGCTATGACCTGGCCCGGCAGGATTATGAGGAGGTGCTCAAACGGGTGCCCGGACATTATGAGGCCCGGCTCTGTCTGGCGCAGATCTGCCAACTGACGGGCAAGATGACCGAGGCCGTCGACCATCTGAACCGGCTGGTGGAACTGGCGCCCGACAGTGCCGAAGCATACGTGGCAAGGGCAGGGGTGGAGCAGGAACTGAAACAGACCGATGCGGCACTCTACGACTGGGACCAGGCCATCCGCCTCTGTCCTGACAACCTGGACTACCAACTCTCGAAACTCAGGCTGTTGCAACGCACCAAACGCAAGAGGGAGGCCGGGAAGATGATGCGCGAACTGGAAAGGAAAGGCATCAACAGAAGGGTGTTCGAACAGGAGCGATGACAGGTGGGTGTGTCAATTTATGCCATCAAAACGCAGGGAAAGGGATTTTTTTGATGAAATAATTGCTAAATGATGAAGTTATCAGACGAAAATTTCGTTAAATACTGATATTTTTCGTAACTTTGCAGGCATAACTATTCAATCATCATTTAGCAATTTCAATTTATGGTAAATGTCATTAAGTTGAGAAAAGGTCTGGACATCAACCTCCAGGGAAAGGCTGAACAAACCAAAATCGGTTTGAAGCCCGCTGGATTGTATGCCCTCCAACCCGACGATTTCACCGGCGTAGTGCCCAAGGTGGTGGTCAAGGAGGGAGAACAGGTGGAAGCAGGACAGGCACTTTTCGTAGACAAAAATCATCCCGAAATTCTCTTCGTGTCTCCCGTCAGCGGAAAAGTGAAGGCCGTGGTCAGGGGAGAACGCAGAAAGGTGCTTGCCGTACAGGTGGAGGCTGCGCAGCAACAGCAGCCTGTGGATCATGGCAAGAACAGTCCCCAGAACATGAAGGCTCAGGAGGTGGTAGACCTGTTGCTCAAGGCCGGCCTCTTCGGATTCATCAACCAGCTGCCCTATGCAGTGGTGGCCAATCCGCAGGACAAGCCCAAGGCCATTGCCGTGTCGGCACTCAGGGACAAACCCCTCGCAGCCGATTTCGAATATGAACTGAAAGGGCAGGAGAACGACTGGCAGACCGGTCTGGATGCCCTGGCCAAAATCGCCCCTGTCTACCTCGGTATCGGAAAGAACCAGAGTGCCAAGGCACTGGTGGATGCCAAGAATGTGGAGGTGAACGTGTTTGACGGTCCCTGTCCCGCTGGTAACGTGGGTGTGCAGGTGAACCATCTTTGTCCCGTGAACAAAGGCGAGGTGGTGTGGACCGTGGAGCCTACTGCCGTGCTCTTCATCGGACGACTCTTCAATACGGGCAAGGTGGACTTGACCCGATGCGTGGCCTTTGTGGGCAGTGAAGTGAAGAAACCCGCCTATGTGGACATGATGGTGGGACAGGAACTGAACACCCTGCTGGCCAACAGCCTGAAGAATACGAAACATGTGAGAATCATCAATGGCAACGTGCTCACAGGTGTACCCACTACCAAGGAGGGATTCCTCGGCGCACACAGTTCGGAGATTACCGTCATCCCCGAGGGTGACAACGTGGATGAGTTGGCAGGATGGATTATGCCCCGCCTCAACCAGTTCTCCGTCAACAGAAGTTATTTCTCTTGGCTCTTCGGAAAGAAAAAGGAATATGCGCTCGACGCACGCGTGAAGGGCGGAGAAAGACACATGATCATGAGTGGCGAATATGACCGCGTCTTCCCCATGGACATCTATCCCGAATATCTCATCAAGGCCATCATCACCAACGACATCGACCGCATGGAACAGTTGGGCATCTATGAAGTGGCACCCGAAGACTTCGCTCTTTCCGAGTTCGTCTGCAGCTCGAAGCTTGAACTGCAAAAGATTGTGAGAGAGGGACTTGACATGCTGAGAAAAGAGAATAGCTAACTTTCCATTCATCGTACAAAAATAACCATTATGAGTTTCTTAAGAAATTATCTCGATAAAATCAAACCACATTTCGAGAAGGACGGCAAATGGCACGCCTTCCGCAGTGTGTATGATGGTATGGACACATTCCTCTATGTACCCCATGCCACCTCGCACAGCGGTGTCCATATCCACGATGCCATCGACTCCAAGCGCATCATGAGTATGGTGGTCATCGCCCTGCTGCCTGCCCTGCTCTTCGGTATGTATAATGTGGGCTACCAGAACTACCTGGCTGCAGGCACGCTCCAGGACGCCAGTTTCTGTGAGGTGTTTGCCTACGGTCTGCTTCAGGTATTGCCCAAAATCATCGTCAGTTACATTGTAGGTCTCGGCATCGAGTTTGCCTGGGCACAGTGGAAGGGTGAGGAAATCCAGGAGGGTTACCTCGTCTCGGGTATCATCATCCCGATGATTGTACCTGTGGGCTGTCCGCTCTGGACCATCGCCCTCGCCGTTGCCTTTGCCGTCATCTTCGGCAAGGAGATTTTCGGCGGTACGGGTATGAACATCTTTAACGTGGCGCTGCTGGCACGTGCCTTCCTCTTCTTCTCCTATCCGACAAAGATGAGCGGCGACAGTGTCTGGGTGGCCAATGACACCATCTTCGGACTGGGCAACCAGCTGCCCGACGGATTCACTATGGCCACGCCGCTCGCCGGAGTGGGACAGGGCATCGCACCTGCCACCAGCGTTTGCGACATGGTGACGGGACTGATTCCCGGAAGTATCGGTGAGACAAGTGTGATCGCCATCGCTATCGGTGCTGTCATCCTGCTATGGACAGGCATCGCCAGCTGGAAGACCATGCTCAGCGTATTCGTGGGTGGCGCCCTCACAGCCCTGCTCTTCGAGTCGCTCGGCAAGACTCCCGTCGACTGGTATGCCCATCTGCTTATGGGCGGCTTCGCCTTCGGTGCCGTGTTTATGGCCACCGACCCCGTGACCAGTGCCAGAACCGAGAGCGGCAAGTATGCGTATGGCTTCCTCATCGGTGTGGTGGCCATCGTGGTGAGAGTGATGAACCCCGGCTATCCCGAGGGTATGATGCTCGCCATCCTGCTGATGAACATGTTTGCACCCCTCATCGACTACTGTGTGGTGCAACGCAACATCAGCATGAGAAGCAAGCGCGGAATGAACCAATAACCCGTCAAGACTTTAAGAACAATGAAAAAATTCAATACAAACTCCAACAGCTATATCATCGCCTACAGTGCGGTGCTGGTGGTGGTGGTGGCCTTCCTGCTGGCTTTTATCTACCAGTCACTGAAGGATATGCAGGATGCCAACGTGGCGCTTGACAAGAAGAAGCAGATATTGGCTGCCCTGAACATCAGGGACCTCTCCAACGACGACGCAGCCACTGCATATAAAGAGGTGGTGACCGCCGACCGGATTGTGGATGCCGACGGAAAGACCCTCGACGAGGGAGCGCAGGGAGGCGAGAACGCCGCCTTCAAGCTCAACAGCAGCGATGCCAAGGAAGGCAAACTCGCCCTCTATGTGTGCCAGGTGAAAGGCGAAACCAAGTATGTGGTGCCCGTCTATGGTATGGGACTCTGGGGTAACATCTGGGGATATGTGGCCATCAACGACGACATGAACACCATCTATGGTGCCTACTTCGACCACGCCAGTGAGACCGCCGGACTCGGTGCCGAAATCAAGGACAGCCGCGACTGGCAGAACCAGTTCCAGGGCAAGCGCATTTTTGCCCAAGGCAGCAACAGCCAGGTGGCCCTCTCGGTGCTGAAGAAGAGCGACATCAAGGATCCCACCACCCAGTGTGACGGTGTGACCGGTGCCACGCTCACCTCGAACGGTGTGAGCGAGATGCTCCAGAGCAGTCTGGGCAGATACATGAACATCTTCAAACAGAACGCTAAAGAATAACTCACTAATCATTAGAGAACTATGAGTAAACTGTTTTCAAAGGAGAACAAGGAGGTATTTGCCAATCCTCTCAATCTCAACCATCCCATCCTGGTGCAGGTGCTCGGTATCTGCTCGGCACTGGCTGTGACCTCGCAGCTCAAGCCCGCCATCGTCATGGGACTCGCTGTGACCGTCATCACGGCTTTTGCCAATGTCATCATCTCTCTGATCAGAAATACCATTCCCACCCGCATCCGCATCGTGGTGCAGCTCGTGGTGGTGGCCGCTCTGGTAACGATTGTCAGCCAGGTGCTCAAAGCCTTTGCATACGATGTGAGCGTGCAGCTCTCGGTGTATGTGGGTCTGATTATCACCAACTGTATCCTCATGGGCCGTCTGGAGGCTTTTGCCATGATCAACAAGCCCTGGCCCAGTTTCCTCGACGGTGTGTCGAACGGTATCGGCTATGCCATGATCCTCGTGATTGTGGGTGGCGTGAGAGAACTGTTCGGACGTGGTAGCCTCATGGGATTCCAACTGATTCCGCAGGCTGTGTATGACGCCGGCTACATCAACAACGGTATGATGACCATGCCCGCCATGGCACTCATCCTGCTGGGTTGTGTCATCTGGGTACACCGCGCTTATTTTACCAAAGATTAATTCATTTCACTGAAAAGATTGAACCACTATGGAACAACTTGCAAGCTTATTCTTCAGGTCCATCTTTGTGGACAACATGATATTCGCATTCTTCCTGGGTATGTGCTCCTTCCTGGCCGTATCCAAGAATGTGAAGACCTCATTGGGACTCGGACTGGCAGTGACCTTCGTGCTCTGTGTGACGGTGCCCGTTGACTATCTGCTGCAGACAAAGGTGCTCGGCCCCGACTGTCTCGTCGATGGGGTAGACCTCTCGTATCTGAGCTTTATCCTCTTCATTGCCGTCATCGCCGGTATTGTGCAGCTCGTGGAGATGATTGTGGAGCGTTTCTCCCCTTCGCTCTATGCCGCACTCGGTATCTTCCTGCCTCTGATAGCCGTGAACTGTGCCATCATGGGTGCCTCGCTCTTCATGCAGCAGCGCATCAACCTGGATCCTGCCAACTCACAGTATATCGGTTCGGTGGTCGACGCACTCGTCTTTGCCCTTGGCAGTGGTATCGGTTGGACGCTCGCTATCGTGGCCATGGGTGCCATCCGCGAGAAGATGCAGTACAGCGACGTGCCCAAACCGCTGCAGGGACTCGGCATCACCTTCATCACCGTGGGACTGATGGCGATGGCCATGATGTGTTTCTCAGGACTTAATATTTAAAGAAAAGAGGCTATGTATACATTCATATTGACAAGCATTGGAGTGTTTCTCGCCACAATACTCCTCTTGGTAATCATTCTGTTGGTGGCGAAGAAATACCTCTCGCCATCAGGTAACGTGAGCATCGTGGTGAACGACAGCACCACCCTCTCGGTACCCCAAGGCGGAAACCTCATGGCTACCCTCAACGAGAACGGCATCTATCTGCCCTCGGCCTGCGGTGGCAAGGCTTCGTGCGGACAGTGCAAGGTGCAGGTGCTTGAAGGCGGTGGCGAGATTCTCGACTCGGAGAAACCCCACTTCAGCCGCAAGGAAATCAAGGACCACTGGAGACTGGGATGCCAGTGCAAGGTGAAGGGTGACCTGAAAATCAAGGTGCCTGAGAGTGTGCTCGGCGTGAAGGAGTACGAGTGTACGGTTATCTCCAACAAGAACGTTGCCACGTTCATCAAGGAGTTCAAGGTGCAGCTGCCCAAGGGTGCCCACATGGATTTCCTCCCCGGTTCGTATGCACAGATCAAGATTCCTGCCTTCTCCATCGACTATGACAAGGATATCGACAAGAGCCTGATTGGCGACGAGTATCTGCCCGCATGGCAGAAGTTCGGACTGTTCCCCCTGAAGTGTGTGAACACCGAACCTACCATCCGTGCTTACTCCATGGCCAACTATCCCGCCGAGGGTGACGTGTTCATGCTCACCGTGCGTATCGCCACACCTCCCTTCAAAGCTGACAGAAGCGGATTCATGGACGTGAACCCGGGTATCGCTTCTTCCTATATCTTCACGCTGAAGCCCGGCGACAAGGTGACGATGAGCGGTCCTTACGGCGACTTCCATCCCCATTTCGACACGAAGAAAGAGATGATTTGGGTGGGCGGCGGTGCCGGTATGGCTCCTCTGCGCGCACAGATTATGCACATGACCAAGACGCTCCACACCACCGACAGAGAGATGCACTACTTCTACGGGGCACGCGCCCTGAACGAGGTGTTCTATCTCGACGATTTCCTCGGACTGGAGAAGGAATATCCCAACTTCCACTTCCATCTGGCTCTCGACCGTCCGGATCCTGCAGCCGATGCTGCGGGAGTGAAGTATACGGCAGGATTCGTGCATCAGGTGATGTACAACACCTATCTGAAAGACCACGAGGCTCCCGAAGATATCGAATACTACATGTGTGGTCCCGGCCCCATGTCAAAGGCTGTTGTAGGCATGCTCGACTCGCTCGGCGTAGAGCCCGCATCCATCATGTATGACAACTTCGGAGGATAAGTTCCGACTCCCAAAAACCACTTTGTCAGCGTTTGAAACTATTCAATATGTCTGATAAAGTGGTTTTTCTTACTTTTGAAACATTCTTTTTTCTTTTTTCTTCGCGTTATCTGAAAAAAGTTTTCTATCTTTGCATCTGAAACGAGAATGTTTTACTAATAGTACTTCTGTCATGATGACTCTATTCATCGCTATCATGTTGCTGTTGGCGTATGCATTTATTGCCACTGCCCATCTGACGTATGTGAACAAGGCTGCCATTGCCATGTTCTCCTGTACGCTGGGGTGGGTCATCTATATCTGTTTCGGTACGGATTTCGTGACCAGCCAGCACCCGCATGATTACCGCGAATTTCTCTCGGCCGTGCAGCCGACAAGCGTCACCGTGAAGTACTTCATCTATGACAACGTCTTTCTGAAATATGTGGGCAAGGCAGCATCAGTGGTGCTCTTCCTGCTTGCCACGATGCAGATTATCGAGATTCTGAACAACAACGGCTGTTTTGACTTCGTCTCGGAATGGATCCGGACGCGCAACAGCAAGCGAATACTCTGGTCTATCACCTTGGTTACCTTCCTGATTTCGGCCAACCTCGACAACCTCACCACAACGGCGATGATGCTGATGGTGATGCACAGGATTGTGCAGAACAGAAGACAAAGGATGCTCGTTGGTACGGCTATCGTGATTGCCGCTAATGCCGGAGGCTGCTTTACCGTTATCGGTGACCCCGTGACGGTGGCACTATGGGGGGATGGAGCGGTGACGGCCACCCATTTCTCTGCCTATCTCGTCGGGCCGGCTCTCGTGGCGTGGGTGGTGACCACAGCCCTTATTGGACGCAGTTTGCCCGACAGGCTGGATGTGGAATGGCATTCGGCACCCTATCGTGGTGATGACACCAACCTCAACCGCTGGCAGCGCATCGTGATGCTCATCGTGGGTATTGGAGGACTGTGGTTCATCCCCACCTTCCACAATATCACCAAACTGAGCCCTTTCCTTGGTGCCCTCTGTGTGCTCTCCATCCTGTGGGTGGTCAATGAGGTCTTCAACCGTAAACTGATGGCGGCTGACCAGATGTTCCAGTCGAGAGTGCCGCGCTCACTGCAGTATGAAACCATCCAGCAGATACTGTATGTGATGGGTATCATGCTCACCGTGGGCGTCGTGAAAGAGACGGGACTGTTCGGGGAGGTGTCAGAATGGATGGACTATAATATCCATAATGTATGGGTATACGGACTGGTCTCTGGAATAGCCAGCGGACTCGTCGACTCGTTTACCATTGCCATGACCAATATCTCGATGTATTCGGTGGTGGAGGGAAACATCAACAGATGGGCCGACAGTGCCTACATGGCACAGTTCATGCAGAATGGAGCCTATTGGAAAATCATCGTCTTCAGTACCTCCATCGGCGGTTGCCTCTTCGGCTATGCCAATGTGAGTGGTCTGGCATTGATGAAAATGGAAAGAATGAGGGTGGGGTGGTATTTCAGAAATTGCACGCCCAAGGTGATGGCAGGATGGTTGCTCGGACTGGCCGTGCTCTTTGCGGAATGCTTCTTCCTCTCATGAAAACTCCTGGCACACCATACTCAGAAACCATGAAACCTATTTCATATAGTCACCTGTACCCCCCGCATTTCCAGCGGACAGATAACTGAACCAATTATTCAATAACAATAAAATAGTATCAACTCATTACAAATAAACGATATGGCAAAGATCAAGACTATCGGAGTGCTCACCTCTGGCGGTGATGCTCCCGGAATGAATGCTGCTATCCGTGCTGTCACCCGTGCCGGTATTTGCAACGGATTCAATATCAAGGGAATCTATCGTGGCTATGACGGTTTGATTAATGGAGAGGTCAAGTCATTCACCACCGAGAATGTGAGTGGTATCATCATGCAGGGGGGTACCATCTTGAAGACCGCCCGCAGCATGGAGTTCATGACACCTGAAGGCAAGGCCAAGGCGTATGAGACCATGCAGCGCGAAGAGATTGATGCACTGGTGGTTATCGGAGGTAACGGCTCGCTGACCGGTGCAAGGGATTTTGCAGCCGAATATGATATCTGCTGCGTCGGATTGCCGGGAACCATCGATAACGACCTTTACGGCACAGATTCGACCATCGGCTATGATACGACCATGAACACCATTGTGGACTGTGTTGACCGTATCCGGGACACAGCGCAGAGCCATGAACGCATCTTCTTCATCGAGGTGATGGGACGTGACGCCGGCTTCCTGGCGCAGAACAGTGCCATCGCCAGTGGTGCCGAGGCAGCCATTATACCGGAAGACTCTACGGATGTGGACCAGTTGGCACGCTTCATGGAGCGGGGCATCCGCAAATCCAAGAAAAGCTGTATCGTCATCGTCAGCGAGAGTCCGAAATGCGGTGCCCTTTATTATGCCGATCGTGTGAAGAAGGAATTCCCCAATTTCGACGTGCGTGTTTCTATCCTTGGACATCTGCAGCGTGGCGGACGCCCCACGGCTCATGACCGTATTCTTGCCAGCCGAACAGGTGTGGGAGCGATTGAGGCGATTATGCAGGGACAGCGCAATGTGATGGTCGGCGTGAGAAACAACGAGATTGTCTACGTGCCATTCAGTGATGCCATCCGCACGGACAAACCGCTTGATATGAAACTTATCAAGGTGCTGGATGAGCTGAGCATCTAAATGGACTAAGTGAACAAAACCACAAAAAACGACAAAAATCCCCATAGAATTGGGATGAACAATAGAAAAAGAACCATTTCTGTAGAAAAAACAGCAAGGAATCCTTTTTTATTCAAAGGAAATGCGTATCTTTGTAGTGCGAAAAAAACTATAAAATTATATTACTGCTTATGTCACAAATTAACGGGCACATCTCACAGATTATCGGTCCGGTGATTGATGTTTACTTCAATACCGAGGGACAGGATGCAGAGAAGGTGCTGCCAAAGATTCATGATGCCTTGAAGATAGAGAGACCTGATGGCAGGGAACTCGTAGTAGAGGTTCAGCAACACATCGGTGAGGACACCGTGCGTTGTGTAGCAATGGACAATACAGATGGTTTGCAACGAGGACTCGAGGTGAAGCAGACTGGATCGCCCATCGTGATGCCTGCTGGCGAACAAATCAAGGGTAGAATGATGAACGTCATCGGACAGCCCATTGATGGTATGAAACCTCTGGATATGAAAGGCGCATATCCTATCCATAGAGAGCCGCCTAAGTTTGAGGAACTCTCCACCCACAAGGAGATGCTGGCTACGGGTATCAAGGTGATTGACCTGCTGGAGCCTTATATGAAGGGTGGAAAGATTGGACTCTTCGGCGGTGCCGGTGTAGGTAAGACAGTGCTCATCATGGAGCTCATCAACAATATTGCGAAAGGACACAACGGATATTCCGTGTTTGCCGGTGTGGGTGAGCGTACACGTGAGGGTAATGACTTGATTCGTGATATGATTGAGTCGGGCGTTATCCGATATGGTGACAAATTCAGAAAGGCCATGGAAGAGGGCAAGTGGGACTTGTCGCTCGTTGACCCGGAAGAACTGCAGAAATCACAGGCCACGCTGGTCTATGGCCAGATGAACGAGCCCCCTGGCGCACGTGCTTCAGTGGCACTCTCCGGACTGACCGTAGCCGAGGAGTTCCGTGATCATGGAGGTAAGGATGGTGAGGCTGCCGATATCATGTTCTTTATCGACAACATCTTCCGTTTCACCCAGGCCGGTTCCGAGGTGTCGGCTCTGTTGGGTCGTATGCCGTCGGCTGTAGGTTACCAGCCCACGCTGGCCAGTGAGATGGGCGTGATGCAGGAACGAATCACCTCTACCAAGAAAGGCTCCATCACTTCCGTACAGGCGGTGTATGTGCCTGCCGATGACTTGACGGACCCTGCTCCTGCCACTACCTTTACCCACCTGGATGCCACGACGGAGTTGAGCCGTAAGATTACGGAGTTGGGTATCTATCCCGCTGTAGACCCCCTGGGCTCTACCTCACGCATCCTGGATCCGCTGATTGTGGGCAAGGCACACTATGACTGTGCGCAGCGCGTGAAGCAGATTCTGCAGCGATATAAGGAACTTCAGGACATCATTGCCATCCTCGGTATGGATGAACTTTCGGATGAAGACAAACTCACAGTGAACAGAGCACGTCGCGTGCAGCGTTTCCTCTCGCAGCCTTTCGCTGTGGCAGAACAGTTTACAGGCGTGAAGGGTGTGATGGTTTCCATCGAAGACACCATCAAAGGCTTCAACATGATTCTCGACGGTGAGGTGGATGACCTTCCCGAACAGGCCTTCCTGAACGTGGGTACCATCGAAGATGCCATTGAGAAGGGTAAGAAACTGATTGAGGCAGCTAAGAGTTAACGTTTAATATTGACAGGTATGAGTTTGAAACTGAGGATTATATCTCCCGAGAAGATTTTATTTATCGGAGATGTAGAGAGCGTGATAGTGCCAGGATTAATGGGCGAATTCCAGATTCTTGTGAATCACTCGCCCATCATTTCCTGCCTTGAAGCGGGGCGCGTCGTATACGATGATGCACAAGGACGACATCAACTGAACATTGCCAGCGGCTTTGTTGAGGTGAAAAACAACAATGTCAGCCTCTGTGTGGAATTGTAAGAAGAACAATCCAAGATGACAGAAATTGACAGATTATGCAGGAGATACCTGTTTCAGGCCTATCTGATAGCCGTTGTCCTGACGCTGTTGGTCATGGGTGGAGAGGCGGTGTTCCACTGGCAGTCGCTCAGGGCTCCCATCACGGTAAGTGTGGTGTTTTCGCTGGTGATTGAAACGGCTGACATCCTGATATGGAGACTCGTCAACCGACGCTCGCCCGACGGACTGACCACCTTCTATTCGGCAGTCTCTGGATTCAGAATGCTGCTGGCATTGGCTGCTCTCTTCGGTTGCTATCTGGCTGTAGGACGGGCTGCAATGGGAGCCTACGTGGCGGTCTTCATGACCTATTACGTGGTGTACCTCTCCCATCATGCCATCTTCTTCTCACGCGTGTCCAACAACCGCGACAAACTCAGTAAATAATAGATTTGTACACATACTATAGTTTTTCTACAATGTTTGTACGAAATATTTGTATACAATAAATATGTGCAAGATGAAAAAGATAGGAACGTTAGTAATTCTCTTGGTGCTGGCTCTGTTGCCCGCAACCGCTTCCGCTTCGGCTGAAGGCGGTCAGGGGGAGAAACTTGACATACCGACGATTGTACTCGAACACTTGGCCGACTCATATGAATGGCATATCGCCACTTATGAGGGCAAGCATCTGAGTATTCCTCTGCCGGTGATTGTGCGCAGTGAAAAGACGGGCGACTGGCACTGTTGTACTGCCCATTCGCTGCCTCAGGGTTTCTTTTGTGATCCTGCCCATCACGGCAAGATCTACGAGAAGATGGACGATGGATCAACCGTTCGCCCACTCGATCTGAGTATCACCAAGACGGTGGCGCAAATCTGGATTGTCGTGCTGGTGATGATTGCCATCTTCCTGTCTTGTGCCCGCTGGTATAAGTCGCGTGACGAGAAGAGTGATGCCCCCAGCGGTTTCGTGGGAGCTGTGGAGATGTTGGTGATGACCATCCATGATGACCTGATTCGTCCCTCGGTAGGCGAGAAACATTACAAACAGTATGCGCCTTATCTGCTCACGGTGTTCTTCTTTATCCTTATCACCAATATGGTGGGACTGATACCCGTGATGCCGGGAGGTGCCAACGTGACGGGTAACATCAATGTGACCCTTTTCCTAGCTGTGTGCACCATGCTGGCCATCAACCTCTTTGGCAACAAGGAATACTGGAAGGAGATATTCTGGCCCGAAGTGCCTCTTTTCCTGAAGGCTTATCCCGTGCCCGTGATGCCGGTCATTGAGTTGTTCGGTGTGTTCACCAAACCCTTTGCACTGATGATTCGTCTTTTTGCCAACATGATGGCAGGACATGCGGTCATCCTGAGTTTCACCTGTGTGATTTTCCTCGGATGGTCGATGGGCATTGGATATGGTCTCGGACTGAATGCCTTCAGCATCATCATGCTGCTGTTCATGAACTGTCTGGAACTGTTGGTGGCTTTCGTACAGGCTTACGTGTTCACCATGCTCAGTGCCGTATTCATCGGTCTGGCACACAAAGAACACCATGAGTCATGACATGGATGTGGCAAGGCGGACAGAACATACCCGATGCCGTGTCTTATTCACAAGAATACAAAATCAATAGAAACAATAATTATTCACATTAAAACAATCAACGATTATGATTATTTCAACACTTTTGGCTGCTGAAGGTCTGGCACAGCTGGGCTGCGGTCTCGGAGCAGGTATTGCAACAATTGGAGCAGGTTTGGGTATTGGTAAAATTGGCGGAAGCGCCATGGACGCTATCGCACGCCAGCCAGAGGCTACGGGTAAGATTCAGACCAACATGATTCTGACCTCAGCCTTTGTTGAGGGTTGTGCGCTTTTCGCCATCGCTGCCTGTGCATTCCTTATCAAATAAAAAGACACATTAATGGAAAATTTGCCATCAATACTGACCCCCGACCTGGGACTGCTGTTCTGGATGCTGCTGGCTTTTCTGGTAGTCTTCTTTGTTGTGGCCAAATTCGGTTTCCCCGCTATCATCGACATGGTGGAGAACCGCAAGCGCTACATCGACGAGAGTCTGCAGAAGGCGCATGAGGCATCAGAGCGGTTGGCCAACATCCAGAAGGAGGGTGAAAGCATGCTTCAGGAAGCTCGTCAGAAGCAGGCGCAACTGCTGAAGGAGGCTGCTGAAACACGTGACGCTATTGTGTCGCAGGCACAGGAAAAGGCACGTGAGGAAGGAGCCCGTCTTCTGAGTGAAGCCAAAGCTGAGATAGAGAGCCAGAAGCAGGCCGCCATCAGCGAGATACGTGCGCAGGTGGCTGAGCTGTCTGTAAAGGTGGCTGAGAAGATTCTCCGCAAGGAGCTCTCCTCCGAAGCCAAGCAGATGGAGACCATCGACAGGCTGCTGGATGAAATTTCTGTTGAAGATAAAAAATAAAGCTTATGAACATTGGAGTAATATCGGTGAGATACGCCCGTGCGCTGCTCAAGGCTGCCATCGGCGCCAAACTCGAAGATACGGTGTATCAGGAGATGATGGTTCTGGCTAAGAGCTACATCGACGTGCCCCGGTTGAGGTTTACGATAGACAATCCCATGCTCCCCAAGGAAAAAAAGAGAGAACTGCTGGCGGTGGCCCTCGGTGGTAAACCGTCGCAGCTCTCCTTGAAATTCATCAGTCTTGTCTTGAGAGAGGATAGGGAGAGCGTGCTTCAGTTCATGGCTCATTCGTATATCACGCTTTACAGACAACAGAAGAACATCATCCGCGGCAAACTCACTACCGCCGTTGCCGTTTCAGAAGCTACAGAGCAGAGAATGCGAAAGATGGTGGAGAGTAAGACTAAGGGGACTGTGGAATTCGAGACCGAGGTGAACCCGGATATTCTGGGAGGCTTTGTGCTTGAGTATGACACCTACAGGTTGGATGCCAGTGTGCAGAACCAACTCAGGCAGGTGCTCACACAGTTGAAAAAGTAATGTATCATTCAGTAAGAATATAAAAAACAATGTCAGATAAAATCAAACCAAGCGAAGTGTCACAGATGCTGCTCGAACAGTTGCAGGGCATCAGCGGCGGACAGGAATTCGACGAGGTGGGCACCGTGCTCGAAGTGAGTGACGGTGTGGCTCGTATCTATGGCCTGCGCCACGCTGAAGCCAATGAGCTTCTCGAGTTTGAGAATGGGACGATGGCTATCGTGATGAATTTGGAAGAGGACAACGTAGGTTGTGTGCTTCTGGGTTCTACCGAAGGCATCAAGGAAGGCATGGTTGTGAAGCGCACCAAGCGTATCGCCTCAATCAGGGTGAACGACAATATGCTGGGCCGTGTCATCAATCCATTGGGACAGGCAATCGACGGTAAGGGGGATATTGACCTCTCCAACTCCTTCGAAATGCCGCTCGACCGAAAGGCTCCTGGTGTGATTTACCGTCAGCCTGTGAAGGAGCCCCTGCAGACCGGTATCAAGTCGGTGGACTCGATGATTCCCATCGGACGCGGACAGCGTGAGCTGATTATCGGTGACCGACAGACGGGCAAAACAGCTATTGCTGTTGACACCATCATCAATCAAAAGAGTTTCTACGATGCAGGAAAACCTGTCTACTGTATTTATGTAGCCATCGGACAGAAGGCTTCTACTGTGGCTGCTTTGGTGGAGAACCTGAAGCAGCATGGAGCCATGCCCTATACCATCATCGTCAGCGCGACGGCTGCCGACCCCGCTGCCATGCAGTATTATGCTCCTTTCGCAGGAGCCGCCATCGGAGAGTATTTCCGTGACCGTGGTTTCTCCGCACTCGTCGTGTATGATGACCTCTCGAAACAGGCTGTTGCCTATCGTGAGGTGTCACTGATTCTGCGCCGTCCTTCAGGACGTGAGGCTTATCCCGGTGACGTGTTCTATCTGCATAGCCGTCTGCTGGAGCGTGCAGCACGTATCAATGACCAGCAGGAGGTGGCTGAGCAGATGAATGACCTGCCTGCTTGCATGAAGGGACATGTGAAGGGCGGTGGTTCGCTCACCGCTTTGCCTATTATTGAAACCCAGGCAGGCGACGTTTCCGCCTATATCCCCACGAATGTGATTTCCATCACGGACGGTCAGATTTATTTGGAAAGCGACCTCTTCAACCAAGGCTTCCGTCCTGCTGTAAACGTGGGTATCTCGGTGAGCCGCGTGGGTGGTTCTGCCCAGATCAAGAGTATGAAGAAGGTGGCAGGTACGCTGAAGATTGACATGGCTCAGTATCGCGAGTTGGAGGCTTTCTCGAAGTTCTCCAGCGATATGGACGCCGTGACAGCCATGACCATCGACCGTGGACGCAAGAACAACCAGCTGCTCATCCAGCCCCAGTATAGTCCTATGCCGGTGGGCGAGCAGGTTGCCATTATCTATTGTGGTACCCATGGTCTGATGCATCAGGTGCCGGTAGAGAAGGTGCGCGAATGTCAGGATTCCTTCCTCGATAAGATGCGCAGTGCCCATCCTGATGTCCTGGCTACCCTGGAAAGCGGAAAAATTGACGACAGCATCACCTCGGTGCTGGAGTCTGTGATGGCTGATATTGCCAAAGGTTATTAATGTTTCATTTAATTTATGACCACTCATTATGCCATCGCTGAAAGAAATTAAAACCCGCATAGCCAGTGTCAACAGCACCCGGAAGATTACGAGTGCTATGAAGATGGTGGCCTCGTCAAAATTGCATCATGCCCAGGTGATGATTGAGAATATGCTTCCTTACGAGACAATGTTGGAACATATCCTTAAGACCTTTCTTGCCTCCGAGGCTGACGCATCCAACGTGTTCACCATCCCTCGTCCCGTAAAGAGGGTCGCTCTGGTTGTTTTCTCTTCGAACAGCAGTCTGTGTGGCGGTTTCAATACCAATGTGTTGAAGATGATGGAAAATGTCATTGCCGAATATGAATCGATAGGCAAAGAAAATGTCGTCATCTATCCCGTTGGCAGAAAGGTTGCAGAGAAAGCTGCCAAGTTAGGCTTGGCGACGGCAGGAAATTTTGTGGAATTGGCAGACAAACCCCAGGTTAAACCGTGTATTGACATCGCACGTGAGCTGGGTTCCCTCTATATCAAGGGTGAGATTGACAAGGTGGAGATTATCTATCATCACTTCAAGAGTGCCGGATCGCAGATTCTCACTCGCAAGACTTTCTTGCCCATTGACGTCCATTCTGAACTGCAGCGCGACCATGAGCGTGACCTCACGTCCATCTTGGCAACCAAGGAGTCGCAGGAGTATCTGAAGAAGCGGGAACAGGAGCGTCAGCACGAGCACAAGGAAGAGCATGTGAAGCCTCTCAATGATAACTTCATTGTGGAACCGGACATGCATACCGTTCTCTCGCAGCTGATACCGAAGTATGCCCATTTGGTGCTGTATACCGCCCTGCTCGACAGCAATGCCAGTGAACATGCAGCGCGAATGGTGGCGATGCAGACGGCAACGGATAATGCGGATGAACTGCTGCGTGGTTTGCGTCTTCAATACAACAAGAGTCGTCAGCAGGCTATCACCAGTGAACTGCTCGACATTGTCGGCGGTTCGGTGAACAACTGATGAACTGACAAGAATAGAGAGAATTGGAAGGTGGAAGCATCTTCCAATTCTTTCTGATTTTGTTATGAAGGTATCATTGCAATTGAATGTATTATTTGATTTTCATAGATGAAGGATAACAGCATGACAACAGCATATTCTTTTTATATTTTTGATTTGGATGGCACGTTGCTCAGTACGCTGGGTGATTTGGCCGCAAGTACCAATCATGCACTGCGTGCTCATCATTTGCCTGAGCGCAGTATAGAAGAGGTACGTCAGTTTGTGGGAAATGGGGTGAAGAAACTGATAGAGCGGGCTGTACCGTCCGGTACGGATGACCAGTTGAGAGAGTCGGTGTTCTGCAGTTTCAGAGCGCATTATTTGGCGCACTCGTTAGATACGACAGAACCCTATCCCGAGGTGTTGGTAACGCTTCGCTGTCTGAAGGAACGGGGGGCAAAGATAGGGGTTGTAAGTAATAAATTGCAAGCCGGTGTGACAGACCTGTGCCAACATTTCTTTAAGGGGCTTGTAGATGTGGCTATTGGCGAACGGGAAGGTATCAGGCGCAAGCCTTCTCCCGACATGGTGGTCGAGGCCATGCGCCAGTTGGGTGCCCAGGAGGACAATACGGTCTATATCGGCGACAGTGATGTGGATATAGAAACAGCCAAGAACAGTCATCTGCCATGTATCAGTGTGGAATGGGGATTCCGCAACCATGATTTCCTGTTGGAACATGGAGCCACCCGGCTGATTGCCCATTGCAAGGAATTGCTGGAAGAACCGGGTGGCGCGTGTGAATAAGAGATGTGGGAGGAAATAGCCTCCTGTTGGAATCATTTCCTCTGGCTTCTCTGAATCATCCGTAAGATTTTCTGATTAAAGGTATGGGCCAGTTGCAATTGTTCCAAAGAGACGTTCATCCGGTATTGCCAACGGTTATAGCAGTCGCCGGGCACATTGATACGCTCAGTATAAGGCTGTATGCCAGTGGTGAACGAGTTGTCCATGGCTAACAAATCCTGGATGGGGAAGATGCAGAGCATCGATGGACAATAGAGATGACGTGCAATAATCTCTTCTGCCAGTGCCACCGTCAGTTGGCGTGGAGCTCGCCCGTCCTTCTGCAGCATGGTAGTGAAATAGCGCTGGGCCTGTTGGTAGTTTTCCTGCCACCAGAGGCGCAGCGGTGACTGGTCATGTGTCGACGTGGTTGCGACACTCCGCAATGGATTGGCACCAAGGGGCGCAAACTCCTGAGTGTCGTTTTTGGGCATCTGCTGTAGTTCCAAAGAGAGGATGCGCAGACGGTCAATAACCTCTTCGGCATGAGGCGGCATGAAACCAAGATCTTCGGCACAGATGAGCAGTGAGGTGTCAGAAAAGATTTTTCCCAATTTCTCAGAGGCTTGACTGATCCAGTATTCCGTATTGCGGGAATGGAAATAGTGGCGGTAGATGCGCATAAATGCCTCCTGTTCCTCTTCTCCTAAGGCCTGGAAGACCGGCTCACGGAAGGCTCCAATCCGCGGATGCAGGAAATCTGGGTCCAACTGGTCTTTTACGAAGAGCACATTGGCTGCCAGGCGCATCAGCCCGTCTTTAATCCACTGGGAGTTCTCGTCGTTCATGCCTTCGAAGAATGCCTGGATTTTTTGTTGGGTATCCAGTTCTTCGCACAGCGCCAACATGCCATAGCCCTTGTCTACCAGATAATGTTCGCGCACGAAAGAGGCGTGAATACCGAAGATGCGGTGGACAAGTGGTTCATTGATATATGGTTTGGTGAGAAAATCCTTGTGGAAGGTGAGTCCCATGTGTTCAATCTCGCTGGCACTGAGTGCCAAGGCAGGTACGAAATGTCCCAAACTGGCCTGGACGGCATCTTTCGGAATTTGCCACAGACGGAAAAATCCGGCAATATGGTCTACTCGGATGGCATCGAAATAGCGCTCGAACCAGCGGATGCGCGACTTCCACCATTGGGCATTATCCTTCATCAACTGTGGCCAGTGATAAGGTGGGAATCCCCAGTTTTGTCCGTATCGGTAATGCTCATCAGGAGGGGTACCGACGGTGGCCTCCAGCTGGAAGAGTTCCGGATGGGTCCATGTTTCCACACTATATCGGCAAACTCCTACGGGCAAATCCCCTTTAAGGGCTATCTGGTGCTGGTGGGCTTCCTCCATGGCTTCACGCAACTGCCGGTCGAGCAGATACTGTACCCAGCCTATGAGTTGGCCTTCTTTCGTATGTTCTTTGAGAAAAGTGGCGACAGAATCCTGGTGATAAACCTCAAAGCCAGGCCATTGGTCGTAACAGGAAGTATGATAGGTGTCACGTAACAAGCAGAAGGCAATATAGGGTTCGAGCCAATCTTTGTTCTGTTTGCAGAAGAGTTGAAAATCAGCATTTTCTGATATATTATGAAAGTTTTCATTGAAAAGCTGTTTCACATAATTCCATTTCGCTCGTTCCACAGCCTCATAGTCACATTCCGGCATGGCCTCCAGCTCTTGGCGGCGCCGTTCAAAAGCATTGGCCAACTGTTTGTCCTGTAGTTTTCCGGCATCATACAATGAGAGATAGTGAGGATGAATGGCTTTGGTGGATATGATATTATAGGGATGAGAGTCTGTCCAACCATGAGTGGATGTCGTGTCGTTGATAGGCAGGAGCTGGATGACTTTGATACCGGCATCGGCAGCCCAATGAATGAAGAGACGGAGGTCGTGGAAATCGCCAGTACCAAATGACTGGTTGCTCCGTAACGAGAAGAGGGGTATACAAACGCCTGCCACTCTCCAATTTTCCTCTTTGATTCTGATGATGCCTCCATCGAGCACCAGTACGCCACCCTCACTAATGGCGTGTTCTCCTGTTGTTCGGTTTTCACCTTCCTCCCATCGGATGAGTTCCTTGCTGTTTTCATCCACCACCACATATTTATATTCCACAGGCAGGGGGAATGCAGCAGCATTGACTGTTATCTGCCATAGACTCTGTCCGGCATAGGACATGACTATATAGCGAGACTCGCTCCACCCGCCGATAGCCGGATGGCTGCCGCAGATGGCCACGGATTGTCCGGGGGTGAGTTGAGGAGCATGCACCCTGAATACGAGTGTGCGTCGATAAAGCGGGGTGTTGATAATCCGGGCCCGTTCATTGACTGCAAGTCCTGCTGTGGCAGCATGGCATTTGGTAAGCAGATGCTGTTGGATGGGAGCATCCCTCCAGGAGTCGATAAGGATATAGTCGCGTGAGTCATCGAACGACATGATTCGTTCTATCAGTGTCCATTCCGAGCGCACCAGTTTGTTTTCTGTATCTCTCACCTCATAATGATAATAGAATCCCCGCATCTTGTTTCTTCGAGATTCCAGCACAGCCGTCTCTATGCTCCACTGTTGCCCGTCGGTTGTGTCCATGGCGAGTAGAGAAGAGCGGCTGCTGCCGTCGATTCCGAGATAGGTGAGGGATACAAACATGTTTTCTCCCCATTGGGTGTGGTATTCGATGGAAAATTTCAGTTTCATAAGTATGTTGGCTATGTTTCAATAGCAAAGGTAATACAAATAATTCACATCCCCATATTTTTCTTGTCAGTTTTTTGGAAAAATCAATTCTATGTGGTTTTTGGCCGAAAAAAGAAGGTGGATATCAGGAAAAATGATTATCTTTGCAAAACGATTGGCGGAAAGAACATCTGAGATAGCCGGGATGCGTCCTTCTGCCAACCCGTAAGATTGAACCAATCGAGAAGAATACCGAATATGAAATATATCAATTGTGGAGTCGTTTTTCAGGAAATTCCCGATGAAGTGACTCTTTCCATCAATATCTCCAACTGTCCCTGTCGATGTCCGGGATGCCACAGCAAATATCTATGGAAGGATGAGGGAGAGGAATTGAATACTGACACGATGGATAGCTTCATCACCGAGTATGGCAGAGACATCACATGTATCTGCCTGATGGGTGGGGATGCCAATCCGATGGAGGTTAATCATCTGGCCCAATATATCAATCAGCATTACCCTGAGGTGCGTGTGGCCTGGTATAGTGGAAGGGCCCGAGTGCCTCATGGGGTCAACATGTGCGACTTTGACTATGTGAAGTTGGGACCCTATATCGCCCATCTGGGAGGATTGAAAGAACCGACCACCAACCAGCATCTTTACAAACGGATGCCCAATGGAGATTTTCAGGATATCACTTCCCGGTTCTGGAAATCGTCCAAACGGTAGGTTGATTGAATCCATTCCAGTCACATTTCCTTTATCCATCGCTAAATGGTCGTTTCCCGTCCCTCATCCATCATCTTCAGCAGTCATGAGAAAAACAGTCATTATCCTCAAGCATATCATCAACAGCCTTTTTTGGTTGTTGTTGGTCGTGTATTTGGCTCTGATGACGCTGACCAAGATACCTGTTGTACAGGAAAAGATGGGACGCGAGATTGGACGTTTGCTTTCTCAGCAGTTGGATACGCAGGTAAACATTGGAAAGGTGACGATTGGTCTCTTCAACCGATTGGTCATTGACCAGCTGGAGATGAAGGACCAGCAAGGGAAAAAACTCATATCGGTGAGGAGAGCAGCTGTGAGGGCAGATCTCTATCATATCATTACCGACGGGAAAATTGTTATTAATACAGCACAATTGTTTGGCGCAGATATCCATATCGTCAAACCGTCAGCCGACCATGCAACCAATATCCAGTTTATCTTGGATAAGTTTGCCTCCAAGGAAGAGAAGGAGTCAAAACCTCTGGAGATGCAGATTGGCTCCTTTATCATGCGCCAATGCTCGGTGTACTATGACAGGCTGGATGTTCCGCCTACCGAGCAACGGTTTAATCCTAACCATTTGGCAGCCACCGACCTTTCTGCCTATATCAAGTTGCGCAGCTTCTGCAAAGACTCGATTCATGTGGAGGTCAGACGATTGGCCTTTAAGGAGAAATCTGGTGTCGAACTCAAACGTCTGGCCTTTGGCTTGACTGCAGGGTTAAAGGGTGTTGAGCTCCGCCATTTTGCATTATCGTTGCCCCACACTGAGTTTCAGATACCCATGATCTCGGTCAGATACCAGATGAAGCCGCAGGCCAACCTGCTTCAAAACTTCAGTATCGAGCCAGCTTCATTGTATTACCAGGGAGCAATCAGTCCGTCTTCTGTCACGCTGTGCGATGTGTCGGCTTTTCTTCCTGCCGTTCGTCTCTTTGATGAGTATCTTAATCTGTCTGCCCAGTTCGACGGCAACTATGATACTTTTCATATGAGAAAACTGAATATTGGTTCGGAAAAAGGAGATTTGGATATCGATGCTTCTGCCGTGGTTAGTGGATGGAGACGGAACAAGATGCTCACTTGGGAAGCCCATCTTGAGAAGATGAATCTTTCGGCTCAAACGGTTGTCTTTCTGATCGACAATCTCAAGGGGACAACCATCGCTATACCAGAGATGATTTCCCGATTGGGAGATATCCATCTGCAAGGCACTGCCCATTCCACCGCCTCCCTGCTTTGTCAGGCTTCACTTCAGGTTAAGTCACAGGCAGGCAATCTGTTGATTGACGGTAAGATGGATAGGAATAAAGCCTTTGGACTCAACCTGAAGGTCCCAGCCTTCAATCTGTCCAACCTCATGGATGAAACTGCTCCCATTGGAGCAATCAGTGCTGTTGTAGAAGCTCATGGCTTACTGAAAGGAAAAGAGCAGTCTGACATACGTTTCAAAGCAGACATCAAACAGTTGGAATGTCTCAAGTACAATTATCAAAAGATTCTCCTGCAAGGACAATATGCCCAGCAGCAACTGAAAGCCAGTGTGGATATGGATGATGTCCATGGCAAGCTGCATATTGACACCTCTCTCTATCCTTTTGGTCAGCAGCAGATGTTGGCGGTCAAGGGTGTTGTCAGCCAATTGTCACCCCAGAGTCTCCATTTGTCCGACAAATGGGGAGATGCACGTTTTTCTGCCAATCTGGATGTAGAATTAGACCAGTTGGATATCAACAAGGCATCCGGACATGTGACTGTCAGCAACTTTGTCATGGAGTCGTCAGAGGATAGTCCTTATCATTTCGACCAGTTGGAACTGGCGATGGGTCGGGATGAAGAAGAGGGACATTTCTTGACGCTTTACAGCGATTTTGCCGAGATGGAACTGAGAGGAAAATATCAGTTTGAGACCATTGCCGCCAGTCTGCTCCATCAGGTGCTTGACAAGATGCCTACCTTGCCCTGGCTTCATGCATCGGAAGCCCGGCCCGACAATGATTTCTATCTATGGGCAAATGTGAACAGGAGTGACTGGATTAACCATTTGTTGCAAGTGCCGCTGACATTGAGACAGCCGGCTAACATCAGCTGCAAGATGAACGACAGCCTGGGTGTCATGGCTTTACATGTCCTGCTGCCTGATTTCGACTATCAAGAAAACAGTTATCGTCAGGCCAGTGTGAATGTGTATTGTCCAGGTGACTCTCTCCATCTCGATTCTCAGATAGAGCGGATGGAAAAAGACGGAGAATCGACCAAACTCCTACTTTGGGGCAACGCTGCAGACAATCATCTCAATACTTCAGTCGCTTGGCGCAATGGAAAGGATGCACGAAACCAAGGCCAGATGAATCTTCGCTCACGTTTCTATCCCAATGAGGAAGGAAAACAAACGGCAGAGATACAGTTGTTGCCTTCGGCATTTACCATCGGTGAGGCCAAGTGGGAAATCAAACCGGCACTGATAACTTATTCAGACCAACAGCTTGATATCAATCAGTTTGCATTGACCCATCAGGACCAGCATCTGCTCATCAACGGCCGCGTCTCCAACTCTGACAATGATTCCATCAAACTGAGTCTGAGTGGAATCGACGTGGACTATGTGCTCAATTTGGTGAATTTCAAATCAGTTGAGTTCGGAGGAAAGGTATCGGGAGATGCCTATCTCAAAAATCCTTTCAAACAATTGTCGGCACATGCCCAGCTCCAGGTGGATGAGTTTACCTTTGAACATGGCGAGATGGGAACGCTCCATGCAAATGTGGATTGGAATCAAGAGCAAAGGCGTATTGACATCGATGCTGTGGCCGATGATGGTCAAGAGGCCAAGACCCTCATCAACGGATATGTGGAACCCAGTCCCGGACATATTGATTTAGCGATAAAAGCTGAAGGAACGAAACTTGAGTTTATGCAGTCGTTCACAAGTAGCTTTACGGAATATGTACGCGGACATGCAGAAGGGGCGGTCCGTTTGTTGGGCCCGCTGAGTGAAATCAATCTCGTAGGACAACTGGTGGTGAATGGTGAAACGATGATTCGGCAGCTGGGTTGTAAATACGAATTGGTGAACGATACCGTCAACCTGATACCTGACGAGATAGAACTTAAGCGGGTTGCTATTCGCGACAGCAAGGGAAACAAGGGGACATTGAGTGGCTTTATCCATCACAAACATCTGACCCGATTGTCCTACGACCTCGATGTCGAAGCCGACAGGATGCTGGTATACGACATGAGTGATTTTGGTGATGATACCTTCTATGGAACGATTTATGGTTCCGGCAAGGTTGATATCCATGGCAAGAGCGGCGAACTGGTAATGAATGTCAATCTGACTCCTTATCGCCATTCCACTTTTGTTTATAATGTGAGCAGTCCGGATGCCATCTCCGACCAAAGTTTCATTACCTGGGGATCAGCTCAGCTTAATGACCAGGCCGACTCCGTACAGAGTTACCGACGCAAAGTGGCCATTGATGAGATGCTCAAGGAACTGCCCTCCGATGTTTACATCAATTTCCTGATAAACTGCACGCCCGATCTCACGTTGAAACTGCTCATGGATGCCAATACCAATGACTATATCACTTTGGAAGGAAGCGGTGTGGTGCGAGCTACTTATTATAACAAAGGTGCTTTTAATATGTATGGCACCTACAGGGTTCAAAACGGAACTTACGGCATTACCATTCAGGACATTCTCAAAAAGAATTTCCTCTTCAATGAGGGTGGTACCATTGTCTTTGGTGGCAATCCTTATGATGCCAATCTGTCCTTGCAGGCTGTTCATACGGTCAATGGTGTTTCTTTGTCTGACTTGAACATCGGCAACAGTTTTTCAAACAGTAACACGACACGTGTAAACTGTCTGATGAACATTACAGGTCAGCCACGTGACCCCAAGATTGATTTTGACCTGGATCTCCCTACAGTCAGCAGTGATGAGAAGCAGCTCATCCGTAACATTATCAATAGTGAGGAGGAGATGAACCAGCAGGTGGTCTATCTTTTGGGTATAGGACGTTTTTACCCACAGGGTGCCAATAATGCCGGTATGGAGAATGAAAACCAGCAGAGCCAGACATCGCTGGCGATGCAGAGTTTCCTGTCGGGAACCATTTCAAGCCAGATGAACAGTATCCTCAATTCTGTCATCAAGAGTAATAACTGGAACTTCGGTGCAAACATCTCTACCGGAAATGAAGGATGGAACAATGCGGAGTATGAGGGCTTGTTGAGTGGACGACTGCTCAACAATCGTCTGCTCATCAATGGTCAGTTTGGCTATCGCGACAATGCTGCCACTTCCAATTCCAGCTTTATCGGAGATTTTGATGTGCGTTATCTTTTGGTTCCAAACGGCAACCTTGCCTTAAAGGTTTACAATCAGACCAATGACAAATATTTCACCCGTTCGAGTCTGAATACCCAAGGGGTGGGTATCATCATGAAGAAAGACTTTACCAATCTTTCCGACCTTTTCTTCGGAACAAAAAAACGAAAGCGCAAGCCTGCCAAGGAAACCAAATGATGTTTGCTGACGGATAATTATCTGGCCAGGGTGATAAGCGCTTTTCGGCACAAGGGATGTTTGGTCAGGAAGCGGAAGAGCTGGTATTTCTTTGTATAATTCTTGTTGGGAAGAGGGAACAAACCGAATTTCTCCAATCTCTTGATTCGTTTTTCCAATTGGACAGAAGAGTGGGTGGAAATGATGATTTGATACAGATAATCCATCGTGAGTTGCGCCACTCTTCGGTTGAGTGCTGCATTCTCGTTGAACGGAAGATGGTCGGCCATGTCGTGAAGGCGGATAATCGATCGTTCCATATCATCGAGTTCTATCAGTTTGTTTCGTTTTGAGGGGGTTCTTCCTGTCAGTGCCGTTCCGCATTCTTCGTATGCTTTGGCATCCGATACCCGGATGGTCTCGCAGCGTAGTAATAACCTGGGAAGAAATGTCTCATCAATCTGCAAGGAGGATTCCATGCGGAGTGGAGAATTTGAATGTTGGCTGTCTGTCAACTTCCGATTGAAGAGACAGTGGTAGGGGACTGCATCCAGGGTATTGGTGCGCATATAGGAGGCTCCACTGGTGTAGACTACATCCTGGAAGACCGACTGGCCACCCTGTCCTTTCGCAGAAGTCTGGAAGAGAACCAGATCCACGTCCGGGTCATATCTCACGATGTCAAGGCAATGCTCATAGGCCGATCTCGTCAGTTGGTCTTCAGCCCTCACCAGTTGCACCCATTTTCCTTGGGCAATAATCATCCCTTTGTTTTGGGCTGCACAGATTCCCTCTTTCTTCTGTCTTATGTAGACCAGTTCATCAATCCAAGGGATGAGCGCGTTGAGAGCCGGTTGTGAGGAACCGTCATCAACGATAATAATTTCACGCTCCTCGTGTGAGAGGGAGAGAGCGAATATACTCTGTACGCACTCTTGCAACTGTTCAGAAAGTGTATTCTGGCAGGTGATGATAAAGGAAACGAGAGGTTGGTCCATCTTTCAATCAATAATCAGATATCGTCAATGTTCACATAGCCGTGGGTGACAGCATAGATGGTCAGGGCCGATACGCTCCTGATGTGTAGTTTCTCCATGATATTCTTCCGGTGCGTAATCACGGTAGACAAACCGATACACAATCTGTCGGCAATCTCCTTGTTGATGTGGCCCAAGACAATGAGCTGCATCACCTCAATCTCGCGTTGTGAAAGGACGGGTTTGGAAGAGGGCTGTTGGGCAGGTGGCAGGTTGCGGCCGTGAGCATGAGCTCTTTGTTCCAGCTGCAGCAAAGCCTTGATGAGTTGTGCTTCGGGCTGGTTGACGTAGAGACAATGAAAACCTGCCAGCTGTTCCGCGGCATCTATGGAGTTGGTCAAGACAATTGTCTTCACTCGTTTTTCCTGAAAGTAGGGGCGTTGATGCAGCAGGATATCCATCGAGACAAAATAATGGAAATAAAGCTCATGTGCGTTTGCTTTCAAATCCTGGAAACTGCAGAACTGGTCAATCTCGATAGAGGGCATGACAGTCTGCAGGATGGCTTTCAGTCCAATCATCGACAGCGTATCTGAATGGACGATGGCAATTCTGGGTATGGAGTGGATGGATGAGGGATGACTCATTTTCTTTTGCGTTATTTTGACAGTCGACGAATAAGGGAGAAAAAAACTTTCATCGGTTGGAGGATTAGAGGGATTCGGTCATGATGAAGAAAAAGGAGGTGAAAGAAGCGTGTCTGTTGTGACAGGGCCGTTTCTTTCACCTCCGTATCTTTCATGATGAAATCATCAGCTCAGGAAGCCAAGCAGTGCACCGGCAGCAACAGCAGATCCGATTACACCAGCCACATTCGGTCCCATTGCGTGCATGAGCAGGAAGTTGTGGCGGTCATATTCCAAACCGAGGTTGTTGCTGATACGTGCACTCATAGGCACAGCCGACACACCAGCGTTACCAATCAGCGGGTTCAGCTTCTTGTCGTGAGGCAAGAACAGGTTCATGACTTTTACAAAGCATACACCACTGGCAGTAGCTACCATGAAGGCGCAGGCTCCTACGACGAAAATGAAGAGCGTGTTCAGAGTGAGGAACTCGCTGGCCTGGGTAGAGCATCCCACGGTCAGACCGAGCAGCATCACGACGATGTCATTCAGAGCACTTCCTGCGGTCTTGGCCAGACGGGTGGTCTTTCCGGATTCCTTCAGCAGGTTTCCGAAGAAGAGCATACCGAGCAGAGGCAGACCCGAGGGAACGATGAAGGTAGTGAGCAGCAATCCGATGATGGGGAAGAGGATTCGCTCAGTTTGGCTTACCTCACGTCCGGGCTTCATCTTGATAACGCGCTCTTTCTTGGTGGTGAGCAGACGCATCAATGGGGGCTGAATCAGCGGTACGAGTGCCATATAGGAATAGGCACATACGGCGATGGCACCCATGAGGTTGGGGCAAAGCTTGGAAGAAAGGAAGATGGCCGTAGGGCCATCAGCACCGCCGATGATGGCAATACCGGCAGCCTGGTTGGGTTCGAAACCCAGCGCCAGTGCCACCATATAGGCACCGAAGATACCGAATTGTGCAGCGGCACCGATGAGCACCAGCTTGGGATTGGCAATCAAAGCCGTGAAGTCGGTCATGGCTCCAATGCCAAGGAACACCAATGGCGGATACCATCCTTGGCGCACACCTTGATAGAAAATATTCAATACCGAATTGTCCTCATAGAGTCCTATTTCCAGTCCCGCGTCTGTGCGGAAAGGGATATTGCCGAGGATGATGCCCAGACCGATAGGAATCAGCAGAAGCGGTTCGAAATCTTTTTTGATAGCGAGATAAATGAGAACAATTCCCACTAATATCATGATGAGGTTTCCTGCGGTGGCATTGTAAAAGCCCGTATAGGTCAGGAACTCATTGAAGTTTTGACTTAAGAAATTTACAAATCCCATGGCTCAAAAGTTAGGCGATAGTGATTAATACGGCTCCTTCCATCACGGAGTCACCTACATTGACAGCGATTGAGGTCACAGTACCTGTGATTTCAGCCTCGATGTTGTTCTGCATCTTCATGGCTTCCAGTACGACTACTGCGTCTCCGGTGTTCACCTTGTCACCAACCTTCACATTGACGGAGGTGATGGTTCCGGGTAGAGGAGCTTTCACGGGTGTACCCGTACCGGCGGGTGCGGCTGCGACGGGAGCAGCAGCTACTGCAGGTTTGGGAGTTGTGGCTGCTGCCACGGGAGGAGTGACAGGACGTGGATGACTGATGGCGGTAGCAGCATTGATAGGCTGCTTGAGTTCTACTTCAAAGCTGATGCCGTTGACTTTCACTTTGGCAATGTTGCCTTCTACTTCTTCGATTTCCACTTCGTAGTCAACACCCTGAACTTTATATTCATATTTATTCATTGTATACTGTTTTTTTTATAAGGTGATAAAATGGGTAGTTAATATAATGTAATAATAATGGTTTGCAAAATGATTAATCATGGAATTGGGTCATCTGCGGAAGTTCATTGTTCCAATCCGTATCTTTGGGTTTGATGGTGATGACACCACTCTCCACATCATGAACATTGTCAAGATACTGTTTCAGAGCCATACCGATGACAGCGATATAGATTTCCTTGTCAATACCTTTGCTCTTGAGGCCATCTTGCAGAATAACGTTGGTGCGGTGTCCGATTTCCCGGGTCATCTCAACGGTTCTTACGCCGGCTTTCAGCGGCTGGATATCGGTTATCTTCTTGGCTGCAGCACGATGGCGCATGAACAGTCCGAAGAAGAAGAAGAACACGAAGAGCAGGGCGAGGCACGAGAATACGATGCCCATAGCCATCACGGTGATGCCGAATCCGTGGGGGTCTTCCCTCTTCAGCATGTCAATTTTGCTCTCGCTGGCCTCAATGAAATTGTTGATACCGGGAGTGACACAATCAGGTGCCTTTACCTGCCAGGTGTTGGCACCCTTGTTGGTGCGTGCAAAGGAGTAGTTGGCTCCGATGGCAGGAATGGTGATAGAGTCAATCAGGTTGACAGCGTTACCGTTGTAGAGGGCAATCCACGTGGGCTCCTCAGGATTGATTTTAACGGTCAGGTGCAGGGCACCTTTGGCAGGTGTGCTGTTGCAGAAAAGTAGCAGGTGCTGCTGGGCTGACAGGCTGGTACGAGGGTCACCGCTGGGGATAACACTCATGCGCTTGATCCGTTCGGGCACACTCATGTTGGGGTCCAGTACGGATTTGTCTGTAGTGATATACATGCCACGCACGTTGTAAGTAGAGTAGGAGCGGTTGGCAATCTCTACCCAGGCATTGCAGCAGCCGTACTCATCTTGCAGACTGGCAGTGTTGTTGGTCATTACCTCGTTGAGCATGATGCTCTTCTCCATCTGGGCAGAGCTCATGGCTGGCAGCAGGGGCAACAACAGGGCTAATAGCAGTTTTGTAGTTACGCGATTTTTCATAAAATCAGAGTGCTGTTTGTTTTGTTTTCTATGAAATGATATTAGTGTTTAATTGGTCCTTCTGTATGTTGTTTGTCACAGTCCGCAACAGAGCAGAATAATAATCTGTGCGGTAAGGATACGCAGGAACATGCTCAGTGGGTAAACCGTAGAGTAGCCCACTGCAGGCGCCTCCTTGGAGCATGACTGGTTGGCGTATGCCAGTGCGGGGGGGTCGGTATAGGTACCGGCAATCATACCCATGATGGTGAAATAGTTGAACTTGTATTTCAGTCGGGCGATGGTTCCGATAATCAGGATTGGAATGACCGTAATCAGGAATCCGGTTCCTACATATTTCAGTCCGTCACCCTGCACCACGGTGTCCCAGAATCCGGCACCTGCCTTGATTCCTACGCTGGCAAGGAACAGTACGAGACCTATCTCGCGCAGCATCAGGTTGGCACTGGTAGTAGTATAGGTCACCAGGTGGAATTTATATCCATAGCGTCCGATGAGGATGGCGATGATGAGGGGACCGCCTGCAATACCCAGTTTCAGGGGAACGGGCATGCCGGGGATGGCAAAAGGCAGGCTTCCGAAGATGATACCTATGATGATGCCGAGGAAGATGGTGGCAATATTAGGAGCGTTCAGACGCTTGATGGAGTTGCCGAGCACATCCGAAACACGGTTTACCAAATCTTCGGGGCCGACAGCCATGATGCGGTCGCCCACCTGAAGTGCCAGACTGGGGCTGGCAAAGAGGTCCATACCCTGACGTGTGATGCGTGTTACGTTCACTCCATAAACCGATGAGAAATGCATCTGTCCGAGTGTTTTGCCATTGATGGACGGTTTGGTCACGAGGATTCGCTTGGAAACGAGAGGCTGGTCTTGATTGTCCCAGTCCACCTCAATCTTGGGGCCGATAAAAGCAACGATTGCTTCGGCGTCGGCTTCTGCACAGACGATGAACACCTGATCGCCCAGCTCGAATACGGTGTCGCGGTTGGGGATGCTCACATGGCCGTCGTGGAGGATTCTGGAGCAGACGAAGTCACGGTTCAGGAAATTGTGAATCTGCATGAGGGTACGGCCAGCCAGATAGGAGTTGGTCACCTTGAGGTGCATCTGGTAAGGCTTCACATGGGCGTTTTCGGCCGACTCCATTTCCAAATCCTTCTCTTCCTTGTCCAGTTTCACCTTGCAGATAAAGCGGATGAGAATCGTGGCACCGATAATGCCGATAACACCGAGGGGATAGGCGCAGGCATATCCCGAGGCAATCTGGGGCTGGGTGCTGTTGGCGAATACGCTGTTCAGGGCCTCGTTGGCGGCACCTAAGCCTGGCGTATTGGTCACGGCACCGCACAATGTACCCACCATCATCGGAAGGTTCATCGGATTGCTGGTGTCGAAGAAGAAATAATAGCAGGCAAACATTACGGCAATGTTCAGCAGCACCGTGCAACAGGCGAGGATGTTGAGGGTGACTCCACCTTTCCTGAAACTCTCAAAGAAGCCGGGACCCACCTGCAGACCAATCATGAAGACAAACAGAATCAATCCGAAATCTTGCAAGAAAGTCATGATGTTGATAGGAGCAGTTAGACCAAGGTGTCCTGCAAGGATACCTGCGAACAATACGAATGTGACTCCAAGAGCCACTTTTCCAAATTTGATTTTACCCAATAAGACGCCGATGGCAATCACCATGGCATACAACATGGCGATATGGGCAACCGAATCGGTAGCGGTAAAAAGATTAATAAACCAATCCATTTTGTTCTTCTCTTTATTATTGTGGTGCAAAATTAGCGAAAAAGTGGCTCATTTAAGAATCTTTGTGCAAATATTTTTCCCTCCATATCCACTTTTTACTTTTTTTAAGTAGTAGATGGTCATATATTGGTAGAGCGCTTGGGACAGACAAAATGGAAGCGGTCTTGCAACTGCATTCCTCAAGGTTGGAAAAACCGGGGAATTGCAGTTGCAAGACCGTAATCATTTACTATAAGGATGACCGTTTGGTCAGCATACTTTTTCCAGTCTCTTCATGATGGCAAAAATGAAGAGAGCTGAAACGAGGCAGAGAGCCACAAGGATTCCCCAAAGCACATACAGAGGCAGGGAACCCCACAACATGCCGATGATGGAAACCAGATAGTTGCCCACGGCTGTAGCGGCAAACCAGCCGCCCATCATCAGACCCTTATATTTGGGAGGTGCCACCTTGGAAACGAAGGAGATACCCATGGGTGAGAGGAAGAGTTCGGCAAAGGTGAGTACGAGATAGGTGCCGATGAGCAGATTGGGAGTCACGCGATAGTCGCCGGTGGCATTGGCCAAATCATCGGGCACAGGCAGGCCGAGCGACCCGATGGCCATGATGGCAAAGCCTACGGCTGCGATGAACATGCCGATGCCGATTTTACGGGGTGCAGAAGGCTCCTTGCCGCGGCTGGCCAGTGCGCTGAAAACGGCCATTGATACGGGGGTGAGCGCCACCACAAAGAAGGGGTTGAACTGCTGGAACTTTTGGGGAAGAATCTCTACGGGAGTATCACCCATGGCGGTGTAGTTGAAATACAGGCCGATGAGAGAGGCGGCCGTCACCAGTCCTGCGATACCTTTGGCTTTGGAAGTCTTTGATTGGAAAACGGCGAATACGGCATAAACCGCAATGGCAATAAGCACGAGGTTCCAAACGTCAAAACCGATACGCATCCATCCGTGTGCTTCAGAAGCCGTATAGTCACGGGCGAAGAAGGTGAGGGTCAGACCATTCTGATGGAAAGCCATCCAGAAGAAGATCACCACGGCGAACACCAGGCAGAGCGCCACCACGCGCGACTTGGTCTCTTCGGGTGACAGTTCTTGTACGGCTGCTGCCTGCTGGTTGTCTTGGTCAGCCTTGACCGTCTGAACATCGGCATGTTTGAAGGTTTTTCTTCCCAGTACGTAGATGAGCATCGAGACGATGAGCGACACACAAGCCACGGCGAATCCCCAGTGGTAGGAGGTGGAAAGGGTGTCGATGTATTGATGCGCAAACTGGGTGAGTGAGGCGGGGTCTTCTACGGCAGCTCCCTGCTGGGCAGCCAGGGCGGTAAACTTGGTGAGTGCCTCGCTGGAGATGGAACCGTCGAGATACTGGTGGGCGAGGGCAGGGATGTCACCGTTGTAGGTCAGTCCCACTTTGGCCATATACCAGGTCGTGATTTTCTCGGCTGCTGTAGGTGCGAACAGGGCACCGATGTTGATGGCCATGTAGAAGATAGAGAAAGCGGTGTCACGCTTTGCTGCATACTTCGGGTCGTCATAGAGATTACCCACCATCACCTGCAGGTTGCCCTTGAAGAGTCCTGTACCCAAGGCGATGAGTACCAACGAACCAATCATGGCTGCCACACCCATCGCATTATTGCCGGTGGGGATGGCGAGGCACACGTAGCCTATAAACATGACTACGATACCGGAGGTTACCATCTTGCCAAATCCGAACTTGTCGGCGAGGATGCCGCCGATGACGGGCAAGAAATACACCAGGGCGAGGAAGCCCGCGAAAATGTTGGATGTCACTGTGGCAGTGAATCCGAACTTTGCTTGCAAAAACAAGGTAAAGATGGCCAGCATGGTGTAGTAGCCAAAACGCTCACCGGTATTGGCCAGCGCCAGCGCATACAGTCCTTTAGGTTGTCCTTCAAACATAACGTTGTTGTTTTAATTGTTTAATATGAATAATAGAATGATGTGCTTGTCGGTAAAGTTGTGTCTGAACACCTTTTATATTATAATAAAACACCTTTTATAATAAAACACCTTTTATAATAAGATGTGTCATTTTTTCACCCGTCCGCTTCTTTTGACATCCATGAGCCAGGTGAGTTTGACCACTATATTGTTCAGGTTGCTGCGTCCGAAGAAGTCGCGCTTGGAATTGCCGTAGATGTCGCCCAGACCGTAATAATACCTTCCTTCAAGCAGGAAGTGTCCGATTTTCGGGTGTGACCATTCCAGTCCCATGCCTGCTGCGATGCCATAGTCAAACTTGTTTTCTACGGCCATCGTGTCTTGCGGAGCCTGTTTCATCACGCCTACCCGGTCTTCGTAATTACGCTGGCTGAAATCAAAATTCATTTTGGTCTTCTCGCCAATGCAGTAGCCCACCTGCGGACCAGCCTGGAAATAGAACTGGAGCCCGCTGCGCTCACGTCCCCAGCCGAGACGTGCAAATACGGGAAGCTGCAGATAGGAGAGCTCACGCTGGTAGGCTTCGGCCTGTCCGGTGGCGGGGTTGATAACGGGCAAATCGTCTGCCGTGAGCAGTTCCTCTTTCCATCCGGTTTGCGCAAAGTTGAGTTCGGCCACAATCGCACAGATGCTCTTGAAGTATTTCTCGCAGGTGTACCTGAGGGTGACACCTGCCGTGATGCCTCCCAGGTTCTGCTGCGGAATCTCAGGGTTGAAGCCCACATTACTGAGCATATAGCCCCCGCTGACACCGAAAGCCAGTTCGCTCCGGTAGTCGCCCACCTGAGCCTTGGCAGTCTGGCTGACAAGGCAGATGAGCAGCATGGCCGCCATTTTTTTGAGGGGTATTCTTGGGGAATGCTTCATATCTTTGATTCTCTATTTGTTCGGATTGCTGTTTGCATCTCACGCTGGATGATATGGTTAATACTCAATGGTATCAATGCGGTGCTCGGGGGTGTAATTCACCAGGAGCAGGGCCTTGTTCTGCCAGCCTCCCGCTGTTCCTACCCGTTGGAATCTGAGCGGGGTCTGGATAGCCTGATAGCCCAGGGTGCCGGCTGCTCCCGTGAAGGAGGTTCCATAGGTGTAGAGTCCTTTCAGGAAGAAGTAGGCATGGTCAAATCCTGTAATGGCAAACCTGGGCAGTGCCTGCATCATGTCGGCGTGGAAGTTCCAGCGGTATTTCTTTTCGATGCGTGCTGTCTTTGATGAGAGCGGGTTGGTGTAGAAGGCGGCCGGTATATGTACATTGAATTTGTAGTAGTTGTCGAGATTGTATTTGGTATACATCATCCATTCCGTATATCCGAAGAGCGTGATCTTCAGTTCCTGGTTGCTCATGACGAGGTTGTTCAGCTTGGCGAACGCGACGTTCAGTTCGGGAGAACGCCCCGTGTTCAGCACCACTACGTTGGGTTGCTTGCTGTTGAATGCCTTGGCAAAGAGGTTTTCGTTGGAGGTGAGGTTGGTGATGGAATAGCTGAATCCCGCCTTGTCCAGCTGTTTGCGCAGTGCCGAAGTGAACACCCCTTTCTTGCTGGTAGAGTCGTTGCAGTCGATGATGACCGTATGACACCCCTTGAAACGCTTCAGATAGGTGGCAATCACGTCATTGTTGAAATCGTCCGGCTGCTGGTACACCTGATAGAGGTGGCTGTTGGTTTCCAGGATGGGGGCATTGATACTGAAGGGGATAAGCACCTTGGTCTGATGCTTGGCGGCATAGTTGGCAATGTCGGGCACCTGCGAGGAATAGAGCGGGCCGATGATGACATCAAAAGGCTTGGTGTTCTCCGATTGCAGGATGCGCCCCACGTCGGTATGGTCATCGGTGTTCCATGCTTTGATGTCGATAGAGATACCCTCTTGTTTGAGGCTGTCACAGGCCATGAGCACTCCGCGGTAGTATTCCACCATACGCCGTCCGTCTCCGTTCACATCGTGCAATGGCAGCATCACGCCCATTCTGATGGCTCTCTTTTTCAGCTCGTCGCGCGTGTCGCTGACAGCCGTCTGTTTCTTGGCCGGTGTGGCGGCCGGCGTGGTGTGCTTGTCGTTTTGTGAGTAGGGGATGAAGATATAGTCACCCTTCTTCAGTTGATACCCTTCTGCTTTCATTTCCGGGTTGGCATCCATGAGTTCGGCGGTGGTGATACCGTATTTTTGGGAGATGCCGAAGACGGTGTCCTTTTTCTTCACTTTATACATGTCACGCCACTTGTTCACCTGGGCGCTGACAGAACCCATAGTCAAGGTCGTGAGGATGGCTATCAGCCATAAAATCTTCTTCATATTCTTCAATAAAGCAATTAAAAAAGCGAAAATATTTGTTTAACGCCTACAAAATTAGCAAAAAAGCGTGGATTAATCAACTTTTTTTCGTTACTTTTGCAAATTATATATGATAATCATGGATAAAAAAGTCATTTTTGCGTTCGTTTTCATGCTTTTGTGCCGCCTGACGGCTTGGGCAGACATTGTTCCCACGGCGTATTATACGATTGATGGTGAGGAACAGGAGACCACCGACTATATCACCGATGCCGAGGCACCGTTGAGTGTGCGCTTTCAGGCCAATCCTTCGGATATGGGTGAGGCTGTGCCTTCTTTCGAGTGGCGTTTTTTCAAGGAGGGGCAGACCGACCCCTTCCTCGTGAGGTATGAGGAAAACACGAATTATGAGTTTCGCGAGTCGGGCACTACCACCGTCTCGCTCTATGTCAGCTATGGCGCCGATGAGGAGCCCGGACTGGTTGGCTCTATCCGTGTGACCATCAGCACCAGTCTTCTCGAGGTGCCCAATGCCTTTTCGCCCAATGGCGATGGCATCAACGATGTGTTCAGGGTGAAGAGCAATCACAAGAGCATCGTCGAGTTCCACGCCTATATCTACAACCGATGGGGGCAGCAACTCTACGATTGGACCTCGCTCGATGGCGGATGGGATGGAACCTATCATGGTTCGCCGGTCAAGGCTGGTGTGTATTTTGTACTGGTCAAGGCCAAGGGAGCCGACGGCAGAACTTATCATATCCGTCGGGATGTCAATATCTTGCGTGATTATATTGAAAGTACATCTCCAACACAATAATTTATGGCAGACAAACAAATTAAGGTATGGGGAGCGCGAGTGCATAATCTCAAGAATATCAATGTGTGCATACCCCGTTTCAGCCTGACCGTCATCACCGGATTGTCGGGTTCGGGCAAGTCTTCGTTAGCCTTCGACACCATCTTTGCCGAGGGACAGCGGCGTTATATCGAGACTTTTTCGGCCTACGCCAGAAACTTCCTGGGTGGTATGGAGCGGCCGGACGTGGACAAGATTACCGGTCTGAGCCCCGTCATCAGCATCGAGCAGAAGACCACTAACAAGAACCCGCGCTCCACCGTGGGCACCACCACCGAAATCTACGACTATCTGCGTCTGCTCTTTGCACGTGCAGGCAAGGCTTATAGTTATCTCACGGGCGAAGAGATGGTGAAGTATTCAGAAGAGAAGGTGCTCGACATCATTGCCCATGATTATCCGGGAAAGCGCATCCTCATTCTCGCCCCCCTGGTGAAATCGCGCAAAGGACATTATCGGGAACTCTTCGAGAGTTTGCGCAAAAAGGGGTTCCTGCATGTCAGGGTGGACGGAGAACTGATGGAACTGTCAGACGGGATGATGGTTGACCGCTACAAGAATCACCAGATAGAAGTGGTGGTAGACAAGATGAAGGTGGAACCGGAACCCAAGATGGCATCCGAACGGCTGAAAAAATCAGTGGCCATGGCCATGCGTATGGGCGACGGACTGGTGATGATAGCCGACAAGGATTCGCTTCAGGTGAAGTATTATTCCCGCCGTCTGATGTGTCCCACAACCGGACTCGCTTACAACGACCCTGCCCCTAATCTTTTCTCGTTCAATTCGCCTCAGGGAAGCTGTCCTCGCTGCAAAGGACTCGGCTATATCAATGAGTTAGACCTCGACAAGATTGTTCCCGACCGACAGCTGAGCATCGCCGAAGGTGCCATTGTCCCGCTGGGCAAAGCCAAGAAACAGATGCTCTTCTGGCAGATTGAGAGCCTGTTGGGAAAATATGACTGTACGCTGAAGACTCCTGTTGCCGACATTCCGGATGACGCCTTGCAGGAGATTCTCTATGGTACGCTCGAGCCCGTACGCATCCAGAAAGACCTGATCCATACCTCCTCCGATTATTTCTCCTCCTACGACGGGGTCATCAAATATCTGCAGACGCTGCTCGATGCCGACACCTCGGCCAACGGACAGAAATGGGCCGACCAGTTCCGGGCGGTCACCACCTGTCCGGAATGTCATGGGCAGCGGCTTTGCCGTGAGGCCCTATCCTATAGGATGGCCGATAAGAATATTGCAGAACTGGCCTCGATGGATATTCTCGAACTCAAGGAATGGTTTCAGCAATTGCCGTCCTGCCTGGATGACAAGCAGCAGCTGATTGCTGCCGAAATCATCAAGGAAATATGTTCGCGTATTGATTTCCTGCTGGATGTGGGACTCGATTACCTTTCGCTCAACCGTCAGTCGGCCAGTCTCTCGGGAGGCGAGAGCCAGCGCATCCGTCTGGCCACCCAGATAGGTTCAAGGCTGGTGAATGTGCTGTATATCCTTGATGAGCCAAGTATCGGACTGCACCAGCGTGACAACGAGAAACTCATCCGTTCACTCAAGGAACTGCGCGACATGGGCAATACGGTCATCGTTGTCGAACATGACAAAGACATGATGCTTGCTGCCGACTATGTAATCGACATCGGTCCGAAGGCCGGACGAAAAGGCGGAGAGGTGGTGTTTCAAGGCAGCCCGAAGGAAATGATGCTGCAGCATACGCTCACCAGCCAGTATCTGAACGGTGAGCGACAGATTGTCCTGCCTGCAGTGCGCCGTCAGGGCAACGGCCATGCCATCACCCTGCATGGAGCCAAGGGCAACAATCTCAAGCAGGTGGATGTCAGTTTCCCCTTGGGCAAGCTCGTGGTTGTGACCGGGGTGAGCGGCTCGGGCAAATCTACTCTCGTCAACGAGACGCTCCAGCCCATTCTCAGCCAGCATTTCTACCGGTCGCTCAAAAAACCGATGCCCTATGAGTCGGTGGATGGTATCGAGTATATAGACAAGGTGGTCAACGTCGACCAAAGCCCGCTCGGACGTACCCCCCGCTCCAATCCAGCCACGTATACCGGGGTGTTTTCCGATATACGTTCGCTTTTCGTCAATCTGCCCGAAGCCAAAATCCGTGGCTACAAGCCCGGCCGTTTCTCGTTCAACGTAAAGGGCGGACGGTGTGAGACCTGTGGCGGAAACGGCTATAAAACCATCGAAATGAATTTCCTGCCCGATGTGATGGTACCTTGTGAGTCGTGCCACGGCAAGCGCTACAATCGTGAGACGCTCGAGATTCGTTACAAGGGCAAGAGCATCGCTGACGTGCTCGACCTGACCATCAACCAGGCGGTAGAGTTCTTTGAAAATATCCCCGACATCCTTCGGAAAATCAAAACCATCCAGGATGTGGGACTGGGTTATATCCGTCTGGGCCAACCGTCTACTACGCTGTCTGGTGGCGAGAGCCAGCGCGTGAAACTCGCTACCGAACTCAGCAAGAAGGATACGGGCAAAACGCTCTATATCCTCGATGAACCAACCACCGGACTCCATTTTGAAGATATCAGAATTCTGATGGAAGTGTTGCAGAAATTGGTAGACAAGGGCAATACGGTGGTGGTCATCGAGCACAACCTTGACGTCATCAAGATGGCCGACTATATCATCGATATGGGGCCGGAGGGTGGCCGTGGCGGTGGTGTCGTGGTGGCTGCGGGTACGCCCGAAGAGGTGGCCGCCTGTGGAAAAGGGTATACCTGGCGTTTCCTGCGCAACGAGTTACAGGCAGTCTCAGAATCTTGAATAAATAGTTTGATGTATACCTATATAAACCAATCAGTCAAACGTTTATGTATCAGTATTTATCTTTTGCTATAAAGACTGTATGGATGGGCTTGTTCTCGGTCATTCTCTTCTCTTCGTGTGAAGGGGCGTTGCCGGATGAAACCCAGGTGGTAGTCTGTGTGCCCGTCTATGGACAGAGTCTGGCCTTGGGTGAAGAGGCCGTGCTGATAACCGATGCTGACAGTTTGGTAAAAGCCTCATCGGGACGCATCTGCTCCGAAGGCCTCTCCCGTTCCTTCGGTTATTACGAAGACCATGGATGGAAACGCCGGTTGAAGCGTCTGCTTCATTATCCCAGACGCCGCTTTGAGACGTCTGCTTATGCGCTCGCCGGTGAATTGGCCAGCCGGTTGGGAAGAGATACGGCCGTCTGTGTGATAGTGGGCGGGGCAGGAGCCACGCCTATCAGCCGATTGGACAGTCACTCTGAAGCTTACCGGCTGTTTCTCGACGATATTCGTCTCACCCATGAGGCAGCTGCCAAGCGTGGGGCCCGTTTGTTGGTGCCTGCTGTCTGTTGGATGCAGGGTGAATCAGACATGTTCGACTATACCTATGTGGACTATGCTCGTCAGCTACGTCAGTTTGCCGTCGACCTCGACCGCGACATCCGTAGGCTGACAGGACAGTTGGAGCCCGTGCGTGTCATCTGCTACCAGTCGTGTTGCCTCTCCGTTTGTTGGGAATTCAATCCGCTGTCCATTCCGTGCTATGAACTTTCCATTCCTCAGGCACAGTGGCAACTGGTGGCCCAGGGTGACCCGTTTGTGGCTGGTGCTCCCACCTATCCATACGATTTTGTCAGCGATCATCTCCATCTGGATGCTCGTAGCCAGATGGAGGTGGGACGCATCCATGCTGCGGCCGCCCTGGATGTGCTGCGCCATCGGTCTTGTCAGCGTGGCTTGTGGCCCCTTTCGGTCCTTAGGGTGGACACGGCTGTTTCGCCCGACAGCAGTATGTTATCTGTCCGTTTCAATCACGCTGTCGACATCGATACCGTCCATGTTTCGCCTGCCGACCATTACGGACTGAGTGTTGTGACTCCCCAAGGCACCGACATCCTTAATCGAGTGACTGTGCGTGGCCAAGAGCTCTTGCTCAGCTGCTCCCGGTCGGTCCAGGGATGCAGGGTGCGTTACGGTGCCAACGGCAATCGTGGCAAAAGTGGCCGACGGTATGGGGCTCGCGGCAATCTCCGCTGCCGCTATCCAGTGGCTGATGCCTATAGGCCTTGGTGTTATCTCTTCGATTTGCCTGAAGGCTACCGCTCGGTCGCCACTATCTCCCAACCGGAATGAGCCGGACGTGGATTTGTGTTGGCCACCCCATCAACTTTCCGCCCAATCCCTTGGATGATTTGCGGAAAATCCGTATATTTGCAAAACATTATCTATTATACGACATCAATTATACGACATCAATTATACGACATCAATTATACGACAGACTATGCAGCCTTTCAAAGTAATCATTGTAGAAGATATTCCCTTGGAACTGAAGGGTACAGAAGGTATCATCCGTTCTGACATTCCTGAGGCGGAAATCATCGGAACCGCCAACGACGAACAGAGCTACTGGCAGCTGATGCGTGTCCAGCAGCCTGATTTGGTATTGCTTGATTTGGGTCTGAACGGTTCCACTACTATTGGCGTGGAACTCTGCCGACAGACCCGCGAGAAATTTCATGATATGAAAATACTCATCTTCACAGGTGAGATTCTGAACGAGCAGTTGTGGGTGGAGGCACTTGATGCCGGAGCCGACGGTATTATCCTGAAGAGTGGCGAACTGCTCACGCGCACTGATGTGTCGAGTGTGATGGAAGGCAAGCGTCTGGTGTTCAACGAACCTATCCTGGAGCGTATTGTGGAGCGGTTCAAGGCTTCGGTAGAGCGCGAGATGAACTGTCAGGAGTCATTTGTCAACTATGAGATTGACGAGTATGACGAGCGTTTTCTTCGGCATCTTGCCCTCGGCTATACCAAGGAGCAAATCACGAATCTCCGTGGCATGCCCTTTGGTGTGAAAAGTCTGGAGAAACGTCAGAACGAACTCATTCAGAAGCTTTTCCCATACGGCAATGGTGGAGTGGGGGTGAATGCCACCCGTCTGGTGGTGCGAGCCATTGAGTTGGGCATCCTCAATATCGACCATCTGGTAGCCGATGAGGCATAGGGAGATAAGGGCAGAAAAAAGACCGAAGGAAGCATTTTTTCCTTCGGTCCAGCTCTATTCAGGAATGTCCTGTTGTCTGTTCAGATTCAAAACGGGATGCTGATAATCTGATTCTTTGCCTCCATTAATAGGCAAAGAGAGGATAGTTTTTCATCATCTCGTTCACGCGCTCACGTACGCTGCTGATAACCTGTTCGTTCTCGGGGTCGTTGAGCACTTCTTCGATGAGGGCGGCAATGGTCACCATCAGGTCCTCCTTGGCACCGCGGGTGGTGATGGCAGGTGTACCCAGACGGATACCGCTGGTCTGGAAGGCACTGCGGCTGTCGAAGGGCACCATGTTCTTGTTCACCGTGATGTCTGCTGCCACGAGGGCGTTCTCAGCCACCTTGCCCGTGAGTTCTGGATATTTGGAGCGCAGGTCAACGAGCATTGAGTGATTGTCGGTGCCACCACTGACGATGGTGAAGCCTCTCTTCACGAGTTCTTCAGCCAGCACCTTGGCGTTCTTCTGCACTTGCTGTGCCCACTGCTTGAACTCCGGCTGCAAAGCCTCTCCGAAGGCTACTGCCTTGGCGGCTATGACATGTTCGAGCGGACCACCCTGCTGTCCGGGGAAGACCGCAGAATTGAGCAGTTGGCTCATCATCTTCACCTGTCCCTTGGGAGTGGTATAGCCCCATGGATTCTCAAAATCCTTGCCCATCAGGATGATACCTCCGCGTGGACCACGCAGGGTCTTGTGGGTGGTAGAGGTTACGATATGGGCATATTTCACAGGATTGTCGAGCAGTCCGGCAGCAATGAGTCCGGCGGGGTGTGCCATGTCAATCATCAGCAGAGCGCCAACCTTGTCGGCAATCTCGCGCATGCGCTTGTAGTCCCATTCACGGCTGTAGGCCGAACCGCCACCGATAATCAGCTTGGGCTTATGCTCAAGAGCGAGCTGTTCCATTTCGTCATAGTCAACGCGCCCGGTCTCCTTGTTCAGGTTGTAGCCTACAGGCTTGTAGAGAATACCGCTGGTGTTGACAAGTGAGCCGTGGGAGAGGTGTCCGCCATGTGCAAGATTGAGTCCCATGAAGGTGTCACCGGGTTTGAGCACAGCCAGCAATACGGCTGCGTTGGCCTGTGCGCCAGAGTGGGGCTGTACGTTGGCATATTCGGCTCCGAACAGTTGGCACACACGGTCGATGGCGAGCTGCTCCACCTTGTCCACTACCTGGCAACCGCCATAGTATCTCTTGCCGGGATAGCCCTCGGCATACTTGTTGGTCAGGCATGAGCCCATGGCCTCCATCACTTCATTGCTTACGAAATTCTCAGAAGCAATCAGCTCGATGCCCTTGAGTTGGCGCTGATGCTCTTGCTCGATGAGATTAAAAATCTCCAGGTCTTTTTTCATGTCTCGATATTTTTTGTTGATGGTAATTGTTTTCAAGTGTCAAGATGAACTTATGTGCTTGCAAAGGTACAACATTTTTTTTATAATCCGTAGTGAGTGGGCAAAAAAGCACAAATAATTTTCAATTTCCCGATGATTCAAGCTACCCATGTCGCATGATGGATCCAGGTGAAAATCGTCCGTAGCAGGCTCCTGCTGACGTTCTGGCTCTGTTCTGACTCCGTTCTGACTCCGTTGTGACTCCGTTGTGACTCTTATTTTTGAAGCGTGAAATGCCGATGTATAAAGGATTTCAGCGTTTTCAGATAAGAGACAGATAAGAGACAGATAAGAGACAGATAAGAAAAAGAATGAAGAATAATGGGAAAAATGGGGGGGAGTGCCCCTTTTTTTGTCTCACGAAAGCTACAGGTGCTGTCATGGATAGGGGGGCGTTATTTAATGTTAACTGGTGGAAAAAGATATCGAGATAGTTTGTCTGTTTCCTTTTGTTGCTGTATCTTTGCAGTAGCGTTCCGGAAGGAATGCTCATATCCCAAATTATTATACCAAATTATTATACCAACTCATAAACACAAGACAAAATGAAGAAGTTTTTACTTGTTTTTTTCTGCCTGTTAACGGTTTGTGGCGCACATGCCACACAGCTTATTGAAGAAGAAGTCTACGCTTATCGTGACACATTGCGCATCTATGGCAAGATGTTCCGCCCTGAAGGCCAGGAGATGCTGCCCGCAGTGGTTTGCTCGCACAGCAGTTCGCTCACCCATGAGGCCATGAAGGGCTATGCCGAAAAATTGGCCAAGGCGGGCTATGCTGCCTATTGCTTTGATTTCTGCGGGGGCAGTCAGGACAGCCGGAGTGACGGTTCGGCAGACAGCATGACCGTATTCACTGAGGTGGAAGATTTGCGTGCCGTTGTGGCCATGGTCAAGCAGCAGGATTATGTCGACTCCTCTCGCGTTGTGCTGCTGGGTAGCAGTCAGGGCGGTTTGGTCTCAGCGATACTTGCCGAGCAGTTGCAGGATGCCGTGGCATCGATGGTGCTTTTCTATCCTGCCTTCAATATTCCCGAATTAGTCAAGATGTTTGCCGGTTTGGGCGGCGGAAGCTGGGGCAATGGAAGCTGGGGTGGCATGATGTCGATGTCGGAGAAATTTGTCAACACCATCAAGGACTATGATGTATGGTCGAATATAGGCACCTTCAGCCGTCCCGTATGTATCGTGCATGGCACAAGCGATTTTATTGTGCCCATCTCCAATTCAGAGAAAGCGGTACAGCTTTATCCCCATGCAGAGCTTCATCCCATCCAGGGAGCCAACCATGGATTCAACGATGCCAATCTGGGCGGCATGGGCAGCATCATGGGCGGTCAGACCGATTATGACGACCAGGTGGTGCCTGTTGTCCTCAGCTTTCTGAAGGAGAATGTCACGCTGGGCATCCATCAGTTGCCGGCCGATATGAAGAGCCTTTCGTCACACATATATAATCTTCGCGGTCAGGTAATCTCTGTTCCCCGTCAGGGTGAAATCTATATCCATGAAGGCCGGAAGATGACCTGCCCATGAGGATGGGCAGACTCACAGCAGTGGTATCAACCGATGGTGTGGTCATCGAAGTATTGCTGTATCACATCCTTGTAACTGTCCGAGATGGGGATGTGCTGGCCTCCAACAAGGATGCGGAATCTGACCATGGCCTCGGCCTTGCTCATGTGGACGATATAGGAACGGTGGGTGCGCATGAACTCGGGTTGGGGCAGATACTCTTCAATTGACTTCATGTTCATGAGCGACATGATTTTCTGGCCGTTCTCCAGATAGATGCGTACATAGTCTTTCTGTCCCTCGATATAGAGGATTTCGTCAAAGTTGATGCGCTGCAGCTGGTAGTCGCTCTTGATGAAGAAGAAGCGGTCTTGTTGATGATGGCTCAGTGCAAAATGTGCTACCGCCTTGTTCACGGCAATCTGGAAGTCATCAAAACTGATGGGTTTCAGCAGATAGTCGATTGCCGACACGCGGAAACTCTCGATGGCATACTGTGGGAAGGCGGTGGTGAAGATGCACCGGGTTTCTTTGGGCAGAATCTTGGCAAACTCCAGTCCGCTCAGTTCCGGCATCTGGATATCGAGGAAAAGCAGCTGGATATGTCCCTCACGCAGATCTTTCATGGCGGTGATGGCACTGTTGTATACGCCCACGAGATGGAGCGAATCGGTCTTGTTGACGTAACTTTCCAGCAGTTTGGCAGCAAGGGGTTCGTCATCGATGATGGCACAATTGATAATCATGGTTCTGTTGATTTTTTGTATGGAAAATAGAAGGAATGCAAATGGACGAATCATCACGGATGCTCAGACCATCAGGATGTCGGCATTAAGTGGTCAGAGTGATGGAGGAATAATAGACCCTTCCTTTCCCACGGGTGCCTTTCTCCCAGCGGTAGCGGTGGGGGTAAATCAGCTCCAGCCTCTGTTTCACCTGTTGCAGCCCGATGCCATGGCCGCTTCTGTCTCCGTCACCCTTGGGATGGTTGGAGTTCTCGATGTGGCAGAAAATCTCGTTGCCCCGGTTGCAGATACTGATATGTATAAAACTGGCTTCGGTGGCGCTGATGCCATGTTTGAACGCATTCTCTACCAGTGAGATGAACAGCAACGGAGCCACTTCCACCTTCGGGTTTTCGATTTTCTGTTCCAGTTTTACCTCCACCTCCGGTGAGAGCCGCAGTTGCATCAGTTGGATATAGTTGCTGAGGAAGCCAATCTCCTCGGAAATCGGAATCATTTGACGCTGGTTGTCGTAGAGCAGGTGGCGCAGCAGTTGGCTCAGTTCATGGATGGCCTTCTGTGCCTTGCCCGAGTCGAAGGCGGTGAGGGCATAGATATTGTTGAGCGTGTTGAGCAGGAAGTGGGGCTTGATTTGTGCTCTCAGACTTTTCAGTTCCGCTTCCGTCCGCTTGGCTTCGGCCTTGGCAAGCGCCTTCTCGATGTGTTGCCAGCGCAGCGCCAGCGACACCGTGGCTCCCATCGCCGCAGAAATACAGATATTGGTGACATCGCGGAAGATGAAGAACAAGCGGTCGATATTCCGAATCTCTCGGGTTGCGTCGCGGGCTGCACCATGGTCGAAGTGGCCGTGGGCATAGTGCATCCAAAAGTGGAGGGCAAGGCCCAATACCACAACCAGAAGCGCGTTGTAGATCCAGAACTGCCGCTTTTTCCTTTTGACATACAGTTTGGGGATGAATCCGAAATAGTTGGTATAGAAAGCCACCATCTGCAGCAGTGGAGCCATGCAGATGGCCAGCGACAAGGCCAGGTTGTTGCCGTTGTCATGGCTGAAGAACGAGAGTGGTGTGAGATACATCAGCGACCATGCCGCCACGTGTACCAGTACCAGGTATTTGTTCCGGTTCATACGCATATTACCTATGATTTGATGATGCTGTAACAAATCCCCCTTTTTTTACTCATATCTCAGAGCCTCTATGGGGTCGAGTTGGGCCGCTTTCTTGGCCGGATACCAACCGAAGAAGATACCCGTGAGTGTGCAGACTGCAAAGCTCATCACGATGGTCCAGCCCTCGATGGAGATGGGCCAGTGGGCCACGTTCTTCACCGTAAATGAGGCGGCGATGCCGAGTATGACACCGATGATGCCACCCGTTACGCTCAGCATGATAGCCTCGATGAGAAATTGGTTCAGGATATCGATGCCACGTGCGCCCACGCTCATGCGCAGACCAATTTCACGGGTGCGCTCCGTCACGCTCACATACATGATGTTCATGATGCCGATGCCGCCCACGATGAGCGAGATGCCGGCCACGCAGCCCAACAGGATGGTGAGCATGTCGGTGGTGGATGTCATCATCGATGCCAGCTCCTCCTGGGAACGGATGTTGAAGTCATCCTCGTCGGCCATCTGGGTCTCGGTGGCGTCGCGCAGTTTGTGGTTACGGCGCAGAATGGTAGTAATCTGTTCTGTCGCCTTCTCAGTGGCGCCTTCAGTGATGGCAGAGCATTGTATGCCGCTGAGATAGGTCTGGGCGAGAATACGTTTCATCACCGAGGTGTAGGGGGCGAGCACCAGGTCGTCCTGGTCCATGCCCATTGAGTTGTAGCCCTTCTTCTTCAACACGCCGATGACACGGAAGGGGATGCTGTTGAAACGCACCACCTTGCCGATGGGGTCAGCGCCGTTGGGGAAGAGGTTGTCTACCACGGTCTGGCCGAGTATACACACCTTGGCACTCGTCTTGATGTCGGCATCCGTGAAGATGTCTCCCTCTGCCACACTGATTTGGCGGATTTCGAGATAATCCTGGTTCACACCGTAGATGGTAGAGGGGGCATTGTTGTTGCCATAGATGAACTGGCCGCTCTTGTTTACCATGGGGCTTATCGCCTTGATAAAGGTACACTCCTGGCGCAGACTTTCGAAGTCAGTGAGTTTGAGGGTCTCCATCGACGAGGCATCTTGTCTCACTCCGCCCCTCATGTCGGCACCCGGTCCGATCATGATCATGTTGGAACCCATCTCGGCGATGTTGGCCTGTATGCTCATTTTGGTGCCCTGGCCCACTGCCAGCATGGTGATGACAGAGGCAATGCCGATGATGATGCCCAGCGCTGTGAGAAACGAGCGGGTCTTGTTGGCAAGAATCGCCCTGACGGCTATCTTGGATAGGTTGGAATAGTTCATGTGATCGATATTGATATATATATATATAATAAATCATTCGTCCGTATTGGCGGGTAGGGCGGCCAGTCCCTCGGCAGCCGAAAGGATATGCTGGTTATACTCGTCGCTGATTACCTTTCCGTCGCGCAGCATGATGTTGCGGCTGGAGTAGTTGGCGATGTCGGGGTTATGGGTTACGAAGATGATGGTTCGTCCTTCTGCGTGCAGTTTCTGGAAGAGCACCAGTATCTCGAAGGAGGTGCGGGTGTCGAGATTACCTGTCGCCTCGTCGGCCAGGATGACTGCCGGATTGTTCACCAGGGCCCGAGCGATGGCCACACGCTGCATCTGTCCGCCCGACATCTGGTTTGACTTGTGGTAGAGCCGGTCACCCAGTCCTACCGCCTTCAGTGCTTCGATGGCCCGCTGGCGGCGTTCCTCGGCGCTTACCTCTGGGTTGTACATCAGTGGCAACTCCACATTCTCAACACTCGTGGTTTTGGAGAGCAGGTTGTAGTTCTGGAAGATGAAGCCAATCTTCCGGTTGCGGAGCACAGCACGTTGAGCGCGCGTCATGGTGCGCACGGGTACCCCGTCGAGGATATATTCGCCGCTCGATGGGGTGTCGAGGCAGCCCAACTGGTTAAGCAGGGTTGATTTGCCGGAGCCCGACTTGCCCATGATGGTGACAAACTCGCCCTCGTGGATGCGGAACGAGACTCCGCGCAGGGCATGCACCATCTCTTCGCCTACCATGAAGTCACGCTTCACCTGCTGCAGTTCGATTACTACTTTCTTTTCTGTTGACATGGCATGAATTTCTGTTGACATTACATGATGGGGATTAGTCCCTTGTCTTGGATGGGGCGCTTGCTCCTATTTCTTCTTGCGTGAGGGAGGACCGGGTGCAAAGGGCGATTTCTCCTGGGGAGCCGCAGCAGTCTCTTCTTCAGCCAGTTCGGTCACGGTGGTGACAATCTCTGTACCCTCTGCCAGTCCGGAGAGGATTTCGGTGTGTATGCCGTCGCTCATGCCCAACTGTACGCTGTGCGCCTGCAGCGTGTTGCCCTGTTTGGTCCAGAGTTTGTTCTTTCCCTTGCAGTCGGCAATCTTCATTTTGCCTACAGTCTCAGGCGTAGGTGTGAAGCGCAGGGCCTTGGTCGATACACTCAGCACGCCCTGTTTCTCGGCTGTATAGATGGTGACATTGGCGGTCAGTCCGGGCTTGAGTTTCAGTTGCTCGTTGGGTGCGCTGATGACCACTTCATAGGTCACCACATTATTGGTGGTGGTGGCCTCCTGTCTCACTTGTGTCACCTGGCCCTCAAACACGTCGTTGGGGAAGGCATCCACGGTGAAGCTCACACGTTCTCCCTCCTTCACATCGCCGATATCAGCCTCGTCCACATTGGCAATCACGCGCATGTTGGTGAGGTCTTGGGCGATGGTGAAGAGTTCGGGGGTGCTGAAGCTGGCAGCCACGGTCTGTCCCTCTTCCACGGCCTTGGAGAGTACCACGCCGTCGATGGGTGAGGTGATGGTGGCATAGTTGAGGTTGGTCTCTGCCTTCTTCACGCTCTCTTGGGCGGTTTTCACCTGTTGCACGGCTTTCTCGAAAGAGAGTCTGGCGTTCTCATACTCGTCGGCACTCACGAGTCCCTTCTTGTAGAGGGTCTCGTAGCGCTGGTGGTTGGCTTTCTCATAGTTCAGTGAGCTTTGTGCACTCGACAGATTGGCTTTGGCCGTGTTGAGTTCGCTGGTCAGGTTGGTTCTGTCGAGTTCGGCAATCACCTGTCCTTTTGTCACCTTGCTGTTATAGTCTACATAGAGCTTGCTCACGATGCCCGATACCTGGGTACCGACGGTGACCGATGTCACCGGTTCGATGGTGCCAGTGGCTGTTACGCTGTTCTGCAGGTTGGCCCGTGTTATTTTCTCTGTTTCGAATTGGATCTCCTTGTTTTTTTTGCCTCCCGAGAAGATCCATGACCCGATGGCCACTACCAGCATGGCGGCCACGATTATCCATATTTTGCTGATTTTTTTCATCGTTGTTGGTTTATATCGTTTTTTATCTTGATTTTGCTTATTAATAGAGGTAATGATGAGGGTCTATTCCTGTTTTCCATAGAATTCAAGCAACTTGATATTCATGATGGTCAGGTATTTGCTTTGCAGCATGTTCTGTTGCGCTTCGAGCAGTTTGTCTTTGCCGTTCATCAGTTCGATGATGTTTTTCAGTCCTAAGCGGAACTGTTCCGAGAGCAGTTCGCAACTGGCTTCCTCGCTGTTGACCGATGCGGATGCGGCCTTGTATTTCTGTTGGTTGGTGAGTGCATCGAGCCAGTAGCCTTCGATGGTGGAGTAGAGTTGTTTCTCCTGTTCCTGCATGGAGAGTTCGCTGTCGATGATTTGCAGGCGGGCCTTGTTCACGGCCGTTTTTGTCTTGCGGCGGTCATAGAGCGGAACGCTGAAAGACACGCCGGCCATGGCATCGAAGTTGGTCTTCATCTGCTGTCCCCAGGTCTTGTCGCTCATCGACGACGAACTGGTGCCGAGACTGCCCGAGAGGCTCACCGTAGGCAGATAGCCGGCCTTGGCGATCGAAAGGTTCAGGGCGCTGCTCTTGGCTGCGAGTCGCTGCTGCTCTATCTCTGGACGCGAGGTGAGGGCTGCTTCATAGGTCGATTGCAGCGAGGGAATCTCTTTCATCGCTTCCTGTTCCAGATGCTCAGGTACGGCGATGTCGAAATCCATGTCGCCGGTGAGTTCGAGCAACTGTTTGAGTTGGAGTTTGTAGTTGGCGAGGATGCTCTGCGCGTTCACCACATTGTATTCATCCTGTGCGCTCTGTGCGCTGAGTTGCGCCAGGTCGGCTTTCGACATCTTGCCCACGTTCACCAGTTCCTGTCCCCGCTCCTCGTTCTTGCGACTGGTGGCGAGGTTGTTTTGGTTCACGGCTACGGCATCGTTGAGATAGAGAATCTGGAGATAGAGTTTCAGGATTTGTTCCTGGATGCTGTTGGCGGTGACGGCAGAGTCGAGTTCCGCTGTCTGGGCGTTGAGTTTGTTCAGGTGTACGGTGTTGGTGTTCTGGTTGCCGTTCCAGAGTGTCCATGAGGCATTGATGCCGTAACTACCGTTGTAGTAACTCTTCTTCATGCTGGAGGTTACGGTGCCATTGGCAACCGTGCTGACACCCGAGTTGACCCAAGGTCGATAGCCCATCGACTGACTGGTAGAGGCGCTGAGTGAGGGCAACAGGTCGGCTTTCGACTGTTTCCAGTCCTCCTCAGCCTGTTGGCGTGCCACATTCTTCTTTTTGAGGCTAATGTTGTGGGTGAGTGCATACTCGATGCAATCGTCCAACGACCATTTTTTTGCCGTTTGGCCATGGATGGGACTTCCGGTCAGAAGGAGTACCGCCGCCATCAAGCCGATGAATCTTTTTCTTCTCTTCATAATCTATTTTTGATATGATTAATTTGGGTTATCTGCAAATGGTTTTGCAAGATGTTTCTGTAGATGAATTGTCCTGTTTTGTCCGCAAAATTACGAAGAATGTATATTCATATCAAATGTAATAGATGAATAATCGGCTGTTAGTAGAGAAAAGCGCTCTTTTCTTCTATTTTAACCTATGGCAGTTAACATTATTTTAACGCTTTGGCGCTTTCTGTGCGATATTCTTGCCAGTCATCAACTGAACAGGGCAATCAGTTGAGAACTGAATACGGCAATCAGTTGAGAACTGAATACGGCAATCAGTTGGAAACTGAATACGGCAATCAGTTGGGAACTGAATAGGGCAATCAGTTGAGAACTGAATACGGCAATCAGTTGGGAACCTATCCCTATGCCCCATTAGAGACTGTTGCCTTGGGCCTTGATTTTCGAACGCACATACATGCCCGGACGGAACTGGGTGTTTGGCGTCGTTACGCGTGCATAGACCTTGATGGAATAGTCGGTCTTGTCGACACTCTGTTCTATGGCTACGACCGTGGCGCTGAATGTCTCCTTGCCCATGCCGTTCACCCGGAAGGCGAGGGGCGTACCCACTTTCATCAGTCCTATCTCTTTTTCGTAAACCGTGAGTTGGAGCAGCGGTTCCGCCTTGTTGATTACATCGCAGATTGGTTCGCCCGTCTGCAGATACTTGCCCAGATTGGCCTGTAGGTTGGTGACATATCCGGCTATAGGAGACTTGACTTGCAGGAAGGCACTGATGCCGTGCTGTTGCACGGCGGCGGGATGCACGCCGAGGGCCGTGAGACGTGCGCTGGCCGCAGCCTTCCTACTCTTCATAGACAGGTAGTCGGCTTTGCTCTGTTCTATCTTTTTCTTGGAGGAGGCTTCCTGGCTGCCGAGACTCTTTTGCCGCTCATACTCCTTTTCCAGATACTCCTGCTGGGCAGCCGCATCAAGATACTCCTGCTGGAGTTCGATAAACTCGGGATTGTCGATGGTGGCCACCACCTGGCCTTTGTGTACAGCCTGACCTGGCATGACGAGAATGGAGTGAACCCTTCCGCCCATAGTGAGCGAGAGCGTGGCGTGCTGCTGAGGCTGAACCACCATCAGTCCGTTGAAGGTGGGACTGTTTTCCACGTGGGTGGCACTGCTGACAGCATCTACCTGGACGGCAGATGAGTCAGCGAGCAGACTGTCGGCAGCTGTCGAGTCACGCTGCTCGGTTGAGGCGGGTTCCATGGGGGTTGATTTACCGGAACAGGCAGATGAGAGACTGATGACAGCCGTTGCGGTGAGCGTCAGACCGATGGCGCTGAATATGTTGCTTTTCGTTTTCATAGTTGCATGTATATATTTGTTTTGAATATGAATGGGGATGAACAATAGGTGAATCAACAAGAATGAGGCGGTTCGTCTGTTACAATTTGCGGGAGGACCAACGACGCCTGATGATGGGATAGAGTGCCACCATTTTATAGAAGGCGGGGATGATAATCAGGGTAAGGAAGGTGGAGACAATCAGACCGCCGATGACCACTGTTGCCAGCGGACGCTGCACCTCGGCACCGGCAGATGTGGCGATGGACATGGGCACGAAACCCAAGGAGGCCACCAGCCCTGTCAGGAATACAGGACGTAGCAAATGATGGCTGCCACGCAGGATAATCCGGTCGGTTGCCATGCCATATCGGCTGCTCTGGCGCAGCGCATTGAAATGATTGATCATGAGAATGCCATTGAGCACGGCCACACCAAACAGCGCGATGAAGCCCACACCCGCAGAGATGCTGAAGGGTAGGCCACGCAGCCACAGGGCGATGATACCACCGATGAGCGAGAGCGGAACCGTGGAGAAGACGACCAGCGAATAGGTGACACTTCTGAAGGCAAAGAACAGCAGCAGCAGGATGAGCATCAGGGCGATGGGGATGACCACCGCCAGCGTACGGATGGCATTCTGCAGATTCTCAAACTGTCCGCCATACTCGAAATAATAACCGGGTTTGAGTTTCACATGCTGGTCGAGCAGTGTGCTGATTTGTGACACCACCTGCTGGATGTCGGCATCACGCACGTTCACACCGATGATGATGCGGCGCTTGGTGGCATCGCGGTTGATTTGCAGGGGGCCGTTCACCAGACTGATGGTGGCCACTTCGCTTACGGGTATCTGGAATCCCTCACAGGTGCGGACAAACAGCCGGTTGAGGTCCAGGTCTTTGACCTTTTCGTCATCGAGCCGCACCACCAGGTCAAAGCGCCGTTCATTCTCAAACACCACCCCTGCCGTTTCGCCAGCATAGGCCGTGCGGATGATATCGTTGAGTTCCTCGATGTTGATGCCATAGCGGGCGAGTTTGTTTCGGTCGTAGTTCACGACGAGTTGGGGCAAGCCTACCGCCTGTTCTACAATCACATCCGATGCGCCCGGCACCTTCTCCACATATTCCGCAGCCTCTTTGGCCTTGGCGTAAAGTTCGTCCATATCCTCACCGTACAGTTTGATGGCGATGTCGGCTTTGGCACCTGTCATCAGTTCGTTGAAGCGCAATTGGATGGGCTGGCTGAAATTGAACTCCGCCCCATCTACCTCGTCCAGAGCCTGCTTCATTTTCTCCACCATCTCGGCACGGCTTGAAGCTGAGGTCCACTCCTTGAAGGGTTTCATCACAATCATCACGTCGGCATCCTCTACCGACATGGGGTCGGTGGGCACTTCAGCCGTACCAATCTTTGCCACCACATGCTTGATTTCGGGGAAACGCTCCTTCAGGATTTTCTCTGCCTGAAGCGAGATGTCAATGCTTTTGCTGAGCGAGCTGCCAGCCGGAAGGGTCATTTGCATTGCAAAGTCTCCCTCGTCGAGCGTGGGGATGAACTCCGCTCCCAGCCGCGTGAACAACCATAGCGATGCAGCCAAAGCCGTAAAGGCAGCCCCAAGTGTAACACCCACACGCCGGATGCTCAGGCGGAGCAGGCGGTTGTAATGGCGCGTGAGTAACTGGAAGAACCTGTCGGCAAAAGTGGGCTTGGTGCTGATGGTGCGCTGGAGAAAGAGCACCGACATCATGGGTACGTAGGTGAGCGAGAGCAATAGGGCTCCGATGATACAAAAGACAAGCGTCTGGGCCATCGGGGTAAAATATTTGCCCTCGATGCCTGTCAGCGTGAGTATGGGGAAGAAGACAATGAGAATAATCAGTACAGCAAAGGTGGAACTCTTCACCACCTTGACGGCACCGGCTTCCACTTCTGTCTCCATCTCTTCGAGACTGAGGTGACGACCGGCAAGACGTTTGCTGAAGAGATGGGCCAGAATGCCCTCCAGGATAACGATGGAACCGTCGACTACAATACCAAAGTCGATGGCCCCCAGACTCATCAGATTGGCCGAGACACCAAACAGGCGCATGAGGATAAAACCAAAGAGCATGGCCAAAGGAATGACCGAAGCCACAATCAGCCCCGCACGCACATTGCCTAAAAAAACAATGAGTACAAGGAATACGATGATGGCACCCTCAATCAGATTCCTGATGACGGTGCTGATGTTGCGGTTGACCAGTTCGGAGCGGTTGAGATAGGGTTCGATGGTGATTCCCTCGGGAAGCATCTGCTGCACTTTGGCTACACGCTCCTCCAGTCGTCCCGTCACCACGTTGGCATTGGCTCCTTTCAGCATCATGGCAATGCCGCCCACACACTCGCCCTCGCCGTCCATGGTCATGGCGCCGAAGCGCTTGGGGGCTCCGAAATCCACCTTGCCGATATCGCTGATGTGTACGGGCATTCCGCCACGATTGGCCACCACAATCTTTTCGATATCCTTGACCTTGCCAATCATACCTTCTGAACGGATATAGTAGGCACGGTCTACCTTTTCTATATAGCTGCCGCCTGTGTTCTGATTGTTCTTGGAGAGGGCGTCGAACACATCAGCCACCGTCAGTTGGAGAGCTGACAAGGCATCAGGGTCGATGGCAATCTCATACTGTTTCAGATAACCTCCGAAACTGTTGATTTCTACAATTCCCGGAATACCAGACAGTTGGCGCTTGACAATCCAATCCTGTATCGTACGCAGTTCCATGGCATCATACTGATCACGGTGTGCGTCGTCCACCTTCAGCACATACTGGTAAATTTCTCCAAGACCCGTGGTAATGGGCATCATTTCCGGTGAGCCCAGTTCAGTGGGTATCTCTTCGGCCACGGTCTGTATCTGCTCATTGATGAGCTGTCGGGCTTCCAGCGTCGGCACGTTCTCTTTGAAGACAACCGTCACGAGCGACATGCCGAAGCGAGATACAGAGCGTATTTCCTCCACATTCATGATATTGCTCATGGCTATTTCCACTGGCATCGTGATGAGCTGTTCCACCTCTTGAGGGGCCAAAGTGGGAGAGACGGTAACTATCTGTACCTGATTGTTCGTGATATCGGGAACAGCGTCGATGGGGAGGGTGAGCATCGAATAGATACCTCCGATGATGAGAAACAGGGCGGTCAGAGCCACAAACAGTTTCTTCTTGATGGAAAATCTGACGATAGCGTTCAACATATCCGTTTTTCTTTGTTAATCTACCTGTTGTCAGCTCCTTCTTCAATAATGAGCAAGCTATTGAGGGTGGCAGCAGTGTCTTTGGGTTCGAGTTTACCCAACTCTTCATCATTCACTTCAATGCGGTTCATCAGAAAGACCAGATTGTCAAATGTCAATTCCAGCTTCTGATGGTGGATGATGAGCGTGAGCAATACCACCATCCGGTCGCAATCAAGCAAGGCTTTCGCAGTAGCGGGATGCTCTGACAGATGTTTTTTCATGACGGCTGTCAGGTCTTCTGACTTGAGGCGGATACGCATCTTGTTTCTGAGCATGGCCGTAAAATTGCCGCGGTTCAGATTCTCATGTGCCATGGCCTGAAACAGTGAGGTCATACTCCATTCGGCGGTTTCCAGTGTGGCTATCACTCCGTTGAGCGTGCGTGAAAAAGGGAGATAATCGGCCCAATCCTCCTTGCATTTGTATCGCAGGTCGTGTTCCACCTCGTGCCATCCTTCGGAGAAGATGGTGCGAATCTGTATCTCGTAGGTCGCGTCGATATAGGCGGCAAATTCCTCGGGCAGGGCGGCACGGAAATCGGCGATATAGTCAGAGGGCAAGCTGCGGGTAATATTGAGTCGCTGTGGCATAAAGGTGGACGAGTCGGGGGTATCGATACTCTGTTTGACTACGTCGCCGCAGCCAAAGAAGGTGGAAAGGACTTCCACGTCATCCGGGAAATACACCACGATGCGAAGGCCGATGATGTCTTGCATTTTGGTTGTTCCACTACGGTAGGATTCTCCTTTGATTCGCATCTTATGGCGGATGGAATCCATTGTTTTCACACGCCAAAACAGTCTGAACATGAGTCCGCTTTTTTCTATCTGTGCGGTCAGTTCCTGCTGTAATCTGTTTGCTATCTCACTTATTGTATAGGCCATATGCTCTTGATGTATAAGTAGGTATTCAGAATAACAATGCAAAAATAGGTTTTTTGTATGAAATACCCAAGGAAATAGCCATATTTTTTTGAAATCAGGATAGCTTGCAATTGTATCTGGCCTGTTGGCCATATTTTGTCTGCATCAAAAAACAGGCCTGCCGGATGCACCAGTCCTATGTTCCGGTGTGTCCAGCAGGCCGTAACCATCATTTCACGATGTCTATCTAATCATGAAAAGAATCATTTGGATAATTCCAGAATCCGTTGGGGGATTCTCAGGTAGAAAGTGGTTCCGTCTGTCTCATTGGAGTGGAACCAAACTGTGCCCTGCAGATAGTTCTCGCCGAAGAGCTTCATGCTGTAGGTGCCCAGACCATGTCCGGTACCTTTGCTGGAGATGCCGTACAGGAAAACCTCAGGTTGGATTTCTTTTGGAATGGCGATGCTGTTGTGTACGGAAAATACCACCATGTCTCCCTCTGTTTTCACCTTGATTTGCACCACCTCATGGGAGGCGGATGCTTCCACCGCATTCTTCACCATGTTGAGCAACACGCGGTGCAAAATCTTATAGTCTGTATAGATAATGTACTGGTCGTCTGCTTCACATTCCACGGAAATCTGTCGTTCATGGGTCTCGGCCAGCGAGGTAAGCAGAGGTTGCGAGTAACTGAGGAAGTCGGAGAGAAGGGTCTCGTTGAGGTCAAGATGCAAGCGTCCGCCTTCGGCATGTGACAGGTCACGCTGCTGGCAAAGTTCTTCCACAATCTGGTTGGTCAGTTTCTTCACCTCACCGATGAGAAGTGGGTCGGGGGTATCACTCATCATTTCAACCAACCCGTTCAGGGCTCCAGCCAGATTAAGCATGTCATGGAAGAAGATGCGGTCCATGATACCAGCCCTTACTTGCTCGCCTCTGTTCAGTACGAGAATGGCCACGTAATGGTTCCCGTTGAAATCAAAGGGTGTCATGTTGCCTTGAATCACCAGCTTCTGGTTGTTGTCGGTCGACAACACCACTTCTTCGTTGGCGGCGGTGTTGGTACGGAACACATGCTTCACCGTATTGCGCAGTTTGCAGCAAGCGCAGTTTTGGGAAGTGCCACAACCATGTTCGCTGCTCATGGCATTCTTGCAATGCAAGAAATCGCCGGGCTTGACACAGAAAGACGTATCTTGGGTCACCTCTTTGGTGTTGATATAGCGGATGTTCAGGTTATCATCCACAATAATAAATGTCGATTGTGTCTCCTGAAGCAGTTGGGCTTTGTCGATGATTTGTTCTGCAAATTGGCTGAAATCGGTCATGTTTGGAATAATATGGAATGAATAACACTTTAGAGTCTATGCAAAGGTACAATAATTATGATGATGCAGAGAATCCTGCTTCTTGTTTAACAAATAATTAACTAAAACACAAATAACTAACCCCTCTGATTGTCATGCCGATATGACAATCAGAGGGGTGCTGACCGGAGAGGGGGATGGTTATTCCTCTTTGATTTCCCTGATGATGACAGAAGAGTCTTCTGTCACTACAACCGAATCGCGTGTGATGGTGGCGGGGTCACTCACACTGATGGTAACCGTTTGTTTGTTGCCGTGCAATTCTGCCATCACATAGTTGAAATATCTTTTAGAAAGCTGGACCGTGGTATTGCGCTCTTTCTTGATGAGTTTCGAAACGGTGGCACGCCCTGTGGTTTTGATGCTGTACAGTTTTTGGGAGGCTGAGTCAATCAGCTCAATATTGGCATCGACGGGGATAATCAGTTCGGTGGTGCCCTTGAGCTTGTCTCTGAGTTTCAGTGAGGAGCGTTTGCCTGATTTCATCACCTTTTTTGGCTTGCCCGTTATGGAATAGACAATGTACTTTTTGGGAGAACTTTGGCTCATGCTCATGAGGATTCCTGACATGAAGAGCAGTAGGATAGCAGTGATTCTTTTCATTGGGTTGATTGCTTTAGTGGGGGATTATTTGCTTGATGGATGATTTGTAACGGATTCAGGATTGGTGGATGCCTGTAGTTTGCGCTTCGCTCTTTTCTGACGCTTGCCCTTCAAGTACTCGGAAAGCTTCTCATAGATGTTGTCGGACGCCAGAAGGAAGGCCATGGCAGACAGGGCATAGACCGTGTTGAAGCTGATGTTGTATTTGCAGAAGAGGATGAATGCCACCCATACGATGAATGCCATCAGAAAGAACCGGACCAGTCCCTTGATCAGGATGAAAGAGAGCACGATGGAGAGAAGGGGCGAGCGACGTTTGGTAAAACCATCGTAAACATCCAGCACATATTTGGCGAAGAGCACCACGATGAACGAGAGTATTGCCGTGAGCCAGAGGGGCAGGTTCTTGGTGCTGTTGCCCATGATGAGGGTCTCGATGGCGTACCCCAGCAGTTTCACACCAGCAATCTTGCCTACAGGTGTGTAGTGCATGTCACTTTCTTCGTGGATGGCACCTATCAGCACGATGCGGTCTTCCAACAGATGCCGGTATTGGGCGATGGAATCGCAGGGAACAACAGGAAAGACGGTTGGGCTGTAGTTGATGCGTATATCCTCGTTGGTGAGCGGCCGGAGCTCTTTTTCAGAATAGCAGTCGGCCACTTGTTTGACAAGGGAGGGCTCCAGTTTGCCGTTGACCATACGTCCAAGGCTTAGTTTGCGTTTAATGCCTCCATATAGGTTCCTCGGCATATTGGTGAAGCCTTCATTGATCGGAGGGGTGATATCATGGGCAAAGAAGGAATGAATGGTCTCATGATAGTTGCCATCACGAAACGAGTCGTCTATCAGTTTGTAGGAGAAGTAGGTGTTCTTCATATCCAGTGAGGTCATGGCTATCTGCATGTCGGCTTGATGGTTTTCCTTCAGTCCCTCAAACACGATGTCGACACCAATCACTTTGGGATGCTGGCGCTCCACTTCCTGGAAGATGGTGGCAATCCTACCACGGTCGGTCACCTGGCTCATGTCAACGATGGTCACCATCGTACTCGTGTCGGGTGTGGCGGTAGATGCCAGTATCTGATAGTAGAAGTCGTTGATAGAGTAGTCGCCGATAGCTTTCGAAATGGGATTGAACAGTGATATGTTCAATGCCAGTAGGGCATAGAGTCCTATGATACCGAAAGCCGTCAGTGAAATGATGGATCGTCTCAAAAGGTTGTCTAAACGGGGCTTCATGGGGCTGTTGTATTTATCGGTTGCAAAATTACGAAAAAATCATGATACCTACAAATATTATTCCATCAAAATAGGATGAAGAAAATCAGGTCGAAAAAACGCAGATACCTTCATGGGCTGACGAAGGTATCTGCGTTGGCTGATGAAGATATCTTCGTAGCCTGATGAAGGTATCTTCATGAAATGGGGGAAATTATTCTACTACAATGGGCTTGTACTTCGGTACGAGAGCCTTCATGATGACCCAACCTACAAGGTAGGCTACGGCGCAGATGCAGAAGATAATCATGTAGCCGGCAGGCTTTCCTTCGAAACCGAAGAAGGTGAAGGCACTGCCCTGCTCTTCTGCATAGGTGAAGAGGGCACCGGCACCCTTGTTGATGAGGAAGGAGCCCACACCACCTGCCATACCGCCGATACCGGTGATGGTAGCAATGGTCGACTTGGGGAACATGTCACCGATGGTAGAGAAGATGTTGGCCGACCAGGACTGGTGGGCAGCACCCAAGATACCAATCAGGATGATGGGGAACCAGGGGGTGCCGAACACACCACCGAGAGGCTGTGCGAAGAGACCCAGCAGGGGGAAGAAGGCGAAGATGAGCATGGCGCGCATACGGCCTTCGTAAGGATTATTGCCACGGTTGATGAAATAGGTGGGCAGCTTGCCGCCGAGGATGCTCAGCATGGTGATGAGATAGAGCACGAAGATGAGCACCATACCCTCCACGTCAGTGGGGTTGATTTCAAACTGGGCCTTCAGATAGGCGGGAGTCCAGAAGAGGAAGAACCACCATACACCGTCGGTCATGAACTTACCCACGATGAACGACCAGGTCTGGCGATAGGTGAAGCAGTTGAGGAAACTGATGGAGGGACCCTCGTCGTTGGCATCCTTCGGGTCGCTGTCGGTATCGGCATCCTGGTTGATATAGGTGCGCTCAGCATCATTCATCTTGGGATTCTCGTTGGGTTTTTTGTAGAGCCAAATCCAGAAGCCCATCCACACATAACCCAGGGCACCGATGACGATGAAGGCCATCTCCCAGCCGAAGAACTTGGCAAGCACTGGGATGGTGAAGGGGGCAATGAGAGCACCTACAGAAGCACCGCTATTGAAGATAGCAGTAGCGTAAGCACGGTCTTTCTTGGGGAAGTACTCGGCGGTAACCTTGATGGCTGCGGGGAAGTTGCCGGCCTCACCAAGGGCGAGGATGCAGCGGGCACCGAGGAACAGCCATACGCTGACCGTAGAGATGGTTAGGGCAGCATCGGCAGCCCCCGAGGCTGCAAATGCGCGCAGACACTCTTTGGCTCCCTCGAAACCAACCAGCCACTCACCGGTAGCGATACCGCTGGTAGCAATACCGCAGAAAGCATGGAGCACGGCACCGGTAGACCATACGAAGATGGCCCAGAGGTAACCCTTGCTGGTACCCATCCAGTCAACAAACTTGCCCGCAAACAGCATGCAGAGGGCGTAGATGATAGAGAAGTAGGCGGTGATGGTACCATAGTCCTCATCGCTCCATCCGAACTCTTCCTGGATGCCGCCTTCGCCAGGGAAGGTGAGCGAAAGCACCTGGCGGTCCATGTAATTCACTGTTGTTGCCAAGAACAACATCGCGCAAATAATCCAACGATAGTTGGTCATTTTAGTTGTTTTGATAGCGTTCATTTAGTAATTATTAGATTTGATTGATGTTTTTAGCACGTGATAAATGTTTGTTTCTGCAAAGATACGACTATTTCTTCATATATCCTACAAAAAAACTGGTTTTTTTTCTTTTAGTCTTGAAAATACACTTTCTTCACGCGATTGGAGATGCCTGTCAATACTTCATAGGGGATGGTGTCGAGCGCATCGGACAGGACGGTCACGGGCAGATGTTCACCGAATATTTCTACGCTGTCCCCTTCCTTGCAGTCAATGTCGGTCACGTCAATCATCGCCACATCCATACAGATATTGCCCACATAGGGAGCCTTCTGTCCGTTCACAAGACAATAGCAGGCTCCGCGTCCGAGGTGGCGGTTGAGCCCGTCGGCATAGCCGATAGGGATGGCAGCGATGCGGCTGTCACGGGTCAGGATGCCCTTGCGGCTGTAGCCCACAGTCTCCTCTTTGGGTACGGTGCGCAGCTGGAGGATGGTGGTCTTGAGAGTGCTCACGGTATGGAGGATATGGTTGTCGCGGCTGTCGATGCCATAAAGTCCCAATCCCAGACGGCACATGTCGAGTTGGCGACCCGGGAAGTGTTCGATACCTGCGCTGTTGCAGATATGACGGAGGATGTGATGGTCGAAGGCTGCCTGCAATGCCTGACTGGCCTCATGAAAGAGCGAGAACTGGTGGTCGGAAAACCGGTCGAAATCGTCGCTGTCACTTCCTACGAAATGGGAGAATACAGAACGGGGAATGATGGCGTTCTGATGCTTCAGCCGGTCGATGAGTTCTTCCATCTCGGTCTTGGGATTGAAGCCCAGACGGTGCATACCGGTGTCGAGTTTGATGTGTACGGGCCAGTTGGTGATGCCTTCCTTTTCCGCAGCCTTGATGAGGGCTTCCAGCAGTCGGAAACTGTAGACCTCTGGCTCCAGATCATAGTCGAAAAGGGTCTTGAACGAGGTCATCTCCGGATTCATGATGATAATGTTGGCGGTGATGCCGTTTTTGCGCAGCGTTACGCCCTCGTCAGCCACTGCCACAGCGAGATAGTCTACCCGGTGCTCCTGCAGGGTCTTGGCCACTTCGATGGCCCCCGCTCCGTATGCATCGGCCTTCACCATGCAGACGATTTTCGTCTCTGGCTTCATGAACGAGCGGTAGTGGTTCAGGTTGTCTATCACGGCGTTGAGATTCACCTCGAGGATGGTTTCGTGCACTTTCTTTTCCAGCAGTTCTGTGATTTGGTCGAAACCGAAACTGCGGGCTCCCTTGATGAGAATCACCTCCTGGTGCAGTTGTCTGAACTCTTGGGATGCCACAAATGTGCTGACGTTGGGAAAAAAATGTTTCTGTGGCAGTTGGATGCAGGCCTGCCAGCGGCTCAGTTCGGGACCGATGCCGATGAGCTTGTCGATGCCTCTCTTGCCGGCCAGTTCTGAGACGGTCTCATAGAGTTGTTGGGGCGAGAGGCCGCTCTGCTGGATGTCGCTGAGGATGAGGGTGCGTGAGCATCCCTTCTGTTCCGGTCGGCGGCTCATGAAGTCGAGGGCGATGTCGAGCGAGTTGATGTCGCTATTATAAGAGTCGTTGATAAGGATGCAGCCGTGTTGACCCTCTTTCACCTCCAGTCGCATGGCCACGGGTTCGAGCAACTGCATGCGGCGGTCCAGCTCGTCGCTTTTCACGCCCAGGTAAAGGGCGGCGCAGGCACAAGCCAGCGAGCACTCTATGGAGGCGTCGTCAATGAACGGGAGCCGGTAACTGGCCTCCTGCTGCTGTTGGTAGCAGTAGTGGATGGTGGTTGTTCCTCCCTCTCTGTCGATGCGCTTGACAAAGAGAGCCGACTGGGTGTTCTCTTTGCTCCACGAGAGCTTGCAGCCTTTGTAGCCGCTGCGGCGTATGCTACGGCTGACGGTCTCGTCATCGGCATTGTAGACGAGCACCTTGGCGTCATGGAAGAGGGTAAGTTTCTCCTGACATTTCTCGTCCATGGTGCGGAAGTTCTCCTGGTGGGCCTGTCCGATGGAGGTGAGGATGCCGATGGTAGGTTGGATGATGTCGTGGAGTGATTGCATCTCCATGGGTTGGCTGATGCCGGCCTCAAAGAGTGCCACTTCGCTCTGCTCGTTGAGCAGCCATACGGAAAGGGGCACGCCTATCTGCGAGTTGTAACTCTTGGGAGAGCGTGTCACCACCATCTGCGGGGAGAGCAGCTGGTAGAGCCACTCCTTGACCATGGTCTTGCCGTTGCTGCCCGTGATGCCCACCACAGGGATGTCGAACTCGTCGCGGTGGCGTTCGGCCAGTCGCTGCAGTGCTTCCAGCGGGCTCACCACCACAAGGAAGTTGGCTCCCGCATAGTTGTCAGCGGCACCGGCAGGCACCTGTTCCACCACGAAGTTGCGCACTCCGCGGCGATAGAGTTCATGGATATACAGGTGGCCGTCGCCCCGTTTTGTGCGGATGGCAAAGAAGAGTGTCTCTTCGGGGAAACAGAGGGAGCGGCTGTCGGTAAGCAGCCAACTGATGCGGCCTTCCGTCTCACCTATCCGGCGGGCTCCAATGAGCGTGGTAATCTTTTCGATAGAATATTTCATGATGTTGATGCTTGCATGTCAGTCTCTCCCTTGCCGGTCAAGACTGTGGTTAGGATATGCAAAGTTCGGATATTTTTCTGAAAGAGCCGCTATTTTTAACATAGTTTTATCCATGAATTGCCGGTATTCTTCAGAATCGGGGTTGAAAGGCCGGTGACGGAGGGCTGTTCTCAAGGGGCGCCACGCTTTGAGAAACGTGCGGGCTGCATCACTGAAGTAGTTTTCGCCGAAGCGCTCGTAGATATAGGCGACGGCCTGGGGAGAGGGGTGGAGCATGTCTTCGGCATAGAAGCGGTAGTCGCGCAACTGGTCCATCATCAGTTCATAGGCAGGGAAATAGGTCACCGATTCCGGCTTCTCGCGGCAGAGCCGGTCGGCTGCCAGCAGCAGGGTGGCTTTGGAGAGCTGGCTGCCATGGAAGCCGTATTTGGCGTAGCGGATGGGACTCACGGTTGCCAGTACCTGGATGTCGGGGTTCCGCCGCCGCAACTGCTCCACAGCCGAGGCAAGCGCCCGGGTACAGGCATCGATGTCCAGTTCTTCCTCCTCGAAGAGACGGGCCGGTTGCTTACGGCAGTTGTCCACAATCTCGCCTGTCGACTTCAGTCGGTAGACATGGTTGGTGCCCAGCGTGAGGATGGCGATACGGGGGGCATAGTCTGGCCGGCTCTCCATGAGGCGGCTCACGGTGTGGAGGATGCTTACGGGATTGTACATCACGCCGTAGGGGTTGACGGTGATGCGGAATCCGTCTTCGTTGAGCAAGGCTCCGATGCGGTCAGCAAAACAGGAGCCCACACAGAGCATCTGCTCCTGGGGCTCCAGTTGAAAAGTTGGCTGTGGCAGTGCCACTGGGGTTTGCCATTCCATCGGGTATCGGTTTTAGAAGGCCACACCCACACCGAAACTCAGTCGGCTCTTGCCGATATAGTTGTCGAGCTGTGACTTCAATGCCCAGCGGTACTGGTAGGTGGCGCGGATGGCAAAATAACTGTACTTCACGCAGATACCGATGACGGGAGAAATGGCGAAGGCCAGATTGGTCTTGGTCTCGAGTTTCTTCAGTTCTTTCTCATATTCTGCTTCGTTCATATTATTCGTTTTGTTAACCTCTTCCATCTCATGGTCTTTGTAGCCGGGATAATGATCTTCGAGATAGGTACCATAATAGAGCTTCGAGGTGATGCCGGGGCCGAAGTAAATCCAAACGGGATTGACAATCTTGATGGTCCAACCGAACGACATGTTGAGTTCGGGGTCATCCTTTGGGTCACCGTAGCGGCAATCGCTGCGCAGGGCATCAAACACGCGGTTGTTGATGTCCATCTGGAAGAATCCGCCGGTCTTCTTCATGTTGTATTTGCCGTAAGAGAAGCCGATAGGGGTGTCTTTGTTGTACTCATAGGTCAGCACCCTCGAGTGGTATTTCTTGGCATCCATCGTACTCTGGATGAAGTTCAGGCGGTCGGTGGCAATCACCATGTTGTTGCACTCCCTTCTCACCACCTGCTCATAGAGTTCCTTGGCCTTGTCGTACATCTTCTCGCTATAGAAGTATTCGGCCTTCTTGAAGGCTACGTCGCACTCGCTCTCATAGTTGCGCATGCAGACGGTGAAGCGGTTGGAGGCGTAGTTGTCATAGGAGTTGAGCATCATTACCTTCTCGTAATAGGTAGCGGCCTCCTGGTAGTCGAGCAGTTTGAACGAGCGGTCGGCCATGGCGCGGCTGTTTATGATGGTGTCGAGTGTACGAAGGTTCTCGTTGTTCTCGGTGGTATCCACATCAGAACACTGGCAGGCTTCGAGCAGCAGGTCTTTGGCCTGTTCGTAGTTGGTCTTCTTGATTTCTTCCTGGGCCTTGTTGCGGTGCTCCACATAGCAGCCCTTGCCCACGGTGGCATCGGGGTCGGAGAGATAGAACGAACGCAACTGTTTGGGGTTCAGTTCGAGGGGGATGGTCACGATGTTGTAGCCGGGTGAGAGGATGCTAATCTCACGTCCGCGATAGCGGTTGCCCGTGGGGAAGGCGATATAGTAGACACTGTCAGAGCCCTGCAGTTCGGTGCGGAAGGGGTCGGCACTCTTGTCCATGGATGACGAGAACTGAAGGGGTATGGTCTGGTTACACTTGATGATGATGGCTGCCTCGTCGCCGTCGCTTGAGTAGACATCGTTGGCCTGGGAGCGTTCTTCAACTTCCAGTGTCTTTTGGGCAAATGCCATGCTGCATACGATGGAAAGCAGCAATGACAAAAAGAGTCTTGTTTTCATAATGGTATGATTTGATGTTAGGATTATGCTGTTTCTGTCGGGTTATCTGACAATGCGGAAAGAACCCAGGTGGAACACGTCCTTCTTGTTGACGAGGATTTTTCCGGTGTTGTCCTTGTAGGGCTGCCAGGTGCGCACCTGAATCTGCGGGTTGTCGCTGTCTCGGAAGTCAATGAGCAGGAAGAGGTAGCCCTCGTCCTGATAACGGTCGGTGTGCCAGTACTGTTTGAGGGTCACGCCGTAGATGTCGTCATATTTGGGATGCTGAACAACCTCGATGTCCTCAAACTTGACATTCAGGTATTTGGTCACCTTGAATACGCCTGCCAGTTTCTTCAGATACTCCTGTTTCGATTGCTTGATATAGACCACCTTGTTGTTGTTGAGGGTCATGCGGTCGATGTCAGAGTTGGGTTTCTCTTTCACCACCTTGCCGGTGATGATGAGTGCCTTGTCGCTGTAGACGCTGTTGAGCATGGGCAGGTCTTTGCGGTTGTAGGCGGTGCGGAAGTTCTCTACAAAGTTGACGATAATCTGTCGGCGGGCATAATCCAGATCCGACTGTTTCTCGGCCATAATCTGGTCGTAGCGGTGCATGGAGATGGCGATGGCCACATTGTTGATTTTTCCGTTGGGCAGGAAGTCGATGGTCAGTTCCTGTCGTGCTTCCTTGTCGTCGGCCTCAACCATATCCACGGGGATGCCTCTCACCTGGAATCCGCTGGAGGTCTTCAGGCATCTGGCCATGATGTTGGTGGGAGGACAGCTCATGGCGCTGCTCTTCCAAATTTCCTTCACTCCCTCGATGGCTTCGCTCGTCATCCACTCCTTGTCCAGTTTGACGCTTTTCTTCTGCTCATCGGCAGCAGTCTTGAATGCCTGAATCATGCCATTGACGTTTTTCTCCATGATTTCTTTCAGGGCGTTGTCGTCGAGTCCTTCTACAATTTTGAATTCCGTTTCATAGGCTGCTGCCGTGTGTGCGTGGCAAAGCATGAGAAGGGTCAGTGTGATGAAATGACTGATAATACGTTTCATAGTTTTTCTCTATAAAATATATGGTGTATTTATTGAACTTGCCGTTTGTTATTTCTTGTTTGCATGTTTATGGAAGATGGACTTCACATTGTCTTGGGGGATATTGCTGTACAGGTCGGCATCAATGGTATATTCGGGGTCGAGAAGCCTCGGTATGCTGATGGTCATCTGCAGCATGTGGATATAGTTGAGCTTGGGGTGATGGAACACCAGCAGCGCTTCCATTTCTTTCTCGTTGATGCGGGTCACTGTGGAGTAGAGACGCATGTTGCGGGCCAGGGCATCGAAAAGAGCCTGCATGGGCAGGGTTACTTCCTTTTTCTTGTTGCCATACTGGTGATGGATGATGTGCAGGGGATGCCGGTTGTTGTCGAGTTTGTTGAGCATCAGGTTGACAGCCGTCTCCAGGGGGTAGCGCTGGTCGCAGAGGGGAATCCATTCGCCCTCCTTGTTCCGGGTCACATAGAAGTCGGAGCAAAGGGATTTCACTTGGAAACTCTCTCCCTTGACGAGAAAGATATTTTTCTCGTTGGTCTGTTGCAATTGTTTCGAAGTGATGACGAGCGGTTCGTGATAGTTCTCGATGATACTGGTTTGCTGCAGGGTTTCAAAGAGCAGCTTGTCGGCATCCAACTTGTCGGATGTCTGTGCTTGGCTCATGCCAATACAGAGGAGTGCGATGAATGTACATCCCGTGCGTATGATGGTATGGATTCTCATAACGTAAAAATTGGTTTGGTGATTAGCTCTTGTTGGGATTCTTTCGCGAGGTTACATTTCCTTCCTCACTTGATGGAAACAGCGGTGGAGGCCTGCTCTGATGGATTCTTTGCCACTATAGCGGATGGGACTCATGAGAATGCTGAAATCGACAGGTTCCTCTGTGGCAATCAGGATGAACGACTCGGCCGAGGGTTCTTCGCCAAAAAGCAACGGTTCCGATTTAAACGAGACGGTACTCATGGGAGGTACCATCAGATGAGAGCAGGTGACGGCCGAATCGACGGGCAACACCAGATATTTCTCCCCATGGGTATCAATGTCGAGCACGTTCATGTAGAGCAGTTCGTTGGTGCGATTGGATACCCGCACATAACAACTTGTGTTGGGTCTTACGTTTTTGCCCAAAGGCATTCCCGTCTCACAGTCGACCAGTTCGAAGGCGACATCCAGGTCGCTGTCCATGAACGTGGAGGATTGGGTGAGAGCTTTTTCGGCATTCATGTTCTGCAGGTTCTGTTTCTGGAGCATGGCAGCCAGCTTTCCCAGTAGCAGCGAGTCGGTGGCTGTGGAGCGGTAGGCAGTTGCCGTAGCCTGCATATAGGAGTCTGGATGGGTCATCTTTTGGCTGCCTGAGGCAAAGAGCCGCTTGACCAGATAGTTCATATACTGTTTGGACAGGTCTTTTTTGCTGCTTCCCTTCATGGAAAGCAGTTGGGTAACCGTGTATTTACCTGCTGCCGTGAAGCAGTGGAGCGTGTTTTTGTTTTCGTCGAGCACGGTCAGCGCACTCTCTTTGCCGATAGTGATTTGGTCGCTGGCCGAGATGAGTTTGCGCGGTTGGAGTGCTGTAGCCTTTCCGTTCTTCATCTCGCTGACGGAGCCGATGGTGGAGTAGACCATATACTGCTGGGCGAGAGCCGTTGTACGGACCAGACCGACAAAGGCGGCAATCAGGAAGAAAGATTTAGTTTTCATACGTAAAAATATTGAAATGTTCCATTCCATTGGGGTTCATGAATACGGGCGACTGTTTGAAGTTGGTCGTTTTCCTTACCTCTTTATAGAGATACATTTCCAACTGTTGGGTGGAGAGTCCCTCGTCGGTGGCTTGTTTGGCAGCACCGTTGAAGGCTTCTATCAGGGCTTTGGTGAAGGCACCGTTGCCCCAGGTGGGGTCTTCGTTCGATTTGGTGTCCGATGCGCTGGAGGCATAGAGCAGCATGCCGTTCTTGGTGCGGCGCAGCTGTTCGATGAAATGGGTTGCGGCGGCAGACCGTTGGCCGCTTAAGAGACCGCCGGAGTAGCAGGCGTCAACAAAGATGACGAGCTTGCTGTTGATGTCATCGGCGGCATTCTTGAAGTCGGTGGCGCTGAAACAGTCATACAGTTGGTCGATGCGTCCGTGATAGGGCATGAAATAGAAACGGTCTTTCTCGTCTCGGTAGCCATGGCCTGCGAAGAAGAAGATACAGAGGTCGTTGGGCGACGCCTCCTGGGCCATCCATTCCATCGCCTCGAACAAGTCGCTGCGGGTGGCTTCCTCATCGCAGAGCACCTTCACCTGTACATCAGAGAAGGGTTGGCCCTTCTTCTTGGCGGCAACATTGGCAAAGTCCTGTGCATCCTTGCAGGTGAGCTTCAGGTTGGGCAGTTTCTCATTGTCATATTTACCCACACCCACGGCCACAACAAAGAGTTTGGGCAGGTCAACCTGTGCCACGTTCTCGCGGATGAGACGGATGGATACGGGTTCGCTGTTGCCGTTGGCATTCTGGGCATAGATCATCACCGTGCAGTCACGGTTGGGCAAATCCACCTCTACGGTGTTGGCTTGTCTTACGGCACGGCTGTCGGGTTGTTTCACACCGTCTACCAGCACATTCACTTGGGTTGGTCCCTGATAGCCGTAAGTGAGCAGTTGGTATTTCACCTTCACATTGTCGGTATGGAAGAGCGACTGGTCTTCGGGATAGAGGATGCGCACCACGGGTGCCTTCTTGGCATCGGTCTCAGCCACTGTCGGAGCGTGACGGGTTGTGTCGGCCATGGCCAGGGTCGAATCCTTGGCGGGAGCCGCTGCCACATCCTCCCTTGGCTTGACAATGCCATCCTTGGTCAGCACGATGGCAGGGCGGGGAGCCGCCACACTGTCTTTGGCGACATGATCGTTCCGGGTCACGTCGGGGTTGACTGCTTTCGGAGTGTCAGCCTTGGGGGTGGCCGGTGTCGGCTTTTTTCTCTCTACCAAGGGCTTGTCTCCTCCCAGGTCGATATCGAACAGCATGTCCTGTGGCGACACACCTTCTGCCAGGATGCCATCTTCTCCGACGGCCGGAGTTTCCGGCTGCTTCACGGCGGGTGCGTCCGGCTTCTGTACAGGTGCTTTAGCTTTCGGTTCAGCCGGCTGTTCCGCTTGTGGGGCAGTGGTCTTTCCTTCAGCCATCTCTCTCCACATCTTGCTCTCCTCAGCATTCTGTTCCACCAGTATGCCATAGGCATAACAGTCGGCCAGTGTCATCTGTGCCATCTGGAATCCTCCGGCAGCCGCTTTAGTCAGATAGATCAGGGCCTTGTCGTAGTCGCGGGGCACTCCGCGTCCGTTCATATAGCAGTAGGCAAGGTTGAATTCAGCCTTGGCAAAGCGTTGTGATGCACTTCTCTTGAACCATCTGGCAGCCGTGGCATAATCCTTCTCGGCTCCCTCACCGTTATAGTAAGCATAACCGAGGTCAAATTGTGCCTCAGCATTGCCCAGACGGGCTGCTTCTGTATATTCGGCTACAGCCTTCTCGAACTGGCCCTGCTCATAGAGCGTGTTGCCCAGGGCGAGATGGCGGGCGGCTTCCACCTGTGCCGAGTCGGCTGCAAGGGTAGAGGCGTTGGCGGCTCCTGTCATGGCAAAAGCGATGGCGAGGGCGCAGATGAGTATACGGGCCGATGTGCTTGCAAATGTGCAGCCGATGGCACGGGCAGATGCTTGGGTTACTTGGGTGAACATATGCTTTCTGATGGTCATGATCATTATTGTCATTATTATTGGGGTCAGCTCCTTGTGTCATGTGCTTGATATCATCACGTTTCTTCTTCGGGTTTCTTGTCGAGTTCGTCTTTCTTGATGGATTTCACTACAGAGAACTGGTAGATGGAATGCTTGGGGAAACTCCAGTTAGTATATTTCTGGAGCATGGCGATACCCCATTTGTAGTGGATGCGTGATTCCTCCACCAAAGCAATGCCCAGTAGCGGGTAGAGCAGATTGATATTGTAGTTGAATTTCACAAAGCAGATGAACGATGCCCATACGAGCAAGGCCGCGATGCAGAAATAGTAGGCTTTGATGGCATAGAGACAGACGGGTTGGGGTATGAGATACAGCTTATAACCTGCCCATGCCGAGAGATAGCAGCAGAGGAAGGCCAGCAGGAGGCTCGCCCAGGTGCTCATTTGGGTGATTGTGTGGTGTTCCATATAGGAGAGCATCGAGTAGGCTTGAATCTTCATGCCGGGCATTTTGCCTACTGGCGTAATATGGCTGTCCTCTTCTGTTGAGATGGTTCCCAAAATGACGAGCTTGTCCGTGAGAAGGCGTCCGAATTGTTTCACCTCGTCACATGCCACAACCGGAAAATCCGTGTTGCCATAGACAATGGTCCGTTCGTTCATGTCCTCGCGGTGGGGTTGGTTGCCTTGATACATGCAGGCTGCGAGATAGGGAAGGGAATAGACATCCTCGTCCTGCATCTTCTGGCAAAGCGAGTATTGGCGGATGCAGCCACCCGTTTGTTTCTGCATCACGTTACCGTATGCCCAATGATAGTTTCCAAACTCGCCGAAGAAGGAGTTGAGTTGGTGGGTGAATGCGCCTTTTTCAGGGTTGTAGCCGGTGAGTTTGCAGGAGAGTAGGGTGTGGTTGCTGTTGGCATCAATAGCCGAAATCAGATCGGCATTGCCTATCAAATCGTCACCCTCGCGTTCGAAGAGAAGGTCGATGACCAGCAGTCGTGGTTTGCATTGCTGTATCTCGCGAATAGTTTGTGCTATTTCACTTCGGTTGTGCAGTTTGGTCATGTCCACCAAGACGATGCTGGTGTCCATCTCGATGGAGTTGTTGCGCTGGATTTCGTAGTACACATCAGTCATCGAGAAATCATCAAGGGCACGTGTCATGGGACTGAAGATGGATAGGTTCATGGTGATGCCACCCAGTAGCAGAGCTATGAGTGAGAGCACCACCAAATGGCCAATATAGTCCCAAGAGAAGAAGCCACAGTCTTCTACTCTGTACCATCTGATGAAAAGCAGTTTCACACCGAACCGGTTTCTGCTCTTTTTGTCTTCCTTTTGATTGTCTGCTTGTTCCGATTGTTTCATAGCAGCAACATGAGTTTTCCTATTGTTAAAGAATTATATTCCTATGAGTATCCACCTAATCAGAAGTCTCCTTCATATGTCATTTCTTGGTCGGTTGGCCTGACGATTATCTGTCAGTCTTCCTCCTGACCTTGTTTTTCTTGCCTGCAAATTTAATGTTTTTCTTTTGATTTTTACCTATATTTTCATAAAAAGCCCACTTTTTAAACAAAAATTAACCAATAAAGGGCTATTATCATCCTCTATTTATTGATGAAGGTCTTAGAATGGCTGTTCTAAGGTTTTAAGAACAGCCATTCTAAGACCATTACAACAGTCATTCTAAGGTCGTTACAACAGCCATTCTAAGACTGCCATAAAAGCGAATGGGAGTGTGGGGCGGAGGCTCATGCCAAGGGATTCCACCCTTGGGCTTTGAGGTCAAACTCCTGGTCATCCCGGGTAACAAGTACCCTCCCGAGTGATTCACGGGTGATGTGGCCGATGAGTTTCACGTCATCTAACTGTTCGATTTTGGCATGGTCGCCGATGGGGACGGTAAAGAGCAGCTCATAGTCTTCGCCACCATTCAGGGCACATGTCGTGACATTCATGTTCATTTCTTCGGCCATTACGGCAGTCTGATAGTCGATAGGGATATTTTTCTCGTAAATACGGCAACCCACATGGCTCTGCTTGCAAATGTGAATCAGTTCGCTGGAGAGACCGTCGCTCACATCCATCATGGCCGTCGGGCGGATGCCAGCCTCACGCAGCCGTGCGATGATGTCACCGCGGGCTTCGGCCCTCAGTTGGCGCTGCAACAGATATTCTTTGCCTGCGAAATCGGGAGAGAAATGGGCCAGCTCCTCCAGCATTCGGCGGTCGCCACGCTTCTTGGCTTCGGCCACCTGTTGATAGTAGACCGTCTTTTCGCGCTCCAACAGCTGGAGTCCCATATAGGCGGCTCCCAAATCACCCGACACGCAGACGAGGTCGGTATCGCGGGCTCCGTGACGGTAGACGATATCTTCCTTTTTAGCCTCGCCGATGCAGGTGATGCTGATGGCCAGACCGGTAAACGATGAGGTGGTGTCGCCGCCCACGATGTCTACTCCCCATTTGTTGCAGGCTGCGCGCAAACCTTCATAGAGGGTATCCATGTCCTCTACGGAGAAGCGTTTGCTCAAGGCAAGGCTGACGGTGACCTGTCGTGGGGTGCCGTTCATGGCAAAGATATCACTGATGTTGACCATGGCTGCCTTGTAGCCTAAGCTACGCAAATCCGTATAGGTCAAATCGAAATGAACACCCTCCATCAGCAAGTCGGTAGTTACCAGAATCTCACTGTCGGGATAAGTCAGTACGGCACAGTCATCGCCTACGCCATAGAGCGTGGAACTGTTTTGGGGATGAATGTCTTTGGTGAGACGATCAATGAGACCGAACTCTCCAAGTTTTGCTATTTCTGTCATATTGAAAAATCTATGCTGAATATTGATGTTGAATGGTTTGGATGATGAATGAAGTGTGCTGCGGAGGCATTCTTTTCGTCAGAATCGGATGGTGGGGGAGAATGCGGCAGGCGTTTTCTCCTGACGACCCTTTTGGGCGTTGTTGGATTTGGCCTTTACCAGAATGCTGTTACGTGAGTTCTTCACCATGTAGCCCAAGATGAAATCATTGAACTTCTCTGCCTGGTCGAGCATGAAATGAATGTGCACCGGCAAGGTGAAGAGATGGTGGCGTACCTCTTCGCTCAAGCCATCTTTGCCCATGAGGCGCGTAGCATCTTTCTCGGTGGTGATGATTAGTTTGGGCGAGGGCATCTTGTTGAAAATCTCGTTGATATGCGCCAAGTCGGATGGCGTAAAGTCATGGTGGTCGCCGTATGTCAGCGGGGTGATGTGGGGGGTATAGGGGGAGAGGTCGAGCATCATCTGTTTGGGCGAGGCGATACCCGTGAGAAGCAGCACATGGTCGTTGGGGGTAATGCTGTTCAGCGGGCGGTTCTCTCCGCAGAAGATGGGCTGCAAATCACCGTAAGTCAGTGTGGTGAAATAGAGCTGCTGGTAGGGGAAGAGGTTCATAGCCTTGGTGATGACCCGATACTCCATCGGTTTGAGGTCAGCCGGACATTTGGTCACAATCACTATGTCGGCACGGTTCTTGCCCGACAGGGGTTCTCTCAGACGACCGGCAGGCAGCAACTGATCATAGATGATGAGCCGGTGATAATCAACCAGGAGAATGTTTACACCAGGTTTGACATAACGATGCTGGAAGGCATCATCGAGCAACACCACATCAATATTGCTGTTGCTTGACGATGCGGACGGCAGGCTTTCTGTCAGGGTTTGGATGCCATGACACCGGTCCTTGTCGACAGCGACGGTAATCTTCGGATACTTGGTGTGCAACTGGAAAGGCTCGTCGCCGATGTCACGCATCGTCGATTCCTTGGATGCGATGGCAAAACCTTTGCTCTTGCGTTTGTATCCTCTGCTGAGAACGGCCACCTTGTATTTGTTCTGAAGCAGTTCTATCAGGTATTCCACGTGTGGGGTCTTGCCGGTTCCGCCCACCGTGATATTGCCAACGGAGATGATTGGAACATCGAAACTCTGGCTTTTGAGGACACCGATGTCAAACAGGATGTTACGTGTTTTGACACCGATACCATAAAGCCAACTCAAAGGCAATAGCCATTCGTTTATTTTGATGAAGTCGCCTTCCATGATAATTTTGATTGTATAAATGATGGTTACATGTCAGACTGCCAACGGAAGTCCGGATCTTTCATGACTGTTTGTTCGGTTGGGGAATCCTGTCGCCTATTCTACGACAATGGAGTAGGGCAGGGTGGCCTGCAAACGGTTTCGCTTCTCCGCAGTCCGAATCATTACCCATTCCTGGTAATGGCTGCCGAGCAGTTCCCTGAACTGGCTGTTGAGATAATTGTCGTCTGTCTGGATCGTTTCCTTGAGCAGTCTCTCCATCCAGTCTTCTGCTGCCGGATAGTCCTTGCGACGGTAATCGTCCGTCTGAGCCAGACTGGCAGCTTTTTTCACGGCATCGTCCAGCGTGCCCAGTTGGTCAACCAGCTTCAGTTTCACGGCATCCTGTCCTAACCAAACGCGGCCTTGGGCAATCTCATGCACGCGTTCCTTGGAGAGTTTTCTTCCCTTGGAAACCATCGTGATGAAGCGGTCATATCCTTGGTTGATATAGGTTTGCATCAACATCCGCTCTTGGGCGTTGTCCTTGGCGGTCACCAGTCGCTCCATCGAGTTGGTGAAACGGTTGGTTCCAACCTCGTCGTAAGTCACGCCCAGCTTGTCTGTCAGCAGTCTGCTGACGTTGGGAATCATTCCGAAGATACCGATACTACCAGTGATTGTGGCGGGTTCGGCAATGATGTACGAGGCTCCGCAACTCAGCATATAGCCTCCCGAGGCAGCTGCTCCTCCCATGGATACGACAACAGGTTTCTTCTGCTTGAGCAGTTCCACAGCGTGGTGAATCTGTTCAGAGGCCACTGCACTGCCGCCTCCCGAATTGACACGGATGACTACGGCCTTGACGTCATCGTCATCCGCCAGTTCGCGAAGGTCTCGGGCCATCGTCTTGCCCACAATACCCTGTTCGCCGGTGAGGCTGCTCAGGTCTGTGTCGCTAATGCCGCCCACAGCATAGTAAACGGCCACCTGATCGCCACGTTCCTTCTGGTCCACGATGGTCTTGGCCATGTCTGAGGCTGTTATCTGGGTGATATCATCATCCTGGTCCACTCCCATCTTCTTTTGTACCAGTGCCTTGAGTTCTTCCGGATATAGCAGTTTGTCAACGAGTCTCATCTTCAGGTAATCCTGCTGGTTGGCAAACAGAAGGATGCTGTCGTTGGCAAAGCTGTTGAGAGCCTCGACAGTCGTATGGCGGCTCTTGGCGATGTCGGAGAGCATCATGTTCCAAATGCCCGAGAGATAGGTCATGCGCTGCTCGCGGTCTTCGGCACTCATGTCGGTTCGGGTCATACTTTCCACATAGCTCTTATACTTGCCTACGCGCATGGCCTGGTAGTCAACACCAATTTTGTCGAACAGTCCTTTATAATAGGCTGTGCGGCTGCCCAATCCTCTGAAATCGATGGAGCCTGTCGTATTGAGATAGAGTTCGTCGGCCACCGATGCCACATAGTATGCACCTTGTGTAAATTGGTCTGAATAGGCAATGACCCATTTGTTGCTCTTTTTGAATGCGTTGAGCGAACGGCGTAGGGCTATCATCGTGGCAGGCGAATCGAATGAAGCGGGGCCGGCCTCGATATAGATACCTTTGATGTGTTCATTGTCTTTGGCTTTCTCGATAGCTTCTGTCAATTGGTCAAGTCCTTGTGTTTCCATGTCCTGATTCATGAATTTCATGAAAGGAAGGCCATTGTCCGTGCCGCGCTCTTGGATAAAGCCGCAGAGCTTGATTGTCATGACCGAATTGGACTTCACTTCTGGCAATTTGCTTTCGGATGCCAACATACCGGTGATGGCAATGATGGCGAGGAACATACTGATTGACATGAATACCATGATGCCCACCACGGTGGAGAAGACATGTTTGAGGAACGATTTCATAATTGTAAGGGATTGAATGTTCTATTATGTTAACGGGTTGAAGTAGAGAGTGAAAAGTACTTGGCGTAAACGTGTTTCAGAGAGCTATTGCTGCTGTATAGCAGTCCTTGAACTGATGAGTGAAATCCGTGGGTATGGCACCTCTGTGGAATAGTCCGAAAAGACTGCTTCCGCTACCGCTCATGGCCGCGTAGACGGCTCCTGTATCATAGAGCTGCTGTTTGATTTCTGCCAAGCGAGGATGCTGGGGGAAGATGCTTGACTCAAAGTCGTTGACCAGCAGATTGCGCCAGGTTTCCACGGGTTGCATGACGATGTCGGCACAGTTGCGGGATGGCTGATGGGGAGTGATAAGGGCAAATGCCTCTTTGGTGGAAACAGGAATATCGGGTTTTACCACCAGGATATCCCATCCGCCCAAATTCAGTTCAATCGGATGCAGTTGCTCTCCAATCCCTTCTGCATAACTCGGCTTGCAGGTGATAAAGAACGGACAGTCGGCTCCGAGCGAGGCGGCCATAGATATCATTTCTTCTTCTGACATCTGCAACTGAAGCCATTCGTTGAGAGCCCTGATCATGAAGGCACAATCGCTGGACCCGCCGCCCATGCCGGCTTGGGTGGGGATTGACTTGAACAGGTGGGCATGGAGGCGGGGCAGGGAGTAGCGCTCGCTCACCTTATTATAGGCACGTACGACCAGGTTGCGCTGTTCGTCCCCTTCGATGTCCACGCCAGTCACCTTCAAGTCGCAATGATAACTGGAGGGGAAATCAGGATGCATCGTCGACAATTCCAACACGTCGCAGATGGGGAGTGGATAGAAAACGGTCTCCAGGTTGTGGTAGCCATCGCTCCGTTTGGATACGATGTTCAAACCCAGATTGATCTTGGCAACAGGCCGTGTGAGAAAGGTTGAATCCATGGCTTTTGGGGTTTCTACAAGATGATTTTTCTGACTAATCGTGAATTGATGCTGCAAATTTACGTTTTATTCGTGAGAAAAAGAAAGATTTTTTGTATTTTTGCACTTTGAAACAGCAAGAGAGGCCATCTACATCGCCAAATTTGCCTGTAATGGCCGCTAAAACGTCAGAATTATCACAACTCAAATATGGCAGAAAACAACAAAACCCCACAAAGGAGGACCCAGCAGCAGCCTCTTGACAACACATACGCACATCTCCAGCCGCAGGCGCTCGAAGTGGAGAGGGCTGTAATCGGAGCTCTCATGATTGACAAGGATGCATACGCAGTGGTCTGCGAGATGCTCTATCCCGAGAGCTTTTACGACAACAAGCACCAGCTCATCTTCGCTGCCATCCGTGACTTGAGTATGGCTGAGCGACCGGTGGATGTGCTGACCGTCATGGACCAACTGGCCAAGAACGGAACGCTTGAACGCGCCGGTGGACCAGCCTATATCACGGAGCTGAGCTCCAGAGTGGCTAGTTCGGCCAACATTGAATATCATGCACGTATCGTCGCCCAAAAGTTTCTGGCCCGTCAGCTGATTTCCTTTGCATCAGGCATCGAGACCAAAGCCTTTGATGACACCATCGATGTGGATGACCTGATGCAGGAGGCTGAAGGCTCTCTCTTCGAACTGTCGCAGAGGAACATGAAGAAGGATTACACCCAGATTGACCCGGTCATCAAAAACGCCATTGAGGTCATCCAGAAGGCTTCGGCCAACAAGGACGGTCTGACCGGTGTGCCAACAGGATACCACAAACTTGACGATATCACCAGTGGATGGCAGTCGAGCGACCTGGTCATCATCGCTGGACGCCCCGCCATGGGAAAGACCTCTTTCGCCCTTTCCATGGCCAAGAATATCGCCGCCGACTACAAGGTGCCCATGGCCTTCTTCTCTTTGGAAATGAGCAATGTGCAACTGGTCAACAGATTGATATCCAACTGCTGTGAAATCCAAGGCAGCAAGATTCTCAACGGACAGTTGCAACCCGATGAGTGGGAACGTCTGGACAAGCAAGTGAACAATCTCATCGGAGCACCATTGTATGTGGATGACACCCCCGGTCTGTCTGTGTTCGAACTGCGCACCAAGGCTCGACGACTGGTAAGGGAACATGGCGTGAAAATCATCATGATTGACTACCTGCAGCTGATGAATGCCAACGGTATGCGGTTCTCGTCACGACAAGAAGAGGTGTCGGTCATCTCACGCTCGCTCAAGGGATTGGCCAAGGAACTGGATATCCCCATCCTGGCCTTGAGCCAGCTGAACCGTGGTGTGGAGTCGCGTGAGGGATTGGAGGGAAAACGCCCGCAGTTGAGCGACCTGCGTGAGTCAGGAGCCATCGAGCAGGATGCCGACATGGTGCTCTTCGTCCATCGTCCGGAATACTATCACATCTATCAGGATGACAATGGAAGAGATTTGAGGGGTATGGCGCAGATCATCATAGCCAAGCACCGTAAGGGTGCAACGGGTGATGTGCTGCTCACCTTCCGCGGAGAGTTTACCCGATTCGAGAATCCTGAAGACTCGCGTTTGAGCAAGAAAAAGACACAAGAGGGAGAGATTCTGGGGTCGAAAGTAAATGGCGGGGAACCAACCGGCATGGTGCCCGAGGCTTACTCACCATTCGATACGATGATGGTACCGCCTCCCGACGGTCCCCTGCCGTTCTAAGGCTGACAAATCAGATTTTTTGCACACTATCGGCCCGTTGTGCGCAAATTGGGCACCGCAGGTTTTAAAATTGTTTAAATGAATGGTCATTTCTTCGTTTTTTCTGTTACATTGCTGTATCTTTGCAGTAAATGAAAGCAATCAATAGCGCCTGTCAGGAAACAAGTGGCCGGCAAGTTATAAGAAACAAAATTAATATCGATTCACTATACAGACATGTTTGAAAATTTAAGTGAAAGACTTGAACACTCGTTCAAGATACTGAAGGGTGAAGGAAAAATCACCGAAATCAATGTGGCAGAAACCCTGAAGGACGTACGCAGAGCCTTGCTCGATGCGGATGTCAATTACAAAGTGGCCAAGAGCTTCACCGATACCGTGAAGCAGAAGGCGATGGGCATGAATGTGCTCTCGGCCGTGAAACCCAGTCAGATGATGGTGAAAATCGTCCACGACGAGTTGACGGAACTCATGGGCGGTACTGCTGCCGAGTTGAAACTGGAGAACAGACCGGCCATTATCCTGATGTCCGGATTGCAGGGTTCTGGTAAAACGACCTTTAGCGGCAAGCTGGCCAACATGCTGAAGAACAAACAGCACAAGAACCCCTTGCTCGTGGCCTGCGACGTATACCGCCCCGCTGCTATCGAACAGCTCAAAGTGGTAGGACAGCAGGTTGGTGTCGAGGTTTATTCTGAACCTGATTCAAAGGATGTTGTTTCCATCGCACAGCATGCCATCCTGCAAGCCAAGCAGAAAAACTATAATGTGGTGATTATCGATACCGCCGGTCGACTGGCCATCGATGAGGAGATGATGGATGAGATTGAGACCTTGAAAAAGGCTGTCAATCCCGACGAAACGCTCTTTGTAGTCGACTCTATGACGGGTCAGGATGCCGTGAATACAGCCAAAGAGTTCAATGAACGGCTGGATTTTGATGGCGTGGTGCTGACCAAACTGGATGGTGACACCCGAGGGGGTGCTGCGCTCTCCATTCGTACCGTTGTGACTAAGCCCATCAAGTTTGTGGGTACGGGTGAAAAGATGGAGGCCATCGATGTATTCCACCCCTCACGTATGGCCGACCGTATTCTCGGCATGGGTGATATCGTCAGTCTGGTGGAGCGTGCCCAAGAACAGTTTGACGAGAAGCAGGCTCGCGAGTTGGAAAAGAAGATTCGCAAGAACCAGTTTGATTTCAACGACTTCATGCAGCAAATCCAACAAATCAAGAAGATGGGTAACATCAAGGATTTGGCGGCAATGATTCCGGGCGTTGGCAAGGCCATCAAGGATGTGGACATCGACGACAATGCGTTCAAGAGCATCGAAGCTATCATCTACAGTATGACTCCTAAAGAACGCTCGCATCCTGAAATCATCAACCAGAGCCGCCGCAACCGGATTGCCAAAGGTTCGGGAACCAATATCCAGGAAGTGAACCGGCTGATGAAGCAGTTTGAGCAGACGCGCAAGATGATGAAGCTCGTGAGCAGTGCGCCCAGTAGCAAGATGATGCAGATGGCCAACGCCATGCGCCGCAAGATGTAATGTGTGAAATCAAATAAAGAACTAGATATATGCAGTTGATTGACGGAAAGGCTACCGCTGCTGCCATCAAGCAGGAGATAGCCCAAGAAGTAAAGGATATCGTTGCCAAAGGTGGCAAACAACCCCATCTGGCTGCCGTCTTGGTGGGCCATGATGGCGGTTCGGAGACCTATGTGAAGAACAAGGTGCTGGCTTGTGAGGCCTGTGGCTTCAAGTCAACTCTCATCCGTTTTGAAGACAGTGTGACCGAAGAGGAACTCTTGCAATGCGTCGATCAGCTCAACCGGGATGCTGACGTTGACGGTTTTATTGTCCAGTTGCCCTTGCCCCGCCACATTGACGAACAGAAGGTGATTGAGGCGATTGACTATCGGAAGGATGTCGATGGTTTCCATCCTGTGAATGTGGGACGTATGGCTATTGGGCTGCCCTGCTTTATTTCAGCCACACCGCTCGGCATTCTTACCCTGCTGCAGCGATATCAAATCGAAACACGCGGCAAGAAATGCGTCATACTCGGACGTTCCAACATCGTAGGAAAGCCCATGGCACAATTGATGATGCAGAAACAGTATGGTGACGCTACCGTTACTGTATGCCATAGCCGCTCTACCACCCTCAAGGAGGAGTGCCGCCAGGCAGATATCATCATCGCTGCCATCGGCAGTCCCGATTTCGTTACGGCAGATATGGTGAAGGAGGGGGCTGTCATTATCGATGTGGGTACCACCCGCGTACCTGATGCCTCACGCAAGAGCGGATTCCGGCTGAATGGCGATGTGAAGTTTGACGAGGTGGCACCCAAGTGCTCTTTCATCACTCCCGTTCCGGGCGGTGTCGGACCGATGACCATTTGTTCACTGATGAAAAACACCCTCGCCGCTGGCAAGAAGGAGTACTATCAATGACCGCTGAAGAGCTCTATGTTCAAGGCAATCAATTCCGGCGACAGGGAAAGTGGGCAGAGGCCATCAATTGTTATACAGAAGCTGTAGAACTGAATCCCGAAAGTGAGGCTGCCGAAGCCAAACGGATGCTGGAAGACATCTTGAACTTCTATCATAAAGATATGTATAACCCCTGAGGCTGAGAACGCACACAGCTATTCTCAGAACAAGGGGAGATACCCCATACTTAATAATTGTTACTATGAGTAAAGTGAAAGGTGCTATCGTGGTGGACACCACTCGTTGCAAGGGATGTGCGCTCTGTGTAGAAGCATGCCCCAAAGACGTAATCATGCTGGCAAAGAAAGTGAATGTCCACGGCTACCCCTACGTGGAGGTGGTGTATGCAGACGATTGTATCGGCTGCGCCTCATGTGGTATTGTCTGTCCAGACGGATGTATCACGGTGTATAGAACCAAGTTGGAAAAGGAGTAAACATCATGGCTGAACAAGAAGTAACGCTGATGAAAGGCAACGAGGCGATTGCCCGGGCTGCCATTCGAACGGGTGTGGATGGATTCTTTGGATATCCCATCACACCGCAGAGTGAGATTATTGAGACGCTTGCTCTCGACAAACCTTGGGAAACCACAGGTATGGTTGTGTTGCAGGCGGAGAGTGAAGTGGCATCCATCAACATGGTATACGGTGGAGCTGGAGCCGGCAAAAAGGTGTTTACATCCTCATCCAGTCCCGGTGTGGCCCTCATGCAGGAAGGTATCACCTATATGGCAGGTGCCGAACTGCCTGGTGTCGTGGTCAATGTGCAGCGCGGTGGTCCAGGATTGGGTACGATCCAACCCTCACAGAGTGACTATTTTCAGGCAACACGAGGTGGCGGCAATGGTGACTACGAGGTGATTGTTCTGGCACCCAACTCTGTTCAGGAGATGGCCGACTTTGTCGATTTGGCTTTCACACTCGCTTTCAAGTACCGCAATCCGGCCATGATACTCAGCGATGGTGTCATCGGCCAGATGATGGAGAAAGTGGTGTTGCCTCCCTATCGTCCACGTCGCACGGAAGAAGAAATCAAGAAAGACTGCCCTTGGGCCACTTTCGGACGCACCAAAGACCGTCAGCCCAATATCCTGACGTCACTGGAACTGAAACCCGAAGAGATGGAAAAGCATAATATCCACCTGCAACAGAAATATGCCACCATCAAGGAGAATGAGGTGAGATTTGAAGCAACCGATTGCGAAGATGCTGACTATGTTATCGTCGCTTTCGGCAGTGCTTCACGCATCGCACAGAAGGCTGTGGAGATTGCGGCTGAGGAGCATATCAAGGTGGGCCTCTTCCGACCCATCACACTTTGGCCTTTCCCGGAAAAACAGATTGCCGAGGTGGCTAAAGGCAAGAAAGGCATCCTCGTGGCTGAAATCAATGCCGGCCAGATGGTACAAGATGTGCGTTTGGCCATCAATGGTGCTGTGCCCGTCGAGCATTTCGGACGTTTGGGAGGTATCGTTCCCGAACCCAACGAGATTGTAGCCGCTCTCAAGGAGAAACTGATGAAATAGTTCAGTTGGATTTTGTGACAATTAGGAACACTCATTAATGGAATATTGTATGGAACAGACAATCATATCTCCAGAGAATATCGTATATCAGAAGCCGTCGCTCATGAATGACGTGCAGATGCACTATTGCCCAGGCTGCAGTCACGGCGTGGTTCATAAGCTTGTGGCAGAGGTTATTGAGGAAATGGGGCTGCAGGAGAAATCCGTTGGTGTGAGCCCCGTCGGCTGTGCCGTCTTTGCCTACCGCTATCTCGACATTGACTGGCAGGAGGCGGCCCACGGTCGTGCGCCCGCTGTGGCGACGGCCATCAAGCGCCTGTGGCCTGACCGTCTTGTCTTCACCTATCAAGGTGACGGCGACCTGGCTTGTATTGGAGCTTGTGAGACTATCCACGCATTGAATCGTGGTGAGAATATCGTAATCATCTTTATCAATAATGCCATTTACGGAATGACTGGCGGACAGATGGCTCCTACCACCTTGATGGGACAGAAGACAAGCACTTGCCCTTATGGTCGTGTGGCAGATCTTCATGGTTATCCCCTCAAGATTACCGAACTGGCAGCCCAACTGGAAGGAACATGCTATGTGACCCGCCAAAGCGTTGAATCTGTCGCCTCTATCCGCAAGGCCAAGAATGCACTCAAGAAGGCTTTCAAGGCATCGATGGATGGCAAAGGCAGTTCGTTGGTTGAGATTGTCTCAACCTGTAACAGCGGATGGAAACTGTCACCCGTGAAAGCCAATGAATGGATGAAGGAACACATGTTCAAGTTTTATCCCAAGGGTGATTTGAAGGATACAATTAGTGAATAGTAACAAGCGTTAGAACGATGAAAAAGGAAATTATCATATCTGGTTTTGGCGGACAGGGCGTACTCTCTATGGGTAAGATTCTGGCTTATTCTGCATTGATGGAGGATAAGGAAGTGACCTGGATGCCCGCATACGGTCCTGAACAGCGCGGCGGTACCGCCAATGTGACAGTTATCGTCAGTGACGAGAAGATTTCATCGCCCATCCTTAGCTCATACGATGTGGCTGTTGTGTTAAACCAGCCTTCGCTCGACAAGTTCGAGCCGAAAGTTAAGCCTGGCGGTATCATCATCTATGATGGCTATGGTATTATCAATCCTCCTACACGCACCGACATTACCGTCTATCGTGTGGATGCGATGGACAAAGCTGCTGAGATGAAGAACAGCAAGATTTTCAATATGATTATCCTGGGCGGATTGCTGAAAGTATGTCCTGTCGTTAGCTCTCAAGGTGTCGAGAAAGGATTATACAAGACGCTTCCGGAACGTCACCATGCTCTGATTCCTCTGAATATGCAGGCCTTTGAGGAAGGTGGAAAAATTATCGGATAAATCTATTTCCCGATGATGCGATTGCATCCTGATAGAAACTGACGGACAAGCGCAGGCTGTGTATGCCTCTTTGTCCGTCAGTTTTGTTTTTCTTCTGTTTGATGCTGTTTTTTCAGGTACTGTCAGAACATTTCCCGGATGACCAGAGAAATCTGAAACTATAGATTGTTCATTTCCGAAATCTTGAAATAGTATTGCCCGCGTTTTCGGGTGATACTGCCATATTGGATGGCGTGATGAGGACAATGGTGGTAGCAGGCCAGACAATTCGTGCATTGGTCCTCATGACGGAAGACAGGCAACTGGTTGTGCTGGCAGAAGATGTTGCCGGTTGGGCAGACTGAGGCACAAAGGCCACAGTGGCTGCACAGTTCAGAAGAAACTGCCAGCCGTTTGTCACTAATCATATAGCGGTTGAAATAGGCACCGATTACGTAGGAATAGAGTCGGGGAAAGGGACCTTTGGTCAGCTCGTTCCTTCCTCTCCTGTAGTGTACGATGTCGTCTCCCACCTCTCTGATTCGGTGCTTGGCGGTCTGCAGTTTTTGTTTTTGAACGGCCTCGGAATCTGTATCCATGAAAGGAAGACAGACATAAGTGTTGGGCATCACAATTGAATAACAACTGTCGAGATGGAGCCCATTCCTCTGCAATTCTTTGCCGAAAATGGTCATTGCCTCCCCCGTTTCGTCGCCACAGGTGCAGACTGCATAGCAGAATGGCACCTCCTTTTGTGACTCGGTTATCAAACGGAAATCACTCTTTCTGATAAACTCCCGCATGATACGGGGCGGTTGCCATCCATGGATGGGAAAACAGAAGCCTATTCGTTCTCCGGCTTGCAACCGGTAAGGTTGTGAATCAGGATTCCGGCTCATGCCATTGTCAGTCATGACCGATTGAGACTGACAGATATCTATCAGCTTCTCACCAGTCATGGCCGCTAATTGCTCTGCGACCCAACGGGTATTGCCAGTTCCTGAAAAACAGAAAATCATAACAAGAACAGTTTTTAATAGGTGAAATCATGCTCCACGCTTCATTCACTTTATTAAGCATCACTTCTTTAACTATTTGACAAACGTAGTGATAACAACAGCTGCTCCCATCAGGATAGCGATGATGATGAGCGTTGTCTGTGCAATCTATTTGATTTTCTTTCTGCGTTCGATGGCATTCAGACTCTTTTTCTTGAAAATAGCCGAACCATCTTCACGGTGTCCATGATGATGATGGTGTTCTCTACATCTATTCAATTCCATAATGAGTTGATAATTAACTGGTTTATAAATGAGTTTATTATGTGCTTAGTTAGCGCTTGGGGGTGTTCTTTTCCTAAGGTGTCTTGTTTGAAGTATGAATCATCATCTGCTTGCAGCAAGGGGCAGGATATGTATCCTGCTATCCCTTGTCTGCTTCAGAAAAATAGGGGGGGGGGAGAGTATTAGGGTTGCACCCTTTCAATCAGTTTCACGGGGCTGTTCAGACCGCTCTTCACCAACTCCCAATCCGTGTAGGGCTTTTTCTTGTAGTCGAGACTCACGATGTTGGTGTCCTTGAACTTGCGCCATTTTCCTCCCTTTCTGTCGAGGTCGGCAATGCGGTTGGCTGGCAGGTTGGTCACCTCTATCCGGACGGTATTGATACCGTTCTTGAAAACGTTTCTTTGTGCTGCATCTTTACAGTCCAGCACGAAGGGTACCGACCATGCACAACCAATCAACTGGTCATTGATATACACGCGTGCGCTCTCACGTACATCGCCCAAATCAATAGCCCATGACTTGGCTGCTTCCTGTTCCGTCATCTTCACCGTCGTTGTGTAAACACCGGTTCCCATCATCATCTTCAGAGTGTCGTTGGGCAGTTGTTCCCAAGTAGTGAGCTGGTCCAGTTGATAGGTGGATGCAATGGCCGGTGTACTCTCGGTGAAGGAGAGTTGCCAAGTGCCGTTGAGTGTCTTTTCCGTCTTTCCGTAATCGCCGCGTACCGCATACTGTGCACCCTTTGACTGGGGCCGGTTATAGGTCTGAAGAATCATCGACTCTCCGCTGCGAAGGTTCATGCGAATGCCGTCTGCCGTTACGTCGGCTTTCATGATTTCGCCGTTCAGCGGATTAAACCAATAGGCCTCTTTGAAATCAACGGTCAGAGCAAATCGCTGGTCCACATCCTGGGCTGAGAGATTGGCGATGAAATAGTGGTGTCCGGTTTCATTGGAACGGCGGATGGCACGAAGGCCATGTCCCATACGGAGAGCTTCTGGTTTGGCTGCGCGGGCCATCTCCTGCTGCTGGGTACCATAGATAATGGTGGCACCCTGACGTTTGAGCTCATCGATATGGGCTTTGGTTGCCTGGCTCATCTTGCCACTTCCGGGAATAATCAGTGCCTGATAAGCGGTTCCGGCAGTTGTCACCAGTTTTCCATTCTTGTACTGGGTGTCCATCAGATATTTTTCGCTGATGTAGTCGCAGTCATATCCGGCATGATCTATTTCGAGAATACTCTTGATGAAATCAGGTGCTTTTTTCGCCATAGAGTGAATGTCAAACTGCATCAGCAACGAACCGGCACCCTTGCCGTGCCGTTCGGCCCACATGTCGCGTACCGGAAGCAGCACAAGGAAGTCATTGTCGGGTTTTCCCATCTGCAGGAAGCTCTGGCAGCGCTCGATATAGTCCATCAGCCATGGAGCGTCTCTCCAAATGCTGTTGGTGGGACTCATATCAATAGAGGCATAGAATTTCCAACCGGGCCAAACTTCATCTTTGGGAGAATAGGTAGTACCATGGAAATACATGTTGTTGACACCGCAGGTAAACATCAGGTCGATGTCTGGCTTGCACTGCGCGAGCGAGGTGCGGAAATGTTCTGTAAGCCAGGTGAAGGTCTCGCTGCTGGTCAGATTTTTGCCATTGATATGGGCAGCCGACGAGGCATACTTCAGCATCGACACATCGCTGTCGTTCTTTCGGGTGAATCCCGGATCCTTGCGCAGTCCCTTAATGCCGAACTCTGAAAGTCCGAATCCTTCAATCTCCGGAATATCCACTGCCGAATAGATATCAATGAGGTTGGCAGGTGAACCGTGCGCTTGGTTTCTTGTCAGTGAGCCGTGACTGTGAGCCCATGCTGTCCACTGCTCCGTGAAATTCTCCAGAAGCAACTCTCCTAATGTCTCACGATAGTCGGCAAGCACCTGGTTGTCCTTATCCACCTTCTCTCCGAAAAGCTCCAGCAGGTGATTTTCCAGTTTATAACCTCTGCGTTTTTCAAACTCTTCAAGCAGCGTAGGCGTCCAGTTGGCCTTATAGACCTCGTAGGAATCATTGAAGAAGGTATGGGGGTAGGGAGTTCCACTGGTTGCAAACGCCTTTTCGAAGCGCTGCAGATAATGGGCTACCGCTTTCTTGTCGAAATGGTCAAGCACGTAGCCTTCACCTCCGGGAGCCGCACGTTTCACCTTTTGACGAGTACGTGAGCAGTAAAGGGCAATGATGCGGTAGGAGTGTTTCTTGGGCGCTTTTTTCCAGATGGCAACACCGTTTTCTGTCATGTTTGTGAGGTCTGTGGCATGCCCCTCGGCATCGTAAGCCATCACACGGCTAAGTTTGGCAAAGGGGCGCTCTTTCACGTCGGTCAGCAGAATGCTGACACCCTTGCGTAATTGGGCACCCGTAGCAGTCGTGTCAAGATATTCCACCTTGGCTGCCGCCTCGTCTATACCCACCTCCGGTCCTCCGAAGGGCCATCCGGTACCGGTGTTCATGTCGATGAGCAGTTGGTTCTCTTTTCCCTCTTTTTGGGTAAAGCTGAGCGCTTTCATCCATTGGTCGCTGAGGAAACTGAGCTCATTTTTCTCGTTGTTCTGTACGCCGTAGATAGGTGTAATTTCCAAGGCTCCGATACCGGTCTTGGCATATTGTTCCATGTTCCATTTCAGGTCTGATTCGGTCACAGCCGAACCCATCCACCACCATCTGGCTCCCGGTTTGCATTCAGGAGTCGAGGTGGGCCATGTCTGTGCCGCACCTTGTGATGCAGCAATGCCGAGCATGGTTCCGAATATGATTTGTCTGAGTGTCATTTGTTTATGTTTAAGATGATGTTTTTGAAGATATTCAATCTGCTGTTCTCAACAGAGATAAGGAGTGTTTCATCCTCCTCTTAGTTTCCATCGGGTTTGACAATCTCCATCATTCTTGAGGGTGCCCAACGGAAGGTATCCACATCGTCTGGATGGGCAGGGTCAAAGTCTGTGAAATCACTTCTGAGATGTGAAAGGATGGGCAGTTTCAGATCCTTCATTCCTTGTACCACCATCTTGGCAATCTCGTAAGCTCCGTATGGATTGAAATGGGTGTTGTCTGCCAAGGCCTTGGGTTGATTGGCAAAGGTATTGGCGGGATAATGTACCAGACTCCGCTTGCTGCCTTCGTTGCCCAATGTCTCGAAGAAAGTCTTCGTCATCTGGTTGAGGTCGATGACGGGCACCTTCTCACGTGTTGCCACCGCCTTCATGGCTGCAGGAAAATCACCGTGGGTATCTTGGATGTGCAGTCCGTCGGCGCTGAAGTTTCTGCGCTGGGTGGGGGTGCAGAAGATGATGGTGGCACCTTTAGCCCGTACGTTGTCAATAAATATCTTCAGGTTCCGCGAATAGTGATACCAGGCACCCGTCCCTGGGCCTTTTTCCTTCTCATCGTTATGTGCAAATTCGCATACTACGTAGTCGCCTTTCTTGATGGTGCTCATGATTTGTGCCAGTCTGTTTTGTGCTATGAACGTACCGGCTGTGAGTCCGCTTTCCGCATGGTTGGCCACCACAACATTGGCATCAAACCATCGGGTAAACATCTGTCCCCAGCTGGCCCAGGGTTCATAACTTTGGTCGGTCACCGTAGAGTTGCCACACAGATAGATGGTGGGGATACTGTTATCGGCTTCGATATGGATGCCGCTGACAGCAGGCGCGTCACCATTGAATTCCAGGGTCAGCTTATTGTCCCAGGTGAGTGTGCCCTTTTCGCGTGTTTTGATTTTCACGCTCGTCTTATCGTCTATGTAGGGGGTTCGTTTGTTGACGGCAAACTCAACAACTTGGGTTTTCCCTTTTGCGGTGACGATGTTTTCGGCATAGAGACGTCGGGATTCTGCCCTCACCGTGGTGGATGCCGCTTTTTTCTTGGAGCCTAACTCCACCATGACCCGATAATTGCCATCAGGCACTTTCACCGAGAAATAGAAGGGTTCTTTACTGTTTTTGCTTGGGGCTGGCAGGATGTCATATCCATAGCCTGTTTCGTCGCTGTAGATTGGTTGTGGCTGGGTCAGGTCAAAGTCAAACGACTGTGCGCTGGACAATAGTGGGCAGCAAGCCCAAAGAGCCAATAGTAAGTTCGTTTTCATAGTTATCATTTTTTATTGATAGTATATTATTTGTCTTCAAAAAGTCAAATCTTATCTTTCTTGGGTTTTCAAATGAGATTTGACGTGACACCCTTTATCCGCTTACAGCGCCTCATCCTCGGGTCTGGGAGGCAGGAGGCGCTGTTTGGGAAGATGTTTCTTTTTCCGGAGATAAGCCTCTTTTTTCAGTTCGTAGGCTTCTCTTCTTTTTTCAAGATAATTGTCGGCCATTATTCATCCTTGGTCAGTCGGTTGTAGATGATGCTGATGGTGATCTCGCCCCGTTTGTTTTGGGCTCCACCCACCAGTCGGGTACTCTTGAGGGCCATCTCGTTGGAGATATCGGTAATCGTTGTCGAACCGTATGACGAAGACTGGCTCTTGGAGACATTGACTGGAACCAGTACCACCTTGTTCCAGTCCTCTGTCGCTTTACCCTCCAGTTTGTTCTGGTACATCCGGGTAATAAGTCCAGAAATATTGTAGAACGTATAGGTGTTGTTCTGGCTGCTATAAGTAGCTAAGTATGAGTTCTTATTGTCGTTCAGCCTCTTGTTTTCGAAGAAGCTGTAGAGACTGTCTTTTGGCAACATCAACACCTGTGTCGGTTCACCGAAAGCCTCTTCATCGTCAATACCATTGATACGTTGGAATACGATGCGTGCTGAACTCAGCGTATCGTTCTCATGTCCCAACTTGATAGAGTCAATGGGCAATGTCACCTCAGTGAAGATGCCGGCAGGCGCTTTCAGATAAGTGCAGGTTTCATCAGCTGCCAGTCGCTTGATGGTTTCCTTGTCGTTGCGGATGCAGGTGGTCTTGGTCACCTCTTCTGTGCCGGAAAGGAAAGCCACGCCGTTGTAGACGGAGTCTTCGCTTTCATATCTATAATAGGTGTAGAGTTCCGTTACGAACACCTCCGACATCACGCCCAGTCCGTCGGTTGTCTTGAAATAGAATCCCGGGCACACGCGGTTGGCAAAGTTGTAGGAGTTCTTGTAATTGTCGGCATCCTCAAAATATTTGCGCATCAGATAGGTGCCATAGTTGTTATAGGTATGTCCCTCGCGGTCGGTATAGGCACCATTGAGAGGAATGGCTATCGACTGCAGGTTGGTTTTGTCTACCACCAGTGCGCGCAGGCTGTCGCTGAGGTTGAGATCAAGTGGGGTATACACCTTGTTGACCACAATCTCGTGTCCGTCATTGCGGAGCATACCTTGGGTTTCGATGTCAAAGTTGGAGTAGAAATCAACACCCACCTTCACGGGTTTGGCCATCTCGTATGCGGTCAGTCTCATGGGGTTGAGCGAATCGCCCACCGAGTTGTTCAGATAGACGCGCAGCACGCATGAGTCAGCCACCACCTTGCCTTCTGCATCCACGCTTCTGATACTGTCCTGTTCGGGATAGAGCGAGGTGATGCCGAAGTTTTCGAGCACGGCAAACTGCGTGCTGTAGTCAGCGGTCACATAACTGCCGGTTTCCGGATCCTTGATGTGTCCCAAATAGTTATAGGGACTGCGGGCCAGCACCGAGTCAACAGTAATTGACCGGGTCTGCACAGAGAATGTGTCTGTAAGCAGGGTGAATTGATCGGCAATATTTGTAAGGCTGCCACCGATGACATCAGTAGTGTCGTCGCAAGCGGTCATCAATGCCGCGGCAAAAGCGATGATGGCAGTTGTCTTGAGTTTTTTCATTGATGCTATAGATGATTTCTTGATGCTATAGATATTCTCTTGTTGTATGTTATCCTTGGTTCGGTTGCCCGGACATACAATCTGTTCTGTGTGCCAGATTACTCTTTGAAAATCTCGTCATAGAAGGCGCGATAGGCATCACCGAAGTCCTCTCCGGGATAACGGAGCAGAGGCACCTTTTTGTCGTTGGCATAGTTCAGCAGCATGTCGTTCACTTCCTGTTCAGCCTCGATGACACCGTCTGAGTAGTCTATGGCGAGCTTGCCCAGTTCCTCGAAGTCAAACTTGTCGTTATAGGAGGTGAGCAGTTCGGGGGTAGCGTCCCTGAAACTCAGACAATCCTTGAAATTGTCACCGAAGTCTTTGGTGATACTTTTGGTAAACAGTGATGTGACCACTTTGGTATTGCAGAATGAGGGCTCATCCTTGTATGCGGTCTTGATATAGAAAGGTACGACTCCGCTCATCCATCCTTGGCAGTGGATGATGTCGGGCACCCAGCGGAGTTTCTTGACCGTTTCCAGCACGCCTCGGGCAAAGAAGATGGCTCTTTCTCCATTGTCGGCATAATCCTCGCCCTGTTCGTTGGTGGCCATCTGGCGTTTGATAAAGTATTCGTCGTTGTCGATGAAATAAACCTGTACCCTGGCTGATTGGATGGAGGCCACCTTGATAATCAGCGGGTGGTCAGTATCGTTGATGATGAGGTTCATTCCCGAAAGTCTGATGACCTCGTGCAACTGCCCTCTCCGTTCGTTGATATTGCCCCATTTAGGCATGAAGGTTCGTATCTCATGACCATGCTCCTGCATATTTTGCGGCAGCTTTCGTCCCATGAGTGAGAGATGGGTGTCTGGAACATAAGGAGAAATCTCCTGATTGATGAAAAGAATTTTTTTTGCCATACCTTGGTTTAGATGATTTTTTCCCTGCAAAGATACGATTTTTTTTTGACCTGGGGGGCAAAAAGAAACCATTTTTTCAAAAATACCAACTTATTTGGCATATTTTTACTATAAAATTTCTGTTATTTGATAAAAAAGTTGTTATTTTGCACCCCAAAATCTATAGCAACGTCAAAACGTTCAAAAAGAAATGATAGTTTTTCATAAGATTGTAGACCTTCAGAATGAGCTTTTCAAGGCTCGCAAGCAAGGAAAGAAAATCGGATTGGTGCCCACGATGGGCGCTCTTCACGAGGGTCATGCCTCTTTGGTGAAGAGAAGTGTTGAAGAGAATGACGTGACGGTCGTTTCCGTCTTTGTCAATCCCACGCAGTTCAATGACAAGAATGATTTGAAGTCTTACCCCCGTGATTTGGAGGCGGATTGTCGCCTGCTTGAATCTTGTCGTGCCGACTATGTCTTCGCCCCCGAGGTGGAAGAGATGTATCCCGTGCCCGATACCCGGGCGTTTGAGTTCCCGCCTGTTTCCACCGTGATGGAGGGAGCCCATCGTCCTGGCCATTTCAATGGCGTCTGCCAAGTGGTGAGCCGTCTGTTTTATATCGTGCGCCCCCATCGTGCCTATTTCGGCGAGAAGGACTGGCAACAGATAGCTGTGGTGAAAGCCATGGTAAATTACTTGGGGTTGGCTGTCGCCATTGTGGAGTGCCCCATTGTCAGAGACACCGACGGATTGGCCCGTTCCAGCCGCAACGCCCTGTTGACTCCCGGGGAGCGCGCCATTGCCCCCCGCATATATGAAGCGCTCAGTCAGAGTGTAACCTATGCCAAAAGCCATACCGTGGCTGAAACCCACGACTGGGTGGTAAGCCGGATCAATGCCGTTGACGGCCTCGACGTGGAGTATTTCTCCATCGTCGATGGCGACACGCTGCTCGATGTCAGCTCCTGGGATGCTTCCTCTGTGGTGGGTTGCATTACCGTCTATTGCGGCAGCCGTCCTGTCCGTCTCATCGATCATATCAGGTATAACCAGCAAGAAGCATAACCCCCCAACGATATACGATACAGTTATGATGATAGAAGTATTGAAGTCGAAATTGCACTGTGTGACGGTCACCGAGGCCAACCTCCATTACATGGGCAGTATCACCATCGACGAGGATTTGATGGATGCCGCCGGACTGATTGCCGGCGAAAAGGTGCAGATTGTTGACAACAACAATGGCGAGCGTCTCGAAACATATATTATCAAGGGTGAGCGTGGCTCAGGCTGCATCTGTCTCAACGGTGCAGCCGCTCGCAAGGTGCAGGTGGGCGACACCTGCATCATCATCGCATACGCACTTATGGATTTTGAAGAGGCCAAGACCTTCCTGCCCAAAGTCGTGTTCCCCAAAGCCGGCAACCGACTTTGAGTCCGGCTTACATCCTATTCCAAATCTTCAAAACTGAGGGGCAGCAATGCTTTTGCGCCGTCGATGACGTAGACCACCGACGTGCCATACAGAAGGATTCGGATAGTCTGCCCGTACCGGTGCTCTGTCTCAATCATAGCCTGACGGCATGAACCGCAGGGCGAGATGGGGTGGGTGAGCAGACCGTTCTCATTGCGGGCGGCGATGGCCAGCATCGACACCGGCTCAGCGGGATGCTGGTTTGCAGCGGCAAAAAGTGCGTTGCGCTCGGCACAGATGGTGATGGGAAAGGCGGCGTTCTCCTGATTGCAGCCTGTCACCACCGTCCCGTTGGCCAGCCTGACGGCAGCTCCAACATGGAAGTTGGAATAGGGGGCATAAGAACGTTCCGTGGCACGGATAGCCTCTTGTATGAGTGCTTGCTCCTGAGTCGTCAATTCCTCTAAGGCGCAGGCATGGATAGTTGTTGAAAGGACAATGTTTCGCATCATAAAAAGTTGTTTTGTTGCAAAAATAGTGAAAAAAGTGGAGATTGTCAGAAGTTTGTGCTGAAATCTGCCCGGTTTTCACTATTTTTGCACACAAATTGAGATTTTTTTGTATGTTCTATCCTGTTTACACCTATTATATAAGTAGCCGCCTCCGCCCTCTCGCACTCGTGGCTTCTCTGCTGATTGCCATCACTGTGTCTGCCCAGACCAAATGGAACAGCAGCTACCAGCAGTACATCGACCGATACAAGGAGATTGCCATTGAACAGATGAAGAAATACAAGATTCCCGCAAGCATCACTTTGGCTCAGGGAGTCTTCGAGTCGGGAGCCGGAAAAAGCGACCTGGCCCGGCGCGGCAACAATCATTTCGGCATCAAGTGTCACGGATGGACTGGACGCACGGTCTATTATGACGACGATGCCCGCAACGAGTGCTTCCGTGCCTACAGCAATGCCCGTGAGAGTTATGAAGACCATTCACGTTTTCTGGTGACAGGCCAGCGTTACCAATCGCTCTTCAAACTCTCCATCCGCGACTATAAAGGATGGGCCCACGGACTGAAACGCTGCGGCTATGCCACCAATCCCCAGTATGCACAGAAACTGATAGGGGTGATAGAGACCTACGAACTCTACAAGTATGACCGCGAGTCGCCCGACCGATTCATCTCGCGCCACACCGATTACGAGGATGCTTTGGGCTACACCATCTACATGAACAACAAGACCTATTATGTGCTCGCCCGGGCCAACGACAGTTTCAAGAACATCGCCAAGCATCTGCGTCTCTCGGTCCGCACTCTTGCCAAATGTAACGAGCGCGACAAGCGTGACGTGCTGCAGGAGGGGGAAATTGTCTATCTGAAGAAGAAACAGACCAAAGCTGCCAAGACCTTCAAGCACCAGTTGCATGTGGTGCAGCCTGGCGAGTCGATGTACAGTATTTCCCAGCGCTACGCCATCCGCCTGAAGTCCCTTTACAAGATGAACCGTCTTTCGCCAGACTATCAGATACAGGTTGGCGACAAACTGCGACTCAGATAAGGCAAATTTGCGAAGGATTATCAGTTAATTATTCTTAATTGAATTATTTTAACAGAGTTTCGGTTCCTTTAATCCGATAAAAAGTAGTAACTTTGCGCCCGATTTATACAATTCACATAAAGTCTAACTTTATTAATTCAAAAAACAACTTTAAAAAATTATGTCAGAATTAACAAAAAACGTTCAACCATTGCAGGATTTCAACTGGGATGAGTTTGAAAATGGAAGCATGGCCAATGTGAGCAAGGAAGAGCTCGACAAGGCCTATGACGAAACGCTCAACAAGGTGAGCGAGCGTCAGGTGGTGGAAGGTGTTGTCATCGCCAAGGACAAGAAGGAAGTAATCGTCAACATCGGTTACAAGAGCGATGGTATCATCTCTGCCAGCGAATTCCGCTACAATCCCGATCTGCAGATTGGCGACAAGGTGGAGGTTTATGTAGAGAACCAGGAGGACAAGCGCGGTCAGTTGATTCTCTCTCACAAGAAGGCTCGCCTGAGCAAGAGCTGGGAGCGTGTTAACGCTGCTCTCGACAATGCTGAGGTTATCCAGGGTTACATCAAGTGCCGCACGAAGGGTGGTATGATTGTTGATGTATTCGGTATCGAGGCCTTCCTTCCCGGTAGCCAGATTGACGTTCATCCTATACGCGACTACGACCAGTTCGTAGGCAAGACCATGGAGTTCAAGGTTGTAAAGATCAATCAGGAGTTCCGCAACGTGGTTGTTTCCCACAAGGCTCTCATCGAGGCCGAGCTGGAAGCCCAGAAGAAGGAAATCATCTCCAAGCTCGAGAAGGGTCAGATTCTGGAAGGTATCGTCAAGAACATCACTTCTTACGGTGTATTCGTTGACCTGGGTGGTGTTGACGGACTCATCCACATCACCGACCTCTCTTGGGGCCGCGTAGACGATCCCCACAAGGTGGTTGAGCTCGACCAGAAGATTAACGTGGTTATTCTCGACTTCGACGACGAGAAGAAGCGCATCGCCCTCGGTCTGAAGCAGCTCACTCCTCATCCTTGGGATGCTCTGGATGCTAACCTCAAGGTTGGCGACCACGTGAAGGGTAAGGTTGTTGTGATTGCCGATTACGGTGCATTCGTTGAGATTCAGCCCGGTGTTGAGGGTCTGATCCACGTTTCCGAGATGTCATGGAGCCAGCACCTGCGTTCTGCTCAGGAGTTCCTGAAGGTAGGCGACGAAATCGAAGCTGTTATCCTGACCCTCGACCGCGAGGAGCGCAAGATGAGCCTCGGCATCAAGCAGCTGAAAGAAGATCCCTGGGCTACTATCGAGGTGAAATATCCCGTTGGAAGCCAGCACACTGCCAAGGTTCGCAACTTCACCAACTTCGGTGTCTTTGTAGAGCTTGAAGAGGGTGTTGATGGTCTGATTCACATCTCCGACCTCTCTTGGACCAAGAAGGTAAAGCATCCTTCAGAGTTCACCCAGGTAGGTGCCGATATCGATGTAGTTGTTCTGGATATCGACAAGGACAACCGTCGTCTGAGCCTCGGTCACAAGCAGCTCGAAGACAATCCTTGGGATGTATTCGAGGGTATCTACACCGTTGGTAGCATCCACGAAGGAACCATTACCGAAATGCTCGAGAAGGGTGCCGTTGTATCTCTCGAGAAGGGCGTTGAGGGCTTTGCCACTCCCAAGCACCTCGTTAAGGAGGATGGCACCCAGGCCGTTCAGGGTGAGGTTCTGCCCTTCAAGGTGATTGAGTTCAACAAGGACAGCAAGCGCATCATTCTCTCTCACAGCCGCACCTTCGAGGATGTTCAGCGTGAGGAGAAGAAGGCCGCCAAGAAGGCTCGTGCCGCCGCTAAGAAGGAAGACGCTCCCGTAAAGATCGAGAACCAGCCCGCTGCCACCACTCTCGGTGACCTCGACATTCTCGCTCAGCTGAAGGAGAAGATGGAGAAGGGTGAATAATCCTTTCCATACATGATTAAAAAAGAGGCAGGTACCATCAGGTGTCTGCCTCTTTCATTTTGCTCTTTTCCTTTTGTGATTCTTGATGTCTTCGTATGCTTGGCAAAGTGCTTGCTTATTTTTTTTGTATTCTGCCCGGCAACCAACGCTGGCCGTCAGGCAGAATGCCTATGAATCAAGCCCTTTCAGCTACGGCTCACTTGCAGTCCCTCACGGCTGAGACTCATCTCCACAAAGCGCGCATTGCCGTTAGGAGCATTGAGTGTGAGTTTCTGCTTGATGCGCGCTGCTGCATCGGGGTCTTTGGCCACCATATAGAGATAACCGCCACCACCTGCTCCTGGCAACTTATAGCCCAGGCAGAGGTCGTCAATCTGTTGTGTGATTGCTCTAACGGCTTCGGGATTGGTTCCGCTGTCGAGCAGCTGGTTCTGTAACCATGACTGTCCGATGAGCTGTCCCATCTGCTGGAAATCCTGCCGTTGGATGGCGTCATACATATTCAGGGTGTGGCATTTGATCTGTCGGAGCAGCTCCACCTGTTCATGCTGGTTGAGGAACATGCGTCGCACTATCTCTGCCAGAATCTTCTTGGCCGTGCGCGTGATACCTGTATAATACAACAGATGGCAAGGAGCATATTCAGCTTGCGTATACAGATTGTCGGGCAGCCATCTGATGAGCGGTGTCTGCTCAAATCCCTTTTGGCTCTGCAGCAGTTTCACACCGCCGTGTACTCCTCCAAACTGGTCTTGCCATCCACCGCCCGTGGTGAGCAACTGTTCCAGCACGAGCGTCCTCTTTCCAATCTCACTCTTGTCCCAGGCCAGTCCGCAGAAATCGCTCACTGCTCCCAGTACGGTAGCTGCCAGAATCGAACTGGTACCCAGTCCGCTGCCTGCCGGCACTGCCGAAAGGAGTGTGAGTTCAATACCACAACCGAAGGCTTCCAGTTGAGTGCGAAGCGTGTCAAACCGTTCTTCGGCATAGGCAGGAAGAAAACCTGCCAGTGCCAATGCCGCCTTGGGAATAGAGAACGGGCTGCCCACATGATGGAAATCGGCAAGTTGCTCGTAAGTCTCAATCCTTTCCATGGCACCCAGGTCAATGCTGCGGCAGATGATATGCGGCTCCTTACAGGGTTTCACGTAAGCCTGTAGGGGCGGCTGGCCATTGAGCTCGATGGCGAGGTTAACCACTGTTCCTCCCTCCATCAGACAGAAGGGAGGCGTATCGGTCCATCCGCCTGCGATATCAATGCGCACCGGACTGCGTGCCCATACAATCTGGTCGTCGAAAGCCGTCTTCACAGGATGTTGCTTCTGGCTGACCACCGTCGAGGTAAGTCCTTCGCGCAGCAGGTCAAAAGCCCGTGCTTCTTCCTGCTTGTCATTCGTTACGGCAGCTCTGAACATCGCATCGTGAATTCTTGTCATGAGTGGAGCCTCTTCGGTGAGCGCCTTGCCCAGCGGGATCTGGTTTTCGCGAAACTCCTGGGCGGCATGGTCGAGGTCGAGCTGATAGAACACGCTGTGGCGCCAGTTGTCGGCCAGAGCCTGCCAGTTGGCGTTCCTGAAATGGCGTCGTTGGGCCACAAGACGTCTCAGATTGGCAATGTCCGAAATCTCCTCGGCACTCACATATCGGCTGGCAGTCGCTCCCTTGAGCGCAGCCTCCAGTTCATCTGCCGATGTCACTACTGGAAAACGTTTCTCCTGTTGGGCGGCTCCTGCAAAGCGGTCGTCAATATGATAGCGTCGCAGCGCATATTCACGCTCGCCGATAGGCACCACATCGATACATTCTCCCGGCTGCAGTTCCAGTTGCCAGTCGTTGTCGGGCACTCCGGTGATAATATGGTCATGGGAGAGCGTCCATCTGGGTCCGATACAACTGTTTTCCACCCACAGATGATGGTTCTCTTCGGTGAGTGCGGTGTGCCATTCGGCGTTTTGGATAAAGATAGAGGGATGTGGCTTCCTACCGTGGTGCATGATTTCCCGCTGGTCGTTCACCAGGTTCTGGATGGTAAGGGTAGAGGAAATCATCTCCCTGCTCGTCCCGAAATGATAGAACTCACCCGTGGGTAGCGGAATGACCGCCACGCTGAGCTGTCTGAGTTCCTCGTCCTGAATGAGCGGGTCTGTGCCCAACGCACAACCAAATTCGCCATAGAGGTCATATTCCTTCCATTCGCCCTCCTTTTTCGAACGTTTCCTCAGACACTCCACCGCCTTGTCGCTGAGCAGCCACACGCCGATGTCGGTCAGGAAGAAATGGGACTGTTGCAGTTCGTTCAGTGTGGTCACAGATGGTTTCTGCAGCATCCGCTTCATGACCGTCGGTGTCTGTCGGTCGCTGACAAACACCCCATGGTTTTTGGCGATGGAGGCATCGAGCCATAGTCCGTAGCAAACCACATCGGCTTCGGGAATGGCCGGCAGCTGTCCGGTAGAACGGATGAAGACATCGCCGCTCACCACCATTGTATGGATTGAATCTGGTGCCTGCTTCATGATACGCTCATAGAGTGGCAGTTGCAGGTCGAGGAGTGACTGTGACAAACGCTGTCCGCGTTCCCATCTGAACACGGGGATTGGAGTGAGAATCTTGCCCGAGGGGGCGTATGAGGGCAGTCTTCTGCTTTGTCCTCCGGCATGGAGCAGGATGCGCCGTTCACTGGCCAGCCATTGGTCAAAGGGGACCTTTTGCGGAGCCTGCTGATGACACGCTTCGAGCAGCCAGACGGTGCCGCCTCCCGAACCCAGCCTGTGTCCGATGGGGTCGTTGGTGCAGAAATATTCATCTGCTCTGCATCCCGTTATTTCATGAAAACACCCCACGAGATTAGGGGGCAGTGAGAGCAACTTTTTCATTGATAGAATATGCTTATAGATTGATTCTGATAAATGATTCTTATCATTGTATTCTGGTCGGTAGATGCGGATTGTTGTTTGAATATCCGATGTATTCTGACCGTAGATGGAAGTCTTTTTGCATGTCCGACAGACTTTCTTCTGCAAATATAGTGTTTTTTTTTTGAAAAAAGCATCCTATTCATAAATAAATGATTACTTTTGCAAAATAATACCAATAATCTACCCAAAACAATGAATACAGAAGACAAAAAAAATGGCGTATTGACCAAGGATGGCAAGCGCTTTCTGCTGCCGTTTCTGCTGATTACCTCCTGTTTTGCCCTTTGGGGCTTTGCCAATGACGTGACCACTCCGATGGTCAAAGCCTTCTCCAAGATTTTCAGAATGAGTGTGACCGAAGGAGCCCTGGTCCAGGTAGCTTTCTATCTCGGATATTTTGTCATGGCCTTTCCCGCCGCCATGTTCATCCAGCGCTATTCGTTCAAGGCGGGTGTCCTGTTGGGCTTGTCGCTCTATGCAGCCGGTGCCCTGCTTTTCTTTCCGGCCAAGGTATGGGGCATCTATCCACCCTTCCTGCTGGCCTATTTTGTGATGACTTGCGGTCTCTCATTTCTTGAGACCAGCTGCAATCCCTATATCTACTGTATGGGCAGTGAGGAGACCGCCACACAGCGTCTCAACCTGGCCCAGGCTTTCAATCCCATCGGGGCGCTGCTGGGAATGTTTGTAGCCATGCACTTTGTTCAGGCGCGCATGAGTCCGCTCGACTCCTCCAATCGTCTGCGTCTCTCTGAGGCCCAGTTTGAGATGGTGAAAAACCATGATTTGGGCATCCTCATCCAGCCCTACCTCTTTATTGGTGTCATCCTCATCCTGCTGCTGGTGGTCATCCGTGTGGTGCGCATGCCGAAGGCTGGCGACACCCATAGCGGTACCCGCATGTTGGATACGCTCCGTCAGTTGCTCCATATCAAGAACTACCGCGAGGGGGTGGTGGCCCAGTTCTTCTACGTAGGTGCCCAGGTTACCTGCTGGACCTTCATCATCCAGTATGGCACGCGCATCTTCATGGAGGAAGGGCTCGACGAGCGTGGAGCCGAGATTCTCTCCCAGAAGTACAACATCGTGGCACTCTTCATCTTCACCTGCAGCCGCTTCATCTGCACCTGGTTCCTGAAATATATCCAGCCGGGCCGTCTGTTGTCCATTCTGGCCATTGTTGCCGGCTGTGCTGTCTTGGGAGTCATTCTGTTTACCAATCGCAACGGACTTTATTGTCTGGTGGCGGTGAGTGCCTGCATGTCACTCATGTTCCCCACTATCTATGGCATCGCCCTTCGTGGATTGGGCGAACGGGTGAAGGTGGCTGGTGCCGGTCTGATTATGTCTATTCTGGGCGGTTCCGTTTTTCCGCCCATCCAGGCCGCCATCATCGACTCGGGTGTCAGCCTCTTTGGCCTGCCCTCCACGCATCTCTCCTTTGTGGTTCCGCTCTGCAGTTTTCTGGTGATAGCACTGTTTGGCCATCATGCCTATGTGCGACACAACATCACCCACAACTATGAGGATTGAAGCCTCATGCTGCTGTGGTAAAAACGGAAGCCAGCCCCGGAATATGGCAATCCAGGGCTGGCTTTTGAGATATGATTAGACGTGACTTTCTCGGATATTATTCCGAAGTGGTCATCGGATGTGGCGAGGTCTGAATCTTTTTCCGGATGAAATCGCTGATGAAGCCTATGGTCTCTTCCAGTCCGAGCAGCGACGAGTTGATGCAGAGGTCATAGCTCTCGCTGTGTCCCCAGCGTTTGCCCGTATAGAACTGATAGTAGGAACTGCGCTGTCGTTCACCGTTTGCGATAAGCTTGCTGGCAGTAGTGGTGTCGCATGCGTTACGCTCGCAGAGCCGCTCCACCCGCTGTTCCATATCGGCGGTGATGAAGATATTGACCACGTTGGTGAAATCGCGCAACACATAGTCGGCACAGCGGCCCACGAACACGCAGGAGCTTTCCGAGGCCGCTTTTCGGATGGCGTCGCTCTGCATTTTGAAGAGTGATTCCTGCGAGATGCTATCGGTATAGAAATTGTTGTCACCGATGTGCGGGGCATGCAGATGGAAGAGCGATCGGAAGAAGCCGCGCTGCTCATCGCTCTGCTCGAAAAACTGCTGGCTGATGCCGCTTTCGCATGCAGCGAGGTCGAGCACTTCGCGGTCGAAGAAACGGCATCCGAATTCGTCGGCCAGACGGCGGGCGATGATGCGTCCACCACTTCCTATCTGTCTTCCCACGTTGATGATGAGATGCTGGTTGTCGGGGTATTGTTCGGTCATAGGGATATATGTTTTTAGGGTTTGCCAGGAGTGGATAGCTGATTGTCCGGGAAGAATCTTTTGTTTAATGCTCAGCTGTAACAGCCTTTTTTCCAAACTCTTGTTGTCTTTTAATAAAGCGATGCATGAGTATGGCCGTTACCACGGCTGCAATCGTGTCTGAGATGGGCATGGCCAGCCATACGCCGTCGGTTCCGAGCATGGGCGGCAGTGCCAAGACGAGTGGCAAGAGGAAAATCATCTGTCGGGAGAGCGAGAGGAAGATGCTCACCTTGGCCTTGCCGATACTCTGGAAGAAGTTGGAGATGACCATCTGGAAGCCAACAATCGGGAAGGTGAACATCATGATATTGATGGCTCTCACCGAGAGATTGACGAGTTGCTCATCGGTGGTGAACAGTCGGATGCAGGGTCGCGGAAACAGTTCGGCCATGAGGAATCCAGAGGTGGTGATACAGGTGGCGGCAATGACCGACAGCTTCAATACGCGCATCAGTCGGTCGGTGCGCTGCGCCCCGTAGTTGTAGCCGGCAATGGGCTGCATGCCCTGGTTGATACCCATGGTAATCATCACGAAGATGAAAGCCATGCGGTTGGTGATGCCATAGGCACCGATGGCCAGGTCGCCGCCATAGGTCTGCAGGCTCTGGTTGATGAAGATGACCACGAGACAGGCACACACATTCATCGAGAAAGGAGACAGGCCGATGCCGATGATATGTCTCACGAGGTTGGAGTCGAGCCGATAGGTGCCACGCTGGAAATGAAGCAGGCGGTTGCGGTCGGCAAAGAGTTTCACCTGCCAGCAGAGAGCCACCATCTGTGAGAGAATCGTGGCGATGGCTGCGCCGCGGATGCCCATGTCGAAGGTGTAGATGAACAGCGGGTCGAGCAGGGTGTTGAGCGCCACGGTAAACATGGTCGACATCATGGCCTGACGGGGCATGCCGGCCGAACGCAACACGGCGTTCATACCGAAATACATGTGCGAGAAGACGTTGCCCACAAGGATAATCTCCATATAGTCACGGGCAAAGGGCAAGGTCTGGTCGCTGGCTCCGAAGAAATAGAGGATAGGGTCGAGAAAGAGCAGAGCTACGAAGCTGAAGACGATGCCAATGATGGTGTTGAGTGTCACCGTATTGCCAAGGATGTGCTGTGCCGTGGCATAATCTTTCTGTCCCAGTTTCACACTGATGAGGGTCGAGGCACCCACTCCGACGGCTGCGCCAAAGGCAGCGGAGAGGTTCATGAAGGGGAAGGTGATGGCGAGACCCGAGATGGCGAGTGCGCCCACTCCCCGGCCGATGAAGATGCTGTCGACCATGTTGTAGAGTGAGGAAGCTGTCATCGCGATGATGGCAGGCAGGGCATATTGCAGCAGGAGTTTTCCCACCGGTTTGGTGCCCAGTTCTAAAGCTGCTTGGGTTTTCATACTGCAAAATTAGTTGATTTGCGCGAAAAAACCAAGGATATGGCTCATTTTTTGGGGATTTGCGTTCAATCTCCATCCCTCATCATCCCAAACAATTAACATTCGCGAGCATCCCTCATCGTCCACCCCCTCCAATGC
>JAEDMP010000066.1 GCA_016302965.1 Bacteroidaceae bacterium
GAGCATGCTGTGAGGCTGGTGCAAAAATAAAGCAGCATAGCAATCGCAGCTAAGTATTTAATCATTCTCATGTTTATATAAGTTTTATAGTCTTGCTAAACTCTGTCGAGTATATTTATTATTAGAATGATATCTCGCAGCAAAATTACAAAGAAAAATCGTAAGGACAAAGAAAAAAGGGAGAAAAACTTGCGCCTTCCACTAAATCACCAAAATGCTTTCCATTGGGGGGCCTTGGCTGTTTTTTGCCAGCCTGCCATCATTTTTTTCGCTTTTTCTTTGGTGTTTAGCAGAAATTGAAGTAAGTTTGCAGTTTCAAACCGCCCTTAATAATTGACAGAATCTGATGAACCGACTCTTATCTTTCCTGATACTGCTGATGCTGCCTGCCGCTGCCCTGGCTTTCTGTGACAACGGCAACCTGCATGTCGAGCGCCGATCCTATTCGGGTGCCAAGGCAGGCATCTACCGGCTGCTGCTCACCGACAAGCAAGGCACCGCCTATTCGCTGAAGCATCCCGCACGTTTCCTCTCCCGCAAGAGCATCGAGCGCCGCCGCCGACAAGGACTCCAGGTAGACTCTACAGACCTGCCCGTGAGCCGACAGTATCTGCGGCAGATTTGCCGCAAGGGCGTGACATTGGTGGGCACCAGCAAATGGAACAACAGTGTGCTCATCCAGTGTGGCGACAGTTCGCTTCTGGCCACGCTCAGCCGGCTGCCCTTTGTCAAGGATTGCTGCCAGGTGTGGCAGGCTCCCGACTCGGTGGAGCAGTACCGCCGCCACACCCGCCTGCAGAACCGCTTCATGGCCTGGGATTCGGTACCCTCATCCCGTTATGCCGCCGCTGAACGGCAGATGGAGGTGCTGGCAGGCAAGGAACTGCACGACATGGGCTATGTGGGCCAGGGCATGACCATCGCCGTGCTCGACGGAGGCTTTGAGAATGCCGACTGCATCCCCGCCTTTGCCAAGACCCGGCTGGCAGGAAGCCACGATTTTGTCTATCCCCCCTCACGCAGCATCTTCAGCGAGACCGACCATGGCACCAAGGTCTATTCGGTCATGGCCTCGAACGCGCCCCACGTGTTTGTGGGAACGGCACCCGGAGCCACCTACTGGCTGTTGCGCTGCGAGGACCAGCAGTCGGAGCAGCCCGTTGAGGAAGACTACTGGGCGATGGCCGCCGAGTTTGCCGACTCGGTGGGAGCCGACCTCATCAACAGCAGCCTCGGCTACACGGAGTTTGACCGGCATCTGGGCGACCACCAATATCATCAGATGGACGGACACTCCACCTTTATCTCCCACACCGCCTCGATGCTCGCCCGCAAGGGCATCATCCTCGTCAACAGTGCCGGCAACAACGGCATGGGACCCTGGAAGAAACTGTCCTTTCCGGCTGATGCCGAAGACATACTCACCGTGGGAGCCGTGACCTCCACCCTCGACAATGCCCCCTTCAGCAGTGTGGGACCCACCCAGGACGGACGTGTCAAGCCCGACCTGATGGCCATCGGCAGTCCCACCCATCTCCTGTCGGGCAGGGGAACACTCATCGAGGATATGGGCACCTCGTTTGCCACCCCCATCATCTGCGGACTCATGGCTTGTCTGTGGCAGGCGCTGCCCTCGTTCACGGCCGTCGAACTGATGGACCTCATCCGCCAGACCGGCTCCAACTGCCAGCACCCCGACAACATCTTCGGCTATGGTCTGCCCGATTTCAAGAAGGCCTACCGCATCGGACGCGAACGGGAGAGCGGAACGAAAGGAACACGATAACATCAACCATCCTGAATATGGTAGAAAAAGAACCCATACTGACGCTTGCCGAACTGAACGGTCTGGTGAGAGCGACCATCGAACGGCAACTGGACCGCAACTACTGGGTGGAGGCCGAACTGATGGAGATAAGAGAGGTGAAGGGCCACTGCTACATGGAACTGGTGCAGAAGGCTCCGGGGAACAATACCCCCGTGGCCCGGGCATCGGCCAAATGCTGGCGCCAGACCTGGGCGGTGATGGCCCCCTATTTCTATAAGGTGACCGACCAATGGCCCTCGGTGGGCATGAAACTGCTGCTCAGCGTCTATCCCCAGTTTCATGAGACCTACGGGTTCTCATGGATTGTCACCGCCATCGACCCCACCTATACCATCGGTGACATGGCCCGCAAACGGCGTGAGATCATCGCCCGACTCAAAGCCGAAGGCGTGTTCGACCTCAACCGCCAACTGCGGCTGCCGCTCTTTGCCCAGCGCATAGCGGTCATCTCCAGTGCCTCGGCGGCGGGCTACGGCGATTTCTGTGCCCAACTGCAGGAGAACGAGGACCATTTCCGTTTCCACACCCAACTCTTCACCTCCGTGATGCAGGGAGAACAGGTGGCTGGGAGCATCATTGCCGCCCTCGACCGCATCCATGAGCGGATGGATGAGTTCGACTGTGTGGTCATCATCCGGGGTGGGGGAGCCACCAGCGACCTTTCGGGTTTCGACTCGCTGGAACTGGCCGAGAACGTGGCCAATTTTCCGCTGCCTGTCATCACGGGCATCGGTCACGAGCGCGACGAGTGTGTGCTCGACATGATTTCACATACGCGGGTCAAGACCCCCACAGCCGCAGCCGCCTTCCTCATCGACCATCTGCGCGAGGTAGCCCTCCGCCTGCGCAGTCTGCAAGACCGCATCGGCGAGCTCACCCTCCGCCGGATGCAGGTGGAACAGATGCGGCTTAAGCGGGTGAGTGACATCCTGCCCCGCCAGTTCTCGTTGGTCAGGTCGACGCACGAGAGCCGGCTGCAACGGATGGAGAGCCGCATACGCCAGTCGTTGCAGCGCAGTGTCATGCAGCGTCAGAGCCGGTTAGAGCAGTTGGCCCAGCGCCTGCCGCTACAGCTCACGGCCATCATCAGCCAAAACCGCCATCGGCTTGACATGCTCGAACAGAAAGCCCTGTCACTCGACCCGCTCCTTCCCCTGAAGCGTGGCTACAGCATCACACTCGTGGGAGGCAAGGCGGTGCGCGATGCCTCGCAGATAGCCCCCGGAACGCTGATGGAGACACGACTGGAGCAGGGCTCCGTCATCTCGAAGGTGACCCAAAGCAAGGGGAAACAAACAACAGATTAATCATAGCATATCAAAATAAACAGCATCATGGAAACAAACCAGAACAGACAGATGAAATATGAAGAAGCCATCGGCCAACTCGAAAAGATTGTGAGGCAGATGGAGAACAATGAATTGGATGTAGACCAGTTGAGCGAACAACTCAAAAGAGCCCAGCAACTCATCCAGTTCTGCCGTGACAAACTCACCAAGACGGACGAAGAAATCAGGCAGATCCTGGAGGAAGGAGTCGCGAAGGCATAGGATGAAGCATCCTGTAGGAAATAACTTACGTGAAATCATGAACATCAAAAACATACTGCAATGAAAAAACAACTGCTAAGCCTGTCGCTGCTGGCCCTCACGCTGGCCGCCCAGGCACAAACCAAACGCACACAGACGGTGACCATCTCGGAGGATGGTGCCGCAACCATGCAAGTGTTCTATCCCGAGCAACCCACCGGACGGGCCATCGTCGACTGTCCCGGAGGCGGCTACTCCCACCTCTCGATGCAGAACGAAGGCACCGACTGGGCCGCGTACTTCAACCGCCAGGGCATTACCTATGGCGTGTTGACCTACCGCATGCCCAAGGGGGACCGCAGCCTGCCCATGAGCGATGCCCAGAACGCCGTGAAGATGATGCGCGACTCGGCTGAGGTATGGGGTGTCAACCCTCATGATGTGGGCATCATGGGCTTCTCGGCCGGAGGCCATCTCGCCTCCACCACAGCCACCCATGCTCCCTTGGCCTCGCGTCCCGACTTCCAGATTCTTTTCTATCCTGTCATCTCCATGCAGGAGCGGCTCACGCATAAGGGTTCGGTGGTGAACTTCCTGGGCGACTCGCGCAGTGACAACCAACTGGTGAAAGCTTTCAGCAACGACACCCAGGTGCGCTCCCATGCCACGCCTCCCGCCATCCTGCTGCTGGCTGCCGACGATACGGCCGTGCCCCCCGCCACCAATGCCGTGCCCTATTATCTCGCCCTTGCCAAGGCGGGTGTCCCTGTCTCTATGCACATCTATCCTTCGGGTGGCCACGGTTTCGGCTACCGTTCCACCTTTGCCTGGCACGATGAGATGCTGCAGGAACTGAGTTCCTGGCTCCAGCGCCTGTCCATGCCCAAGGCCAAGGCTGTGAAAGTGGCTTGTGTGGGCAACAGCATCACCGATGGCTTCGGCATCAACATGGCCGATGTGAACGGCTATCCGGCACAAATGCAACGACTGCTCGGCACGGACTATCAGGTGAAGAATTTCGGAGCGAGCGGACGCACCCTGCTCAACCATGGCAACCAGCCCTATATGAAGGAGAAGGCATGGCAGGAGGCCAAGGAGTTCGCTCCCGATGTCGTGGTCATCAAACTCGGTACCAACGACAGCAAGAGCATCAACTGGGGACCCTACAGCGGTGAGTTCGTCCGTGATTACCAGCAGATGATCGATGAGCTCAAGGCGCTGCCCTCCAATCCCCGCATCATCCTCTGCACGCCCATCAGGTGTCTCAAGACGGAACTGTCGGAGAAATGGCTCATCAGCGATTCCGTCATTACCAACGAGGTGATTCCCGCCATCCGCAAGGTGGCCGAGAAGAACAAGCTGACGCTGCTCGACCTGAACCCCGTGGTGGCCATGGACAGTAAGGAGATGCAACGCGACGGGGTTCACCCCACCGCCAAGGGAGCCGCCAAAATAGCAACCGCCGTGGCCGAAACCGTCAAGGCGGAAGTGGCCAAGGCAGAAGCCGAGAAAATCGGGCTGACCGGCAAAAACGGCAAGACCCGAAAGAAAAAAAGGACAGGGAAATAAGGAAAAAGAAGGAGGTGCAGCTGGTGATGCTGCACCTCCTTTTGTTCAGACGGTGGGCTCTTCGTCGGCGCCATCGTCACCCTGGTCGGGTGGGGTGACCGTGCCCTCATTGCCCGAACCGGCGCTGGGAGTGTCGACCGACTTGGGCGCGAGGAAGACGTCGCTCTCGCCGCCATAGGTGTTCACGGCGCGGTCGTAGGCTTCGGGCGAGGTATAGTCCTCGAAGATGGCATTGCTGCAGACGAGCACCTGGGTGCTGGTGAGCGTCTTGCTCTTGTTCTTGCGCGAGTGTACCCAGCAGTAGGCTCCGTCGCCCTCGTCGGTGCCGTGGGCCAGGAACCCGCCTTTCGAGGCGAATCCCGCGGGGTTGACACAGTCCCAGAGCAGGGCGTTGTTGGAGCGGCTGAGCACCACCTCGGTGGCGGTGAACACACCGTAGGGCATCATCGTGGCGCTGTTGATGCGCTGCAGGATGGAGAAGAAGGAGAGCTGGTCGCCATAGTTCCAGCCCAGGTTGTTCGTCACCACGGCATTGGAGAACTCGGCCACGGTGGTGGTGCCGCTGATGGTGAGGTCGCCCAGGCTGATGTCGGTCACGCCGTCGGCACCCGTCCCCTCCACCTCGATGGAGGGCAGCGAGCCGAGCGTAATCTGATAGGGGGCCACCACACAGGCTCCGGCGGTCACCTCGGCCTTGGTCAGATAGACGGGTTCACGCTGCAGGTTGAGCTTGGTGAACATATTGTAGTCGCTCACGCGGGCAGGCTTGTTCTCGAAGGCCTGGTTGAGCAGGGGCGAGATGCCCTTGTACATCTGGATCACGTTGGCCCACTTCATGCGGTGCTTCTGCTGGGCAGCGGTGCGGGTGTTGGTCACGTTGGTGTTTTTCTCGCTGAGGATGGTGGCACCACCCTGACGGCGGAAGGTGAGGTTGCCGGCCGAACCGGTCAAACGACTGACGATACCTTTCAGAATAGCCATAGTCTTTGGAAATCTCTCTTCCCCCGGGGGCCTCCGTGGGAGGTGGGGGGGAAGGGGCCGTTGAATAGAGACACGGGCCCGGGGTGAAACAAAAAATGATGAAAAAAGCGGCGTTTTCTCCACCTTCGAGGCCTTGGCTCTTATCGGTCTCTTATCTGAAATCGCCGAAACCCCAGTGTTTATCGGCATTTCGTCCGCTGAAAATAAGAGTCACAACGGAGTCACAACGGAGTCAGAACGGAGTCAGAACGGAGGCAGGACCTGAGAAGGGCGGACTGGAGAGCGCTTGTCGCCGTCGGAGAGCCCCGCTCGAGGGGGCTCCTTGACTTTGACGATGTAAAGGTACGAAGAAATCGCGTGCCTTGCAAGCCATCGTTTCCTCTTGCGCTGGCTTGCGTCAGTTTGCGTTTTGCGCCTGTTTTTCCACCTTGCGGTAGTGGCCGTTGCTCACCCGCTGCACCACTTTGTACTTGTTGGTGAAGTTGCTCAGATAGCGTTCGGCTGACTTTGGATTCTGACCGCATTTCACAGCCGTCTGCCTGTATTCCTCGGTGGTGAAAGCCTGGGGCAACGCCTGGTAGATGAGTTGTTCCTGGCTGCTCATTGTGGCGAGGGCGGGATTGAGCGGGTTGTCGTTGTCACGGTTGAGGGCGGAGAAGATGCGCAGACTGTGGTTCACGAGACAGTTGACGATGGTGAGTGCCGTCTGGAAGTCGTCATCCCGGCAGGTGAAAGCCTGTTCGTTGGGGTCGAAGAGCGGTTTCGAGCGGTCGAGGGTCCACTCCTCATATCGGCGCAGCAGCGAGAGCACCATGGCGATGCGGAAACCGTAGAGTCCGAGGCGGAAGATGAACGACGAGATGGTGTCGCCGAGGAGGCTGTTCTGCTCCTGGAGCATCTCGCTGAAGAAACGGTTGAAGTGCTCAGTCTGCTCCTTGGCCAGCAAGAACTGGATGCGTCGCTCGCCGAGGCGTTCGAGTTCGTGGATGAGTTCGAGCAGATCCTTCCCCATCTCCCTGTACATCAAGTCGATGGGTTGGGCGAAGGCAAAGGGGTCTCTCCATTCCGCCTTCTGCGTGAGTTCGTAGAAGAGGAAGCGGCTGCCGAGACCGTTTTCGAAGTCGTTGAAGAGGCGTGGCAGCTGGCCGGGCGTACCCGAGAGGAGCACGGAGAGTCGCGGCTCCTGGATGTCGATATGCAGGTTGTCGGTCACACGGTTCATCGTGACTGGCTCGTGATGGAACGCGTTGCGGAGCATCGGGCTATAGTCCGACACGTCGTTTTTTAGCATGCGGGTGAGCGCATCGGCCTCCGTCTCGAAGATGGTGCCACAGCCGCCGTTGGCATCCAGCAGCCGCATGACGGCCGACACAGACGAGTCGACGGCAATCAGCGGATTGGTGTATTTGGGTTCCTTGGGTTCCGGTCCGCGCGAGGCTCTTTCGGATGCCTTGCCGCCCATGGCCTCCCAGATGGTATGCTGCTCCTCGTATTCGGCCATTTGCTGGTGATAGGCCGCCGTGAGTTCAGCCCTGTAGGCATCGAGCAGGTGGGTGAGGATTTTCAGTTCCCCCTTTTTCGAGGCCGCCGACCCGTAGATGATGGCATAGATGCAGGGATAGACCACCAGTCCGCCGTACAGGCCGTAGATGTTTTTCGGCACGAGGGGCGAGATGAGGGTCAGAAAGCCGATAATCATCTTGTCGGCATCCTGGGCGTTGGGGTTGCTTTCCAGGATTCGCGCGAGTATACGGAGCTGGTTCGGGTTGTTGATTTTGTCGGCAAAGGTAGATGCTGATGATATGCCGAGGGGCTGTTGCGGGGTCTCGGGTGCTGTGGGGGCCGGTTGGATGATTTCCGCAGTTTCCGCAGTTTCCGCAAGTCCGCAATTCCCTGCACAAATAGGTTCTTCTTTCATGGTATGATAATGGTTACTATTATCTATATTATTGATATTCATTATATTATTATCATTATTAAAAGTAATTATCCTATCCTTTCCATCCTTTTGTTCCTCCTTTGCGCAAGGCTGCGGAAGCTGCGGGGACTGCGGAAACTGCGGGAAACTATGATTGCCATTCGGGTTTTCCGCTTTCTGCTGAACCGCTTGTTTGAGCCGGATGCCCGCCTTGTCGGCCATGTAGAAAAGGGAGCCGATGCGGGTGCGTCCGTCCGCTTTTTGCAGGCAGTTGGTATACTTGCGGTCACATTCAGCCTCGTTGTAGTCGGCATTCATGCGGCTCAGCTGGTGGAAGAGTTCCCGGCCGTTCTCGCCGAGTTCGTAGGCAAGGGCGAAGGCGATGCTGAGCCAGTTGTGATAGCCGGCAGTGAGGTCGATGCCCGAGCGGACCGTTTCTTCCACCAGAAGCTGCACGTCCTGCCACGTGGAGTCGCGCTGGGTCCAGGATGCTGAGGGTTGATGACTGGCCTTTCGGCGTTGGTTGTTCTCGTTCTGGGCGTCGGGCGTGAGTGCCTTCTGGTTTCGGTTCGCCCAGTATGAAATATCAAATTTGTTGTTTGTCATACTGAATACAGGATTAGAAAGGTGCAACATGGGGTTCAAGCAGGATGCTGGGGTGGCAGTAACACTCGCCGTCGAAGGGCAGGAAACAGGCCCTGCAGACATCCTTGCCGCTGGGGTCAACGATGAGCCGGTAGGTCTCGGCCAGGTAGTTGCCGATGGCCTGGAACCATTTCTCGTGGGGGTTCTCCTCGCTCACCTCGATGGTCACTACCCATTTCAGTCCGTCGCCCGAGGGCGAGGTGAAGAGCAGTTGCGTCTCGAAACAGGGGTCGGCGATGAGCAACTCTTTCGCCCTTTGCTTGTCCGGGCCGAGGTGGTCGAAGTCGAGGCAGAGGAGGCCGGAGTGGGAGAGGAGCCCTTGCGCGTTCCGATAGTTGAAAAGACCAGAGAAGGTGACGAAGTCGAGATGTTCGGCCTTGAACTTCGAGGCCTCCTTGCGGTCGCTGATGCGGCGCAGTTCCCACGTGGCGCGGCCAGCCTTGACGGACGAGCGAATATATTTGTACACGCGCACGAGGTTCGCCTGATAATCCGGCTTCACCGATTGGTTCACTGGGGCCTTGAAGAAGGAGAATGGTGCCTGGCACCACGCTCCCCGTGTAGTCATCCTATCGTTTGCTGCTTCCATAGGGCTCCCGATTGATGATTTTTCCCATCAGATAGGCGTTCTCCATCAGACGCTGCACGTCGTGCTGCTTGTAGTAGATTTTCCCGCGCATCTTCGCATAAGGCAGGCTTCCGTTGGAGCGGAGCGTCTGCAACGTCCTGGCAGAGACGTGGAGCAGGCGCATCACGTCCTGGTTGTCCATCCACTCGTCGAGACGGGTGAGCGGCAGGCTGTTGCCGTCGTCACCTTGCTCTACGGGTGGCTGCCCGTGGCTGTCTGTCTGCCGGGCAGACTGACAGAGGTGCGCCCGGATGGCTCTCGCGGCTGGTTCATCACTGAGGAGATAATCGAGCACGATTTCTCCTATTCTTGCCGGAAGGTTGAGCTGCTGCTCATCGGCACTGCAATTGAGGAAATGTTTATTTTCCATAAAAGTTTTGTAACGGCATGTTTACCGCCGTTCAGAAGCGGATGCCTCCCGTCGGGAAAAAATCTGAACTGGCTTTCCAGCAACGTGCCTTCGGCCATTTCTTCCCTCTTGGTGCTTGCAAAATTAAATAGAATCATTCAATCCACCAAACATTTTTACAAGAACGTGAAGTTTGTCATGTATCTGAAAATTAATGCGTTACAATCATTATTTGATTGCTTTATTTGATTGTAAAAGCTACTTTTTTATTGATATTTCCTTATATTTGATTATTGTCGCCAACCCATCAAATATAAGTATCAAATAGTGGGTGTTTCAATCAAATATAAGCATATCATCAGTCAAAATTTGATTGGCAGGAGGCCAAGATTTGATTATCCAAGGTCGGAAAATCAAAAATAAGCATCAAATTTTCGGTAAAGAATTCAATTTTTAGCCAGTAGTAAAAGTAAAAAAAATCCCGCATTGTAAGTGCGGGATTGTTTCTGTATTCGCTCTTTTTTTACAAGGTGGTTATTCAGCTGTTCGCAGGGCTATGGTCTAAAGAGGAGAATAGTGAAGAACTTGTTCGTTGGTGGCATGAAAACCATCATGGGATTGCAGGCTTTCAGCAGTTTTCATGTCATGCCCATGACCAGCCAGATAGCTCCTTTCCCACTTTTCAAGGTTTTGCATGAAACACGGCAGGTCGTCTACCTTACGTTTGACCTTCTCTGCCTGCGCATCTGATTGACCGTTGTTTTTTGTCTTGGCGTTCTTACATCCATCGATTTGAGAAAAGCCCACCAATTGATACTTTCCTGAAATCATCTTATACCGTTCACTAAAGCATTCGTAAACTTCCGTCAACGAAACTTGACCATTGTGCATCATGTATTTTTCGATGAACTCGTAAATATATACTCCCTTGATGTATTTGTTATTCCGGTTGAGCTGCGGAATCATCTCGTCAAAATGGTCTATCAGATAGCGGCATTTTTCGAGTGCTGCTACATCGTTGCGGAATACTTTCGTTTCCAAATCGGTATAGCCTTTTTTCTGACGGCGGTAATTCAAGATGTAGATAAAAAGATTCACAATATCCTGCAATTTATATAAATGGAAATGATGCTGTCCGAAATATGCCTCGTCGTATTTACATTTTACAAATGCATCATAGGCAGGATTATTATCGACGTTAACCGGGGGCAGGTTGAATCTATATTTGTCCTCGACATTATCAAGATGCAGATGGAATCTTTTGAGACTTTCTTCCGGATTATTTCTAATTATATCTTCTTCTTCAATTTCCTTCTTGCAAATTTGGAAACAGTCATCGAGAAGATGACACAAATCCGCAAACAGACTGTCCAGCTGTAGGACTTTTTCATGTATCGTTTCCGAAAACATGAAGGTCTGTTGTTCTGGAACCGTGAGTAAGGAATAATGGAGTACATTCAACTTTTGACCGCTATTCATAAGATAGTTTTTCATGTGTATCGTTAACTTGGGCGACATCAGCACAAGTAATCTTTGCAAATGCATTATTGAATCCTCTATATGATTCAGAGTCTTAGGGTGATTGCGAAAAAATTGGTTGTCAGAAGTGCCGTACTGATAATTATAAATGAGCGCATTTTCCTCGAGAACCAGCTTATCGAGACCTAAGGAAGCAACAATATGCATAACCCTATATGTCAAACGTTCGATGTCTTTCAGGTTCATCTTTTTTTCGGAGATCGCAAACAGAAGATTATTGCTGGTCAAAACTTTAATCAACCCATTCGAACATTCGAAAAGGGATTTATCATCTCCTGATTTAAGGTCTTGAAAAAAATCTATTTTCATTATGGTTTGGTAAAAAATTAAACATAAGCCGACGCTTCATATCCTGAAAAAACGCCATCGGCCGAAAACGTTGCAAATGTATAAAAAAACATGACAACCACATCATGTTATTTGGAAAAAAATCAAATATTTAGGATTTTTTTAATATTTCGCATACATATCGTTCTCTTCCTCATCTATTAGTCCAAATCTACCGTTCTTTTCACAGATATAAAGATTAACTTTGGGTAGTTTTATAACACCATCATACTTTTTGCAGGAAAACTTGTTATAGAAGAATCCATATTCATTGATAAGTATTCTGCGTCTGAAATGGCTATAATAGATTTCATACAAGGCTTCTCCATTGGGACCACAATCATATAGTTCTTCATATCCTCCCCACTCCCCAGGAAGTACCCCGTTGGCATCAACAAAAAATGAACAGTGATCGCCGTAACGGCATTCTATATTAATTCTTTCTTGATTAAATGTTTCATCTTTAGCTATTTCCATAACTTCAAAATATTAAAAGTTTAAGACAATTCCCAATTCCTCCGCTTCCTCTTGCAACTTCTGCGGATTCTGTTTAGCGAGTTTCTTCAGATTGAGTAGTTTCCATTGTACTGATGGATAGTTTTTGAAGTACTCAAATTCGTATCCATCCCACTTTGGCTGACCAGATTCGAAACTAATCAGGAACTTCTTATCCGATTCTGTCATCAACAACTTTACATCATTAATGAGTTTTGCACGGGTTTCTTCAAACTCTTCGTATGTAAAAGGAACATCCGTCATACCTGCAAACTGGTTTTCCATTGCTTCTCGCTGGTCAATCATGCTTGGGGCAAAAGACTCATGGATGGGTCTGTCGCTACCAAGTAAACAGAAGATAAGTCCCTCACGGCATTTGCCAAATGGAACATCCATATACTTTATATCAAACAAGTCACGAGGATGCTGACGTGATAACGCTGCTGCGATCTTGCCACCATATAATTGAGTTAGGGGCACAACGCTTGCCTCACAATAGAGAGAAAACTCTTCCTGTGCTTTATCACTCAATGGTATAGTTTGAACATCACCACCTATAATACCTCTCTTGGTCTGGTTAACCTCTATCTTCACCTGCCTACCTCGATATTCGCACAACAGTTTGCAGGTACTGAAGTTTGGAACGATATGCATTCCTTTGAAAGCTTTCTTTGCCTTATCTGCAATGGTTTTTAGATGCAAATTGATGTCATCCAAACTTGTCTGACGGTCAGCCAACGGGATATAGGTCAAATCAATATCTACAGAATAACGTGGCAAATCTTTCAAGAAAAGATTGATGGCAGTACCTCCATGTATTGCAAACACATGCTCTTCCATCACTATCGGAATAAGACGGAGTAGCAGTTCTACTTTCTGAGCGTAAACACTTGATCTTATATCATTCATATTCTGCAAGTTCTTTTGAAATTGTCATATTATACTTATTGATGTACTTCCCTGTTGACGTGATCATAAACCTGGATGTACCAAGATTTATACTCTCCAGCTTCAACGCTTTAAACCAGGCGTGACCGGCTTTTTCTGCCATATAGAGGAACAAGCGCTTCACTTTCTGGGAAGTGCATACCTCCAACAATGCCTGAACTATCTTTGGCCGAAGAGTTGTCAAACCCTCCATAATATAATAGATGTCAAGCAAAGATGATGATGCATCCGGCAAGTTCAAACACTCCAATATGGCACGCTCTGGAGATGAAACAAGCAAATCATGCTGATTGACAGTCATGGTTTCTACCCCCAACAGCTCATCACCCAGAAAAGAGGTAGTCATATATTTTATAGTCATATCCCACTCCTCTTTTAGTAACCATGAAGGCAACTTATTGCTTTTGTCAGTAAATAGATAAGCCATAGGTTTCCCCATTGACAGGTAATGGGAGTATCCGCGGAGTTCCAAAGCTGTATATGCACCTACAACACAACTCTTACTAAGTTGAGTGTTGTATGACGATACAGCAGCAAATAAGTTCGGGTCTGTTCCATGTATCTTATAAACCCCTTTCGATATACGGTCAAGCCATCCACTTTTCATATAAGCATACTGACCACGGGCATCCAGGCCCTGGCTTGAAAGCCACGAGCCAAATAAGACCGATTCATTGGGCGCCGCTTCTAATATTTGCTGTATTTTTGTTGCCATCTTCGTTTATTTTATGAATACCAGTCTAAATTTGTTACAAAAATACCCTTTTTATTTTACCCAACCAAATATTTTCCTCAAATAATGATGATTTTTATATAAATTTATTCTCAAATTCATATTTTTAGCGAATTTAAGAACAAAATACTCGCATAGAACTACAAATAGAGATACAATTGCCTACCAAAAGAAAATAAGGTGATAGCTCGGTTAAATTGGACAAGGTGCGGTTTAGTTTATTCTCATATTAAATATCTATAACCTAAACTAAACCTTTTATCTTCCTGTTATAATTATTTGTTACGCAGAAGGGACAAATG
>JAEDMP010000013.1 GCA_016302965.1 Bacteroidaceae bacterium
TTTGCGAGGACACTCAGGGTATCTGCTTTGAGAACGCCAAGTGGGCATACGTTTGTGGTGCCGCCATCGCCATCAAGAAGGGTGTGAAGAGCGCTGCCGAGGCTGCCGAGGCCATCGGTATCGGTCTGCAGAGCTTCTGCATCCCCGGTTCTGTTGCCGACGACCGTAAGGTTGGTATCGGTCACGGTAACCTTGCTGCCCGTCTGCTCCGCGAGGAGACACAGTGCTTCGCCTTCCTCGCCGGTCACGAGTCATTCGCTGCCGCTGAGGGTGCCATCAAGATTGCCGAGATGGCCAACAAGGTGCGCAAAAATCCCCTCCGTTGCATCCTCAATGGTCTGGGCAAGGACGCTGCCATGATCATCAGCCGTATCAACGGCTTCACCTATGTACAGACCAAGTTCGACTACTACACCGGCAAGGTGAACGTAGTGAACCGCACCGCCTACTCTGACGGTCCCCGTGCCAAGGTGAACTGCTATGGCGCCGATGACGTACGCGAAGGTGTAGCCATCAACTGGCTGGAGGATGTAGACGTTTCCATCACCGGTAACTCTACCAACCCCACCCGCTTCCAGCACCCCGTAGCCGGCACTTACAAGAAGGAGCGCGTGCTCGCTGGCAAGCCCTACTTCTCTGTAGCTTCCGGTGGTGGTACAGGCCGTACACTGCACCCCGATAACATGGCTGCAGGTCCCGCTTCCTACGGTATGACCGATACCCTCGGCCGCATGCACTCTGACGCCCAGTTCGCTGGTTCTTCATCCGTGCCTGCTCACGTAGAGATGATGGGCTTCCTCGGTATGGGTAACAACCCCATGGTAGGTGCTACCGTGGCTGTTGCTGTGACCGTTGACATGGCTCTGAACAAGAAGTAATCAAAAAAAGGCGAAGATTCCATCCTCTTGGAATCCTACCTTTCATCATCCATAGGCCTCCTGTCGCGCATCGCATCTGATGCCTGCAGGAGGCTTTTTCTAACGATGCTGTCCACATGATTCCATCCTCCCATCCCCACATTCCCGTCCTTTTCCCAAAAGCCTTCACCATGCCGCTTCGTTTGGCTCTCTGCCTGCTGCTGTTACTCACACTCGGTAGCGGACAGGCGGCAGCGGCCCGCAACCGGGTATACACCCCGCAGGTGAGGAGTCTGGTTACGGTTGTCAACCAAGACTGGCTGTCACCACCCGTCATGCGACTCCACAGCGACGACGTGCTCCACCTCTCGTTCGACGAACTCTCGCACACCTATCACCGTTTTGTCTACCGGATAGAACATTGCGAGGCCGACTGGACTCCCTCGACGGGACTGTTCGAGAGCGACTATCTGCAGGGATTCAACGGACTGCCCATCGAAGACTACGAGAACTCAAGGGGTACCACCGTGCTCTATACCCATTACCGTCTGGACATTCCCAACGAGCAGTGCCGGCTGACCCTGAGCGGCAACTACCGCCTGACGGTTTATGACGAAGACAACGATATGGAGAAGGTATTGGAGGCGGATTTCATGGTGAGCGAGGAGTCGATGACACTGAGCTTGGAAGTGAGCAGCAACACGGATATCGACAACCATAAGAGCCACCAGCAGGCAAGCATGAAACTGGCTTACGGACAGAAGAAAGTAAGCCATTTAGAGGAACAGATCTATACGGTGGTGACCCAAAACGATCGGCAGGACAACCAGGTGGTGAATCCACGTCCCAACTATATCAGTCAGAAGGGACTGGAATGGAACCACCAGCGGGCACTTATCTTTGATGCGGGCAATGAATACCGCAAATTTGAGGTGCTGGCCGTGAGCCACCCCACGCTGGGAGTAGACCGCATGTGGTGGGACGGCGAAGCCTATCACGCTTATCTTTTCCAGGATGAACCCCGCAAGAACTACCTGAGCGACGAGGATGCCAACGGAGCCTTCTATCTGAGAAACAGCGACAACTTCGAGAATGACATCACCAGCGACTATGTGTGGGTTCACTACCAACGCCTCTCCCCCACTCCCTGCACACAAGGCAGTCTCCAGATTGACGGCTGGTGGACAACGGATGCCGACCGCAGCAACTACCGGATGGAGTATGACGAAGAAAGCCAGTGTTACCACGCCACCCTGCTGCAGAAACAAGGCTACTATTCCTACCAGTATCTGTATGCGGACAGCGAAGGACAGACCCGCAACGAGGACAACGAAGGCAACTATTACCAGACGGAAAACAAATACCAGGCCTACGTCTATTTCCGTGAAATAGGTGGCAGAGCCTGGCGGCTCGCCGCCTACAGGCAATACCGCTTTGATGCCCACTGACCCCATCGCTTCACCAAAGCAGCATGGGGCGGGGAAAGGTGGCGCGAAGACTATTTCTTGGAGAGATGCAGGAAACGGGTGACCCGGTGACCGATGCTCCGGTCTTTGTTATCGATGAAGGCATCGAGAATCTGGGTCTCGCCATCCACCGGCACCACATCATAATCGGCAATGGCAGCAGGTATCAGACAGCTGTGCCCTTTCCGGAGCAGAATCTCATCGCCCGTGGCGCGAATCTTCACCTTGCAGTCGCCGGCAATACACATGCTGATGACAAAACTGTTGTATTTGATCAAGTCGCGATGGAAAGGACGCGACGCCTTGGTTACCCGCACACTGAAGAAGGGAGAATCAATCATCCGGTTGGCACGGTTCTCCTCTTCGAGATATTCCGTGCGGTACTCATCCTGCACCTCATAATCCAAAGCCTCGGCTGCCAGTTCGGTATGCAGTTCACGGGGTTTGCCATCCATTCCGGGACGGTTGTAGTCGAATATCCGGTAGGTCACATCACTCGACTGCTGTACCTCGGCCAGCAGGATGCCACCACAAATGGCGTGAACCCTGCCTGCGGGAATGAAGAACACATCGCCAGCCTTGACCTCATGGCGAGCCAGCACCTCCATGATGGTACCATCCTCGATGCGTTTGCGATACTCATAAGGAGATATGTGCGAACGGAATCCGGCATAGAGGAAACTGCCGGGCTGGGCATCAATGACATACCACATCTCGGTCTTGCCCGACTTGCCGTGAACCCGCCGTGCCATCTCATCATCGGGGTGGACCTGGATGGACAGGTCGCGACGGGCATCGATGAACTTCACCAACAGAGGCAACTGACCGTTATAGGCTTCCGCTACTGATTTGCCCAGGACTGAGTACGGGTCACGGGCAATCACATCCACCAGACTCTCTCCTGCATGACAGCCATTGCTGACGATGCTCACACTCGACGGAACGGCACTCACTTCCCACGATTCACCGATAGGTTCGTCGGAAGGAGACATTCCTTTATAGATTCGCAAACGGTTGCCACCCCACACCACTGGATGGAGATTTGGCTCGAACAAAAGGGGATATAACTGATTCATGACTGAAAAGGGAATGTTATATTGATATGAATAATGCTAATATGAATAATGTTGATATGGATAATATTGATATGGATATTGTTGATATGGACAATGCTCATATGAATAAGATGTTCATTGATAATGCAAAAATAGGCAAAATAATCCGAATACTGCGCATCCTTTCACATCTTTTATGCCTCTGGATAGGGTTTTTCTCGAATTATCACTGTAAATTTGCATCGAGTTCACACAAGAACCGACCCAAACAAGCAGCCCAGGCTGCCCAAATTATCCATCATTCACCACTAAAAAACAAGAAGAAACATGAAAAAACTGATGATGACCCTGGCCCTCGCCATGACCATGAGCATGGCTGCCAACGCACAAGTGAATCCCACCGGCTGCCAGCAGAAGAAAGAATGCTGCAAGAAGCAGGGTGACAAGAAAGACTGCAAAAAGGACTGCAAAATGGCTGCCGAATGCAAGAAGCAGTGTGACAAGAAACAATGTGACAAGAAACAATGTGACAAGAAACAATGTGACAAGAAAGCCGGAACCTGCTGCAAAAAGCAGGAGAAAAAGTAAACCGGATTCTTCCGCTATCAACACCAAAAGGATACTATTTCTGCATGAAATCTCTTAGAGAATTATTCAGAATAGGCAAGGGCCCATCGAGCAGTCACACGATGGGCCCTCAGCATGCCGCCCAACTCTTCAGAAGCCGGCACCCCGAAGCCACCGCTTTTGAGGTGACACTCTATGGCAGTCTGGCTGCCACAGGCAAGGGACACGCCACCGATATAGCCATCATCGAGGAACTCTCAAAGACGGCTCCAGTGGAGATCGACTGGCGACCCTCCCAGTTCCTGCCCTTCCACCCCAACGGTATGAAGTTCACGGCCAAAGACAGCCAGGGAGACATCCTGGAGGAATGGACAGTCTACAGTATCGGCGGCGGGGCACTCTCGGAGGGCAAGGCCGAGGGAGACGCCTTCGATACGAAAGAGCCATACGACATGAACACGATGACCGAAATCATGCAATGGTGTTATGACAACGGGCGCAACTACTGGGAATACGTTGACCTATGCGAAGACGAAGGCATCTGGGACTATCTTGCCAAGGTGTGGAAAGCCATGCAGGAAGCCGTGGAACGGGGCATCAATACCGAAGGCCGACTGCCCGGACCGCTGAACCTCATGCGCAAGGCTCCAGCCTATCATGTAAAGGCATCGGGATATAAGCGGTCGCTACAGACCCGGGGGCTGGTCTATTCCTATGCACTGGCCGTGAGCGAGGAGAATGCCTCGGGAGGAACCATCGTCACCGCCCCAACCTGTGGGTCATGCGGCGTGCTGCCTGCAGTGCTCTATCATCTATCAAGGGGACACGAGTTCAGCGACGAACGCATCCTGCATGCCATCGCCACAGCCGGACTGGTGGGCAATATCGTGAAGCAGAACGCCTCAATCTCGGGAGCCGACGTGGGCTGCCAGGGCGAGGTGGGGGTGGCATGCGCCATGGCCTCTGCTGCCACCTGCCAACTGTTTGGCGGCAGTCCTTCGCAGATTGAATATGCAGCTGAGATGGGACTGGAACATCATTTGGGCATGACGTGCGACCCCATGTGCGGACTGGTACAGATTCCCTGCATCGAGCGCAACGCCTTTGCCGCTACACGCGCCTTGGATGCCAATCTCTATGCCGCCTTCAGCGACGGAAGCCACCGGGTGTCGTTCGACAAAGTGGTGAAGGTGATGAAGCAGACAGGGCATGACATCCCGTCGCTCTATAAAGAGACAAGCGAGGGCGGCCTGGCAACCATCTGAGAGAGCCCCCTATTTTTTTAACGATTGTAAAGTTAACAAATTCATAGAAAAAGAGACGGCAGGAATGCATCATTTAAAAGCCGTTAATGAGAAAATTGCGATTGTTAAATTGCGACAAATATTGGTGGCTATTGACGTTTTTCAGACTTTTTCAGCGTAATTTTGCAGCGTCAAACCCGACATGAAAATCGGCATCCAGCATGAATCATGAAGGGAGACAAAACAAAAGATAAATGCAAATATCGAAATAACAGATACAGCAATAAACCAACAATTAGCAATAAACAAGATGAAAAAGATTGTAAACTTTCTGCTTCCGGCGTTTTGCCTTATCGCAATCGCCTTCTCGGTAGCCGCCTTCAACAAGGCTGGTGCTGCCACTGCCAATACTCCTGCAGCCACTGCAGCACCCGTAGGACAACCTGTCGACTTGACCTATGCCGCAGAGAAGGCGCTGCCCTCAGTCGTGCATATCATGTATGTGCAGAACAGCAAGATCAAGACGGTGGACGTGCAGAGCGACCCCTTCAGCGACTTCTTCTCCGACCCCTTCGGTGGTTTCTTCGGACACGGCAACGGCGGTACACAGAAGCGGCAGGTGCAGACTCCCAAACGGACGGCTACCGGTTCGGGTGTCATCATTGATGCCGACGGATATATCGTGACCAACAACCACGTGGTGGAGGGTGCCGATGAGCTGACCGTTACGCTGAGTGACAACAAAGAGTATTCGGCACGCATCATCGGTACAGACCGAAGCACCGACCTGGCACTCATCAAGATTGACGGCAAGAACCTGCCTGCCATCTCTATCGCCAACAGCGACGACCTGAAGGTGGGCGAATGGGTACTGGCCGTGGGCAACCCGCTCGGACTCAACAATACGGTGACTGCCGGTATCGTCAGTGCCAAGGCCCGCTCGCTGGGTGCCAATGGCGTGGAATCATTTATCCAGACCGATGCCGCCATCAATGCGGGCAACTCCGGCGGTGCACTGGTGAATACCAGCGGCCAACTGGTGGGCATCAATGCCATGCTCAAGTCACAGACCGGTTCGTACAGCGGCTATGGCTTTGCCATCCCCACCACCATCATGAACAAGGTGGTGAGCGACCTGAAACAATACGGTACCGTACAGAGAGCCATGATTGGCATCCAGGGTAGCGACGTGAAGAACTATGTGGATGCCCAGAAAGACCAGGGCAAAGAGGTGGACCTCGGAACCATGGAGGGTATCTATGTGGCCAAAGTGGTGGAAGACGGAGCCGCAGCCGAAGCAGGCATCAAGGAGGGCGACGTCATCATCTCTGCCGACAAACAGAAGGTGACCCGCATGGCTGAACTGCAGGAAATCATTGCCAAGAAACGTCCCGGCGACAAGATTGAACTGACCTATCTGCACGACAAGAAGAAGCACAGCGCCACCGTCACCCTGAAGAACGAACAGGGAAGCACCAAGGTGATGAAGAATATGGACCTCGACGTGCTCGGAGCCAACTTCCGCCCCGTAACCGACAGCCAGAAACAACAGCTGGGCATCAGCAGCGGTCTGGAGGTGATGAAGGTGAACAAGGGCAAGTTCAGCGAACAGGGCGTGACCAAGGGATTCATCATCCTCAGCGTGAACAACGAAAGCGTGAAGACCATCGACGACCTGCAGCGCATCGTCAAGGAGACCTCAACCAGCAAGGAACCCGTGCTTTTCATCAAGGGTATCTACCCCACCGGCAAGAAAGCCTGGTTTACGGTTGTGCTCGAAGAAAACTAAAAGGCTACATACGCATTTACCCATCTATACGACTCACAGAAGACCACCAGGCCCGTCCCAGGTGGTCTTCTGTTGTCAGAATGCCTCCTCAAAGCAACAGAATATCAGCAAAAAGAAACTGTTGGAAGAAAAAAGACCTATTTCTTGCTGAATTTCAAAAATAATGATTATCTTTGCACGACCTAAATAAGACTAACGCCAATGAGACAACTGAAAATCACCAAATCCATCACCAATCGCGAAAGCGATTCGCTGGAAAAGTACCTGCAAGAAATCGGACGCGAAGAAATGGTGACGATTGATGAAGAGATTGAACTGGCACAGAAAATCAAAAAAGGAGACCGCAAAGCTCTTGAAAAGCTGACAAAAGCCAACCTCCGTTTCGTCGTTTCTGTGGCCAAGCAATACCAAAACCAAGGGCTCAGCCTGCCGGATCTCATCAACGAGGGCAACATGGGACTGATTAAAGCTGCGGAGAAATTCGACGAAACCCGTGGCTTCAAGTTCATCTCATACGCTGTCTGGTGGATCAGACAGAGCATCCTGCAAGCCATTGCCGAACAAAGCCGTATCGTCAGACTGCCGCTCAACCAAGTGGGTTCGGTCAACAAAATCAATAGGCTGCTGAGCAAGTTTGAGCAGGAGAACGAGAGAAAACCATCCATAGGAGAACTCTCCGAGTGTACCGACATGCCTGAAGACAAGATTGACGATGCACTCAAAATACAAAGCAAGCATGTCTCCGTAGACGCACCCATCTATGACGGAGAGGACAGCAGCATGCTCGACACGATGATCAGTGATGACGCTCCCATGGCTGACAAGACACTGGTGATGGAGTCGCTGAGAGCGGAAATCAAACGGGTATTGAGCAAGCTGAAAGACAAGGAGAAGAATGTGGTTGAGGCTTTCTTCGGTATCGGACAGCCTGAGATGACACTCGAGGAAATCGGCGAGAAATATGGACTCACCAGAGAAAGGGTCAGACAAATCAAGGAGAAAGCCATCAGAAAGCTGCGCAACTCAACCAACAACAAATTCCTGAAGGCGTATCTGGGATAGCTGCCACAGGAAAAAGCAAACACACCAAGCGGAAGTGTTCACGCTACCAACTTTTCGAAACAGGTAAAAAATCAAATAGAAACAGGCCCTAACGCAATGAAAAAATTACCCCTCATGCTCGTGTGCCTCATACTGGCCACCTGCACACTACACATCCATGCAAAAAAGGAAACAGTACAGAAGATGTATATGTTTGGACTCTCTGCCTCCTTCAAGGATTCTGTAGTCTATATCACAGATATCCAGGAAGTAAAGGATGTGTGGTATGACACAAAAACCAAGTTCCTGTTGGGAAGAGAGAATTACTCTTCACAGCTGAGCCAGTATCTGACAGAACAAAAGGGACAGAAAAACAGAACCAGCATCGTGATGTTCAGTCTCGACAAGAAGAAACTCGACAAGAAGCTGAGCACAATGAAACAACTCTACACCGTGAAATCAAAAGGGAAGTTTGACGTGAGGTATCTCACCGCCACCGATTTCGCTTTCCAGACGGTAGAGCTGAACTTTGATGACGAGGACCCCAAACTCATCAAAGCCCACAGGAAAGAACAGTTGGCTGCCATCAAAGCGGCTGAAAGGCAAGAAAAACTGGCCGCCAAGGAGGCCAAGAGAGAGAAGAAAAGACAGAAGAAGGCGCTGAAAGAGCAAAAGAAAGCGCAGAAGGAACTGAAAAAGAATGCCCAGAAAACAAAATAACATCCTCTGAACAAGCATGGAAACCATCCAGAAATATTTTACCAAACTGACGGAGAAACAACTCGGACAGTTGGCTGCTCTCCGGGAGCTGTATACCGACTGGAACAGCAAAATCAATGTCATATCCAGAAAGGACATTGACAACCTGTATCTCCACCACGTGCTCCACTCAATGGCCATCGCCAAAGCCATCCGATTCCGCCCGGGAACCAAGGTGCTTGACTTTGGCACCGGGGGAGGTTTTCCCGGCATTCCGCTTGCTATCCTCTTTCCTGAAACGGAGTTCAAACTCATCGACGGAACGGGCAAAAAGATTCTCGTGGCCAGCGAGGTGGCAAAAGCTATCGGACTGGACAACTGTCACCCTACCCATCTGCGTGCCGAACAGGAGAAGGGACTCTTTGACTTTGTCGTAAGCAGGGCTGTGATGCCCCTACCCGACCTGATCAGGATTGCCCGCAAAAATATCTCCAAGAAATCACAGAATGCACTGCCCAACGGTTTTATCACCCTCAAGGGCGGAAACATCGACGGCGAGATCCAGCCCTTTATACGTATCGCAGAGGTCACTCCTCTCACGCAGATGTATGAAGAGGAATGGTTTAAAGAGAAATATCTGATATATGTACCTATCTAATCATCGACGACTGTTATGCTACAGATACAACGATTTGTCTGCAATCCTTTTCAAGAGAATTGCTATGTGGTGAGCGACGAGACAAACGAAGCGGTCATCATTGACTGCGGTGCCTACGATCAGGCGGAACGAAAGGCCATCACTCGCTATATCGAAGAGAAAAAGCTGAAACCTGTCCATCTGCTGGTCACACACGCACATATCGACCACAACTTCGGCAACAACACCATCTATGAGCAATACGGACTACAGCCAGAGATGAGCACTCAGGATGAGATTCTCTACCAACGGCTGAAGGAACAGGCAATCCGTCTCTGCGGTATAGAGATTGACTATGAGTTTCCTGCTCCGGGACGTTTGCTCTCCCAACAAGATTCCATCCAGTTTGGCCATCACCAACTGAGCATCATCCCTACTCCGGGACACTCCAAGGGGTCCATCTTCTTCTATTGCGAGGAAGAGAAACTGGCGTTCTCTGGTGACACCTTGTTCAAGATGAGCATCGGTAGAACTGATTTCGACTTTGGTTCATTTGATGAAATCATGGAGAGTATGCAGCTGTTGAAACAATTGCTTCCGGCCGAAACCACTATCCTGCCAGGACACGGACCAGCCACCACCATGCAAGAAGAAATGCGAAGCAATCCCTATCTGAGACAATAGATTTTCGGGGGCTCAGTTCAGTTGCCAACTGATTGCCCTATTCAGTTCTCAACTGAACACCCTATTCAGTTCTCAACTGATTGCCCTATTCAGTTCTCAACTGAATACCCTATTCAGTTGACGACTGATTGCCCTATTCAGTTGCCGACTGATTATTCACCTCTTTTCCCCACAGCCCACTTCGGGAGTGCGTGAAAAGAATCTCGATAATCAGGCAAAATGACTTCATGTGCGATAACATTAATAACCTTATTGCACAAACATTATTAATCTTGCGGCAAAAAGATTAATAACCTTACTGCGCACGCATATCGCTTAATGCGGTCAGCATAGCATGAGAGAAGCGAGAGGATAGGAAAAGGACAGGAAAAGGAAAAGGAAACCTTCACAGGCTTCCTTTTTTTTGAGGAACGATGGATAATCACCCCTCATTAAATCAACTATGATAAACATAGTAAACATTTTAAGAATAATTGTCTCGCGACAACCAGTCTTAACAAAACCTTAATAATCTAATACCATGAAAAACACACAGCAAAGATAACAAAAATCTTCACAAATTTGCTGAGTTTTTCCAAAGTATTAATATTATTTATACATCTTTCCGTTCCAATTGACATTTTTTTTCAAAAATATTTCGTTTGTCTTTGATTGCAAAGCCGGAAAGCCATCCGGTTGCTTCTGTTCACCCGGTTCGGAAGTCTCTTCCGGAATAGCATCTTCAATGGAACGGAAAACGATGGTCATGTCGGGAACAGCAGCGGACAGCTCGGCAGACATCATTTGTCCAGAGGGTATCTCGATGGACATCAGACAAGGCATCGGTTGCCACGAAGGAGTAAAAAAACGAATATCGCTCTCCAATACCTGATAACTGATGCTGTCGGCATGCGGATGGCGACAAGCAGCTGAATAGGTTGTCACCACACAGACAACTTGACACAAGGAATCTGAGGCGGCTGGCAAGCGGTCAGAGGGCGAAGCGGCGGCTTCGAGACGATGCTGATAGGGCAACAGTTTCATCTGCTGTACAACAGAGGGCGAGAGCTGAAGCTGAAGAAAATCATCTGTCAGCTGCACCATTGTGGTAGGGGCATCAAAACGGTTGGTGACCTTGGCCTCCATCTGAGAGGCGACAAAGTCGATCATATCCAGCCGGTTGTTACGGGTGAGATAGGGCAACAGACTGTCGGGCATCTCTGCAAAAACCTCACTGATAGTGCGGTCCTGACGTTTCTCCTGGGCGAAGGCCGTAAGGGAAGAGAGCATCAAAACACTCAGTATGAGACATATCGCAAGAACCCTTCCTTTGCACAATCTGACATGGGCCAAGGACCACAAGAATCCAGTCGTTCTGATGGTATAATTCAGTTGGGATGTATGTTTATTCATTTCTTCTTGGATTTGTATTCATGTATATCACCGACAGGAGGCAAGCTGCATCATGCTCACAGCCATAAGACCAGCAGTCTCTGTGCGCAGACGGGATTCACCAAGATGTACAGACACGCACCCACACTTGACAGCTTCCTTCACTTCATCGATAGAGAAATCGCCTTCCGGTCCTATCATAACGGTCACAGGTTCTCCTGCCGGCAAGCGTTGAAGCTCAGAAAAGAGAGACACCCGGGGCACCTCCTCATAACAATGGGCAATATACAGATGTCCGGATGGACGAGACTCCAGAAAGCGCTTGAAGCTGCAGAGTTCATGCAAACGGGTCATCCAGGGCTTACGGCTCTGTTTCATGGCCGAAACCACGATTTTTGCAATGCGTGGGAGTTTGATGACCTTGCGTTCAGAAAAGTGACACTCCAGAAAAGAGATGTCATCGATACCCATCTCCACTGCCTTCTCCACCATCCATTCCATACGTTCCATCATCTTGGTGGGAGCAATAGCCAAGGTGAGCGGACGGTTCCAGGTCTTCTGCTGCGGATTCTTCTGCAGGATACGGTAACGGCAATGCTTATGGTCGGCAAGCGTCACCTCTGCATCATAGAATGTACCCTCTCCGTCCATCAGCACCATCGTGTCGCCGGGACTCATGCGGAGCACCCTGATGGCATGGGTGGCTTCCTCGGCAGGCAGTTCATCCACCGCCTCAGCCTGAGGCACATAGAAATATCTGACTTCTTTCATGTTTGCTAATTTTGAGATAAACGGTCTTCTCCTCTCTTCTCCAACTCGGCCTTGATCTGGGCAGCCAGCCGATAGTTTTCTTGCTGGATGGCCTCTTCAAGCGAATGCCGTAACAATTTGACAGGCAGCGTATCCAAAGGAAAGCTCTGTCTGCAGCTGCCCATTTCAAAGGGTAGTCCGACTCTGGCAACAACCTGTTCGTTACAATAGAGTGGGCAACCCGTAATGACCGCAAAGAGGATGGCATCACCAAAACGCAGGTCGGCAGAGAAGAAGAGACGCGAATGTACAAGGCGCACCATATAAACCCCATCACGTTCGTCATACAACTCTACCTGCAAATCACTGGTTTTTCCCATGGCAGAGAGCAGCTGGATCAGGACCTCGGGCAACATACGCTTGCAAATCTCCTGTTGAGGATTCATGTGCATCTGTATCTGGCGTGCCACCATCACATCAATGATGACAGAGAGCATCTTTGTCTTCGTCTCATCTGCCAAGATTACCACCCTCACATCGTCAAAGGCATCCACGGTTCCAATGCCTGTAAAATAGAATTTCTGCATCTTCATTTCCTTGTTCGTTCAACTTGAATGTTCTGTTCTCCTGATTCCTTCGCCATGCGCCGGCCGTTGCAGTCAGGACTGCTTCTCCGTTTTGTAACGGAAGACAAGGGCAAAAAGCACACCCACTACCAAGGCATACAAAGCGAAACTATGCCAGCAGGGAGCCCAATCGACAGAACCGTCAAGGGCGGTACGGCTGGTCACCACAGCCTGGGCCACCAACGAACCCACCGTGGCACCCAATCCATTGGTCATCATCATGAACAGTCCCTGGGCACTGGAGCGCAAGGCCGGCTCTGTAGCATGGTCGACAAAAAGAGAGCCTGAGATGTTGAAGAAGTCGAATGCCACGCCATAGATAATCATGGAGAGGATGAACAGCCAGACACCTGTGCCTGGGTTGCCGATGGCCAGGAACTCGAAACGTAGCGCCCAGGCAAACATGGCAATGAGCATGACCGACTTGATGCCGAAACGCTTCATGAAGAAAGGAATGAGCAGGATGCAAAGCGTCTCACTGATCTGTGAGAGCGAATACAGGATATTGGAGTGTTGCACACCAAAGGTCTCTGCATAATCAGGAATGGAGGCAAAGCTCTCCAGGTAAGGTGTGGCAAAACCATTGGTAATCTGCAGACTGGCACCCAAGAGAGCTGAGAAGACAAAGAAAATGGCCATTTTCTTCTGCCTGAACAGCGCAAAGGCACGAAGACCGAAGGCATCGACCATACTCTGGCTCTTGCCCTTGTTGACGGGACAGTCAGGCAAGGTGAAGGTATACAGAAAAAGCAGGATGCCGACCCCACCCGAAAGGAAAAACTGGTTATAGTTGGTCTGGAAACCCAACAAATCGACCACCCACATGGTACAAATAAAACCAACCGTTCCGAAGACACGAATGGGCGGGAAAGCTTTGACCATATCCATCTTGGCCATTGTCAAGGCATTATAGGCTACGGAATTGGAGAGGGCAATCGTCGGCATATAGAAAGCCACACTCACCGAATAGATGGCAAACAGGGTGGTGAAATCCGCAGCTTGTCCGGCATCCTTGGCATAAAATGCAGCGGCAATCATGGCTAATCCCGCCACGAGATGACAGAGTCCCAACAGACGCTGGGCAGGAATCCACCGGTCGGCCACAATGCCCACAACAGCAGGCATGAAAATGGAAACAAATCCCTGCATGGCATAGAAACTGCCGATATGGTCGGCCATACCGATACGTCCAAGATACATGCCCATACAGGTGAGATAAGCGCCCCAAACAGCAAACTCCAAGAAGTTCATGAGGGCCAAACGTACTTTCAACATCATCGTATATTCTTTTTTGATAGGTTATTTATCTTTGTCTGATTGTCATTGGTCGAAGGCGGTATTGACCGGGGGGGTGCGAGATAATCACTGACCCGGAGTTCATCTCCCATCCACTCCGTAAACGGCTCCTCGCCCCGGAGCGGCCGTACAGACAGCACAGCCCCATCAGCGATCTCTACCACTGACATGGGGTGGCAAGCACCATCGGGCATGATGACCAGATGGGCAGCCAGTTTGCGAGGTCTTTTCATCCAGCTCTGTTTCATCGGTTTCTACTGAGGGGTTTGATTTGGGCTGACGGATTGGGTCCCTCAGGACGCTGCCGGTCTTTTACCGGGCCACGGGAGCGCATTATTGCTGCATCCGGCAAGCGGGCAGCGGCGCTGTCTTTCCGTCTGTTGGCAGAGTCAGGTACAGCAGCCTTGGTGGTATCAGCTTGACCACTGCCCCCTCCTGCTGTCACCGAGTCTTGCCTGACAGGCTCTATTGGCTTGGCATGGAATCTGAGCAACTGGATATGGTCAATGAAAAGCAGTTTCAACGTGGTGTTCTTTTCGTTGCCCTTGTCAAGATAGAAGAATCCCCACAAACGCTTGATGCCATTCTTTGGATTGTCGGCCACACGCAACTGGTTGAGCCCCGACATGTAGATGTTGGTATGGAAGGTGGCGATACTGTCGTTGTCATACTCCACGGCAATGAATGCCGTAGCATCCTTGGTACCGCTTTGATAGAGATAGTTGGTCTGGAAATACAGTTGGAAAGAGTCTCCCTTGCGGTAAGACGTATCCACCTTGCATTCGAAGTCGATACGATTATAGGGAGGGGCAGGAAGCAACAGCCAGCTGGTCTTCAGGTTCCACACATCGGCTGTATCGCCATGAAGCGAGAGATGGGCAAATTGTCCGAGTTCGCTTTCAGCGGCCCCCAATGCCTGCGCCTGGTTTTCCAACCGCTGGCTTACGCGCTTGTAGATCTCGTCGAGCCTGTAGGCATGTGAATAATAGTAGACGAGCGAGGAATCGAACTCAGCCTGGGTGACCTGATGCTTCTTCAACACGGCCTGATAAGCCAAGTGGCGTTCTGCATTTTCAGGAGCATCATGCTCCATCATCACTACAGCCTGCGAGAGATGGAAATCATAGAGTATCTCTTCCATCTCGTCGGGTTGCAGATAACGGGAAGGGACGCCGGGCTTGCAGCCCACGAACATCCACACCGCCAGCATCAGCCACGTGAGGTATTTTGTTTTCATGCTTTTTCTGTTTTATTTCTCGAGTCCCAGGTCAGTTTGCCCACCTCTTTCCGATAAAAGAGCAGCAACAGCACCACTCCCACCGAGATGCAGGAGTCGGCAAAATTGAAGACCGGGCTAAAGAAGACGAAGGGTTGGCCGCCCCAAACGGGCACCCAATCGGGATAGGTAGTGACAATGAGGGGAAAATAGAACATGTCGACCACCTTGCCCATGAGGAAGGGCGCATAGCCCTCACCGAAAGGCACGAGATAAGAAACATAATGAGCGGATGAGGCATTGAAGATGAGCCCGTAGAACATGCCGTCAATAATGTTGCCAAGTGCCCCTGCGAATATCATGGTTACGCAGATAAGGAATCCCTTTTTGAACCTGTTCTTGCCAAACTGTCTGAAAAGGAATACACCGATAAAGCCAACGAGAATGATGCGGAAGAGGGAGAGCAGGAGCTTGCTTCCGAATTCCATGCCATAAGCCATTCCGTTGTTTTCCACAAAACAGATTTTGAACCAGCTGGTGATGGTCAACATCTCGTGGAGGGTCATGTGGGTTTTCACCCATATCTTGAGGATTTGGTCAATAAGCAGGATGGCCACCGTGATGCCGATGGCCATCCATGCCTGAGAATTGATGTTCAGTTTCTTCATTTACTTTTTGCGGTTTTGTTTCGACTCCACACTGAGGGTGGCATGGGGAACGGCACGGAGCCTCTCCTTGGGTATCAGTTTGCCCGTAAGGCGGTCGATACCGTAAGTCTTGTTTTCAATACGCACAAGAGCAGCCTCCAAGCCTTGGATAAACTTCTGCTGCCGGCAAGCGAGCTGCGTCAGTTCTTCCTTTGTTTGTGCCGAACTACCCTCTTCCAGAATCTTGTAGGTGGGTGACGTGTCGTCCACATCATTGCCATCCTCATTCATGAGGGTACGCATCATCTGCTCGTAGTCGCGTCTGGCCAATGCCAGTTTCTCATTGATGATGTCCTTGAACTCCTGGAGTTCTTCATCGGAGTAGCGTGTTTTTTCTGCCATACTATCAGAATTATTAATGATTATGAATGTTTACATTAGTTATGTCCACGATGGGATTACCAGAAGAATCAAAAAGGGAATAAGGGGGTGAAGGATTACGCCTTCACCACCTTGATATGAGTGGTAAACTCATCGAGTTCTACCGGTTCTCCATCGTTCTCTGCCAACGTAATGCTGTCGGCGAGTACCTGCGACTGGATATAGTCACCAAAGCTGGCCACAGCCTTCTCGATGCCGGGCTCCGGTTGGATGGTCACATGCACACGGTCGGTAATCTCCAGTCCGCTATCCTTTCTGATATTCTGGATGCGGTTAATGAGCTCACGTGCCATACCCTCGTTACGGAGTTCGTCGGTGAGTTCCACCTCCAGTGCGACCGTGAGGTTGCCTTCGTTGCTGACAAGCCAGCCGGGAATATCCTCGCTGATGATATCTACATCAACAGCCTCGACGGTAAGAGCCTGTCCCTCAACACTGATGTCGATGGAACCCTGCTGCTCGAGCATCGCGATATCTTCCTGTGAGAGTTCCGACATCTGCTGGGCCACTCCCTTCATGAGCTTTCCAAACTTCTTGCCCATGGTTCGGAAGTTGCACTTCACCTTCTTCACCAGGATTCCCTGGCCCTCGATAAATTTCATCTCCTTGACGTTTACCTCGCTGAGAACCAGGTCTTTCACAGCCTCGATATACTGTTTCTGCTTTTCGTCGATGGCAGGAACCATCATCGTCTGCAGCGGCTGTCTCACCTTGATATTCACCTTGCGACGCAAGGCGAGCACCATGGATGTAATCTTCTGGGCGATACCCATGCGTGCCTCAAGTTCTGCGTCGATGACCGATTCATCCACCTCGGGATAATGGGCGAGATGGACAGAAGCCACCTGGTCACGTCCCGTAGCGGCATTGAGATCGAGATAGAGGCGATCGGCATAGAAGGGTGCAAAGGGGGCCAGCAGTTTGGCAACCGTCTCAAGACAGGTGTAAAGTGTCTGATAGGCCGAGAGCTTGTCGGTGCTGAGTTCCTTGCCCCAGAAACGTTTGCGGTTGAGTCGGACATACCAGTTGCTGAGGTCGTCGTTGACGAAATCCTCAATGAGACGTCCGGCACGAGTGGGATCATAGTCCTGCAGCTCTGCATCCACCTTCTTCACCAAGGTGTTGAGCACGGAGAGAATCCAGCGGTCCACCTCGGGACGCTGCCCTATGGGCACCTCTGGCTGCGAGTAGTCGAAGCCGTCGACATTGGCATAGAGGGCAAAGAAGGAATAGGTGTTATAAAGCGTTCCGAAGAATTTGCGGCGCACCTCGTCGACTCCCTCGGGGTCGAACTTCAGGTTGTCCCAAGGTTCGGAGTTGGTCATCATATAGAAACGTACGGGGTCGGCTCCATACTTCTCCATCATCTCAAACGGATCGGTCACATTGCCCACGTGCTTCGACATCTTGTTGCCCTTGGCATCGAGCACGAGACCGGTGGAAATCACGTTCTTGAAGGCCACGCTGTCGAACACCATCGTAGCGATGGCGTGGAGGGTGAAGAACCAACCGCGGGTCTGGTCGACTCCCTCGTTGATGAAGTCGGCGGGGAAGGCCAGTCCTTTGTCTATCTTGTCCTGGTTCTCAAAGGGATAGTGTATCTGGGCATAGGGCATGGAACCGGAGTCGAACCACACGTCGATAAGGTCGGTCTCACGCTTCATGGGTTTGCCGCTCTCGCTCACCAGCACGATATGGTCTACGTAAGGGCGGTGCAGGTCGATGCGGTCGTAGTTCTCCTGCGAATAGTCACCGGGTACAAAGCCGTTCTTCTTGAAGGGATTCTCTTCCATGACGCCAGCCTCAACGGCTTTCTCCATCTCGGCATAGAGTTCCTCAAGCGAACCGATACACTTCTCCTCGCCCTCTTCGTTGCGCCAGATGGGCAGCGGTGTACCCCAGTAGCGTGAACGGGAGAGGTTCCAGTCGTTCAGGTTTTCAAGCCAGTTGCCGAAGCGTCCCGTTCCGGTTGACTCGGGCTTCCAATTGATGGTCTTGTTGAGTTCCGACATGCGCTCCTTCTTGGCAGTGGAACGGATAAACCAGGAGTCGAGGGGATAGTAGAGCACGGGCTTGTCGGTTCTCCAGCAGTGGGGATAGTTGTGCACATGCTTCTCTATCTTCCAGGCAGTACCCTCCTGTTTCATCTCCATGCAGATGACGATATTGAGGTCTTCGGCCTTGGCAGCCGCCTTCTCGTCATATTTGCCGTCGATATTGAATTCGGGCTTGTAGGCATTCTTCACATAGTCGCCGGCATGATGGGCATAAGCCTCACGGTTGACGCAGGCGCAGAGGAAGTTGTTGTCGAGTTCGGCCTCCACATAGTACTTGCCTTCAAGGTCGACCATGGGTCGTGTCTCTCCCTTCTTGTTGATGAGGAAGAGCGAGGGGATATGGGCATCCTTGGCCACCTTGGCGTCATCGGCACCGAAGGTAGGAGCAATATGTACGATACCCGTACCATCCTCGGTGGTCACATAGTCACCGGGAATCACACGGAAGGCCATCTCCTCCATCTCCACAAAGCGGTCCTTGCCACTTTCGCTGGCAAACACCTTGTCGGGATTGCAGTCGGCATATTCCTTCACAAAGTCAGCGGCATTGTCATCCAGCTTCTGGCAGGGTTTCACCCATGGCATGAGCTGTTTGTAGGCACAATCCACAAGATCCGTTCCCTGATAGGTTGCGATGATGCGGTAGGGCACCACTTTGTCGCCATGCTTATAGTCGTCCATGGCCTTTTCGGCACCTGCGGGATTGAGATAGGCGGCCAGTCGGGATGAGGCCATCACGACGGTCATCTTCTCATCGTTGTAAGGATTGTAGGTCTGGACAGCCACATACTCAATCTTCGGACCCACACAGAGTGCGGTATTCGAAGGCAGCGTCCAGGGTGTGGTGGTCCAGGCTGCGAAATATGCCTTGCCCCACTCTGTCCATTCGCTCTTCGGATTGACCATCTCGAAGAGGGCGGTACAGGTGGTGTCCTTCACGTCTCGATAACATCCGGGCTGGTTGAGTTCGTGCGAGGAGAGTCCGGTTCCGGCTCCGGGCGAATAGGGCTGGATAGTATAGCCCTTATAGAGCAGTCCCTTATTATAAAGCTGCTTGAGCAGCCACCAAAGGGTCTCGATGTATTTGTTGTCGTAAGTGATATAGGGATGGTCAAGGTCAACGAAATAGCCCATCTCTTCGGTCAGTTTGCGCCATTCGGCCGTAAACTTCATCACATTCTCACGACATTTGTGGTTATAGTCCTCCACAGAGATATACTTGCTGGAAGCGTGGTTGTCGATATCAGCCTTTGTGATGCCCAATTCCTTTTCCACACCAAGTTCCACAGGGAGTCCGTGGGTGTCCCAACCAGCCTTTCTGTGCACCTGGAAACCTTTCATCGTCTTGTAGCGGTTGAAAGTATCCTTGATGGAGCGGGCAAGCACATGGTGGATTCCGGGATGTCCGTTGGCCGAAGGAGGTCCCTCGAAGAAGATAAACTGAGGGCATCCTTCCCTTTCGTCAATGCTCTTGTGGAAGATGTCGAGCTCTTCCCAGTGCTTGAGCACATCTTGATTTACTTGTGTCAGATTCAGTCCGTTATGTACGGGAAATTTCGTCGCCATTGTTGTCTTGTCTGTATATATAATAAGGTATATAGGAAATGTGTTTAGAAGTTGACACCGAGGTTCAGATAGAGACATCCGGTGTGTGAGGATTCAAATTCACTGTGACAGATATTGGCCAGACCGAAGTCGTAAGCCAGTTCACCGTAAATCAGCTGGTATTCCATACCGCAACCTATCTTCAGACCGCCATCGAAGCGCTTGAAGCGGTCATCAGAGAAGGATGACTGCACATCACGCGCACCATAATCCTTCATCTTGCCACCTACACCAATGGCCAAGTAACCACCGGCGAAGGGCTGGATGGAGAGGTCATCGTCGAGTTCGTATCGATACTTGATGAGAACAGGCATCTCGAAATAGTTCAGTGAATAGGTGAACTTGGCACCTCCATTGGGGTTGTTGCCCTTGCCGCCTTTCTCGGTATAGAAGAGTCCCGACTCAAGATAGACGGGCACCTGGTCGGAGAGTTGGAATCCGATAACGGCACCCAAGTTCAGTCCTGCTTGCATGGAACCGCCATCCAGGTTGGCGTCATCCGAGTTGACATTGGCAAGAGCCAGACCCATACGCAGGCCATAATAGATACTATGATTCTGATAGGTTGTCTCAACGGTTCTTCCGTATTGTGCGAAAGCCTGCACACTGGCAGCCATCATCATGACGGCGAAAAGCATTTTCTTCAGCATAATGTAATTCAGTTTGTTTGTTTATTGGTTGGGGCAAAGATGCAGAGCACCTTCCGCCGGTTATTCATCTCAGATTGATTCTGGCTGTTACTTGAAGATGTTGTCAATGGGCCGGAGTTATCCGAACTGCCACCACTTCTTCTTGAGTTTCTTGTCGAGCTCACCGTAGGCGGGTTGGTCGGCTTTGTTTTCTGCTGCCAACTCTTCCCATCCCTTCCGCTCGCTCACCATCCGGTAGATGGTTCCCCAGTCGGGCAGTCCTCCTACATTGCGGTCGTCGATGAAGAGATCCACCTTCAGTTTGCGGCTGAAATGGGGATTGTTTTTGGTTGTCTCCTCCGGATAGTCCCGATTGACAGCATAGAACTCCACTCCCCTCTCACGACACCATTCGACAGCCTCATCAAGGAGTTTGCCCTCTCTGACGCTCCAGAGAATCAGCTTGTGCTGATCTCTGATGAGCATCTTCAAGGTGTCTATTGCAAAAGGTCTTTCCACACCAATAGCGGGATATTCATGGGTGACAATGGTACCGTCAAAATCTACTGCGATAGTCATGGTTAGCTGTCGTTCGGATTATTTCTTGATTGAGTTGTCGTCCTTCTTGCCATAGTGGCTGTTGGCATAGTTGCCGTAGCTGCCATAGTTGCCGTAGTTGCCATAACCGCCGTAACGGCCATAGCGGCCATACTTGCCGTAGCGTCCGTAGCCGTAATAGTAGCCATACTTCTTCTTCGACATGTCCACACCATTGAGCACGATGCACATGTTCTTCAGCTTCTTTTCTGCAGCGAGGTTGTTGACAAGCGTGAAGGCAGCCTTCGGGGTATAGTCGGCACGGCAAACGAAGCAGCTCACATCGGCCAGTTTGGCTATCTGGAGCGTATCGGTCACGAGTCCAACAGGAGCGGTATCGAGAATGATATAATCATAGTCTTCCTTGAGTATCTCAATAATATCGATCAGATTCTTTCTGGCCAGCAACTCTGTGGGGTTGGGCGGAATAGGTCCGGCGAGGATGAGATCCAGGTTGTCGTTCACATTGGAGGGACGGATTTGGCTCTTAACGGCCTTCTTGTCCACCATGGCCATAGCCATAAGGGGAGTCATACCACCGCTCTTGTCGGCCACATTGAAGAGTTTGCCGAGGGCAGGCTTACGGATGTCCAGACCGAGCAGCGCCACCTTCTTACCCAGCAGGGCAAAGCTGACCGCAAGGTTGGCGGCATTGAAGGTCTTACCCTCACCCGAAGTAGAAGAAGTGAAGAGAATCACCTTCTGTCCCTCCTCCAGCATAAACTGGACGTTGGTACGGAGCGAGCGGAAGATTTCGTCCATCTGGCTGTTCTGGTTTTCCTTCACCACGATGCCGGCAGAACTCTTGGCTGCTTCGCTTGCCACTGCCACATCGGCCACGATGGGGATGGTGGTGAGACGTACCACATCTTCATGACCCTCAATCTTATAGCGCATCATCTGGATGAGATAGATAATCAGCAGAGGCAGACCGATGCCCAACACCAATGCTACGAGCATGATGACCATGTTCTTGGGACTCACCTTTCCCTGATAGATAGGTTCGTCGATGAGTTTGCCCTTGTCGGCTGTAGCGGCCAGTGAGATGGAGTTCTCCTCTCGTTTCTGCAAGAGCATCAAGTAAAGACCCGACTTCACCTCCTGCTGGCGGCCTATCTGGTTCAGAATACGTTCCTGTTCGGGAGTGTTGTCTACACGGTTACGGTATTTGGCATATTCATTCTCAATACCCTTTCGCTGGATGTCGGCCGAACGGCGTGCCTGGAGCAAAGCCACACGGATGCTTCGCTGCAGTTCATCGAGGGTAGCAGTAAGGGTCTGTACCTGGGGAGCTATCTCAGAAGCAGAGCGCAACTGCTTGTTGCGTGCCAGCACATCCTGGTTATACTGGTTGATGAGTACGGTCGACGACTGGTCCTGCAATCCCACGTTGGAAGGGATAATCTGGTATTTGTTGTCAGGATTGTCGATAAACTCTCTCAGATAGTCGAGCAACTCTATCTGCGTCTGGGCATCGGTGAGCTTCGACGAGAGAAGGCTGGTCTGTGTCAGGTTCTGGGTAGCATCCAGCTGGAGTTGGGTCACATTATAACGTTTCTTGTAGTTCTCCAGTTCACCCTCAGTGAGTCCGAGTTCAGCATTGATTTTCTCGATACGGCTGTTGATGAACTCCTCGGTCTTGAGCGCAATCTCATTCTTGTCAGCGTTGGCCTGACGGTTGTAGCAGACAGCAAGCTGGTTGAGGAAGTCCTCACCTCTTGCGGCCGACTGGTCTTTAAGCGTAATGAGCGCGATAGAGGTGGTCTTCGACGTTGGCTCTACCGACAGGTTGGCCTGATACATGGCAGCCACCGTGGTTGGAGGCAGGATAGTAGCAATGACGGCACGGTCGTCATCCTCTTCCTGGTCCATATAACTGTTGAAGGTGAAATGGAGTGTTCCAGCCGGTGTCTTGAATGAGGCGGGCAGGCCATTGAACTTTCTGTTGAACGTCACTTCCTCGCCTTCCTTGTTGTAGCAAAGCCCTTCCATTGAGTAGGTTCCCTCCTCATATTTCACCTTCACCACCACCTTATTATATTTAGCGGGCAGTTTGGAGTTTTCCAAGGCCTGCAGACTGTTGGGGTCAAGGTCCACATTGACGCGCTGGCTCTTGTAGATGAGACGATCCTTGATTTTGCCGTCTTTCTTGTATTCCACATAGAGTTTCAGGTCATTGACCGCTTCTCTCACGAGGATGCGGCTCTGCAGAATCTCCACCTCATTGTCAATACCTGCACTGTTGGAGATAAAACCGAGATCCTGCATGTTGGCAAGCATCTGGTTGGCACCTCCTCTACGCTGGTTCTGCTCGTCTTTGATGAGCATCTTCGTAGACACCTGATAGACAGGGTCACTGTATTTGAGATAGAGCACAGCTCCACAAAGCATGATAAACACTGACAATGCGAACCACTGCCAGTTGAGAATCAGCATCGACAGGATGGTCTTCAGGTCAAGCGAGTTTTCTCCCTCGGCTGCCGCATCGGCATTGACGTGGGCTGCCGTTTCCGTGAAATTCTTCTTGTTTTCTTCCATTCTACAAAAAATCTTTTTTTCCTAATTTTATAAACTATTTCTTTTTACTTGATAACACCTTTTCTTGATTGTTGAACGAGTAGTGGCCTAAATGCTCATCAGGTATTGTCCATAACCATTCTTCAGCATCGGCTGGGCCAGCTCATGCAGCTTCTCCTTGGTAATCCAACCTTTACGGTAGGCTATTTCCTCCAGACAGGCCACCTTCAGTCCTTGCCGTTTCTCAATCACCTCGATAAAGGTGCTGGCTTCACTCAGACTGTCGTGCGTACCGGTATCCAGCCAGGCAAATCCGCGTTGCAGAGGTATGACGCGCAGGTTCTCCTGCTCCAGATATTCCTGGTTGACGGTGGTAATCTCCAACTCTCCGCGCTTGCTGGGCTTGATGTGTTTGGCAATCTCCACCACACTGTTGGGGTAGAAATAGAGTCCCACCACCGCATAGTTGGACTTGGGATGCTCAGGCTTCTCCTCGATGCTGAGGCATTTGCCCTCGCTGTCAAACTCTGCCACTCCATAGCGTTCGGGGTCGTTGACATAATAGCCAAAAACGGTGGCCAGTTGTTTTTGCTCTGCATTCTCCACACTCTGGCGCAACAGCCCCGTGAATCCGCTTCCGTAAAAGATATTGTCACCCAGCACGAGACACACGGAATCGTTGCCTATGAATTTCTCTCCGATGATGAATGCCTGTGCCAATCCATCGGGCGAGGGCTGTTCAGCATATTCAAACTTGACCCCAAGGTCTTCGCCACTGCCGAGCAAACGCTTGAAGCCTGGCAGATCAACAGGGGTGCTGATGATCAGAATCTCTCTGATACCAGCCAACATCAATACTGAAACCGGATAATAAATCATCGGTTTGTCAAAGATGGGAATCAGCTGTTTGCTGATACCTTTCGTAATGGGATAAAGACGGGTCCCACTGCCTCCTGCCAATACTATTCCTTTCATTTTTATCTGAATATTTTTATTTTTGGGTGCAAAGTTACGAAAAAAAATGACTATCTAAAATTATTTATACAGATTTTCACCACGAATATGAGGAAAAAAGCGTATCTTTGCAGCCAAAAATAATAATATTCTAAGATTTTAACAAATGAATTTCATATCTAAGCTGTTCAAGAAGAAAAACGAAGACGAAAACAAGGTGGGAGGAATGGAGGACTTCATGACCCTCATCAGAGTGTATTTTCAGGCAGCCATCGCCGCCGATTTGGGCATCACCAGCCTGGCTGCCCTCCCCGACCTGCGCGTGTTCAAAACCACGCTCCATGTTCCTACTGTCAACAACAAACTCGGCGTAGGCGAACGGTCACGCTGCAAGAAGATGCTCAAGGAGATGTATGGCATGGACGACGACTTCTTCAAGGAGATTGACCAAAGTGTGCGCAAGAAGTGTCGCAAGATGCAGGATGTTCAGCCCTACTTTATCCAGTTCCAAGGCTTCAGCCAAGACCTGATGATGCTCATGGGTAACCTCATGAAGTTCAAGCTCCGCCTGCCTAACTTCATGAAGAAGGCGCTCTACAGCATGACGGAGAAAACGGTGAACGACATCTTTACAAAGAACGACTATACGGATGTTGGCGTCATCAAGACCGTACAGAACGTGAGAGCCTACGCACAGCGATTTGGATTCAGCCAGAAATGGATTACCAATTTTGTCTACACCGTAGTGATGCTTGCCAAGAAAGAACCCAAGAAGAGCGAATAAACCAACGGACGTGACCGACTTGACAACCGCATAGGGCGATTGTGAATCTTGACAAGACAAGACATTACATGCTGCCTACAACATCCGAAAATTATGCGAAAGAAGTTAAGAAAACAATAAAAAGTCTTAAAAATATTCACCTCCGCGCAAAAAATCAAACAAATAAAACTAACTTTGCAATCTGTGAAATAAAGCGATACATCATGGCCAATAACGAGCACCTTCTATTGGACTTTCAAGCACGCATCAGACAGTTATTACTCCGATTTCAGGAAATGAAAAAGGAAAATGACGAGTTGTATGCCATACTCGACAAAAACGAGCGGCAAATTAATGAACTCAAGGAAAGACTCGAACATAAAAGCCAGCAGTATGACTCGCTCAAGATTGCCAGAATGGTAGCCGTTGCCGACGAGGACATCGACATGTCCAAGAAGCGACTCTCCAAGCTGATCCGAGATGTTAACAAATGCATTGCTGTACTGACCGAACAGAAAACTGAATAGCGATGGCAGAGACGAAAAACGAGAAACTACATATACGCCTGCACGTTTATGATGAGGATATCGACGTGACTGTGGAACGGAGCGAAGAGGAATACTATCGCGCCGCAGCCAAACTCATCACCGACCGCTACAACGTGTATGCCCAGATATATAAGGGACGCAAGAGCGACCATGTGATAGCGCTGATGACGCTCATCGACATCGCCTTGCAACACCAGAAAGAGCGTTCGCGCAACGACGTGGAGCCCTTCGAAAAGATTCTCACCCGTCTGACTGCCGACATCGATGAAGTGCTCGGAGACAAACGGTCGAAATGAGAACAATTTTTATATCCTTATATATCTAATTAAACAATTCATCAAATCCTATGGAATATATCATCTGCGCCGTGGTTGCACTCCTTATCGGAGGTGCCGGCGGATTCCTCATTTTCCGCTATGTTATCAAGGGGAAATATAATGAGATGATTGCAGCAGCCGAAAAGGAGGCCGAAGTAATCAAAGAGAAAAAACTGCTCGAAGTAAAGGAGAAATTCCTCAACAAAAAGAGCGAACTCGAGAAGGAAGTGCAGGTAAGAAACCAGCACATCCAGCAGAGTGAGAACAAACTCAAGCAGCGCGAAATCTCACTCAACCAGCGCCAAGAGGAACTGGGCAGACGCAAAAACGAGCTCGACAACCAACAGGTGCGCATCGACAACGAGAAAAAAATGATTGCGCTCAAGCATGAGGAACTGGAGAAGATGCAGCTCAAGGAGCGTGAGAAACTGGAAGAACTCTCCGGACTCAGTGCCGATGAAGCCAAACAGCGTCTCGTTGAATCCCTCAAGGACGAGGCCAAGACGGATGCCCAAAGCTACATCAATGAAATCATGGACGAGGCCAAACTCAACGCCAATGCACAGGCTCGCAAGATTGTCATCCAGACCATCCAGCGTGTTGCCACTGAAACGGCTATTGAAAACAGTGTCAGTGTGTTCCACATCGACAATGATGAGGTGAAGGGACGCATCATCGGACGTGAAGGCCGCAACATACGTGCCTTGGAAGCCGCTACCGGAGTGGAAATCGTTGTGGATGACACACCCGAAGCCATCGTTATCAGCGCCTTCGACCCCATCCGCCGTGAGATTTGCCGTCTGGCTCTCCACCAGCTTGTTACCGACGGACGCATCCACCCCGCACGCATTGAGGAGGTGGTACAAAAGGTGAAGAAGCAACTGGAAAATGAGGTGATTGAAACAGGTAAACGCACAGCCATTGACTTGGGTATACATGGTCTGCACCCTGAACTGGTGCGTATCATCGGAAAAATGAAGTACCGCTCATCCTACGGCCAGAACCTTTTGCAGCACGCACGAGAGACAGCCAACCTGTGCGCCGTCATGGCTTCAGAGCTGGGTCTCAACCCGAAGAAAGCCAAGCGTGCCGGTCTGCTCCACGACATCGGCAAGGTGCCCGATGAAGAGAGCGAACTGCCCCACGCTCTTTACGGTGCCAAGATTGCGGAGAAATACAAGGAGAAACCCGACATCTGCAATGCCATTGCCGCCCACCACGACGAATGTGAGATGAACACGCTGCTGGCTCCCATCGTTCAGATTTGTGATGCCATCAGCGGTGCACGCCCCGGAGCACGACGCGAGATTGTAGAGGCTTACATCAAACGCCTCAACGACCTGGAGGCCATCGCCATGAGTTATCCGGGTGTAACCAAGACATACGCTATCCAGGCTGGACGCGAATTGCGTGTCATCGTGGGTGCCGACAAGATGGACGATGCCTCTACCGAGGCACTCTCCGGCGAGATTGCCAACAAGATTCAGACTGAGATGACCTATCCCGGACAGGTGAAAATCACAGTCATCCGTGAGACACGTAGCGTGGCATACGCCAAATAACCGGCAAAAATCTTTTCATTACAATATCAAGCAGGAGTGCCAGTCATGGTGCTCCTGTTTTTTATGTCGTTGAGAAAGAAAACAATCTGATGATAGCAAAAGAAAAACGGGATAAGGACAAAAAATCACGACAAAACTTGGTCGGATGAAAAACATTTACTATTTTTGCAGCATGCTAAACAAACTCATCACTAAACAATCTGAAAAAATGAGAAAAATGTACCTAAACAAACTGAAAACCTTGACCAACATCAAGGAGTGCCAACAGATGACGTGTTCCCTCATCATGGGGCTTGTCGTCATCTTCACCTGTAGTTCCAACCCTGTCCAAGCCCAAGACGACCCACTCTATTTCACCCATGATTTTGAAAACTCCAAAATCTACCCATCCAGCAGAACAGCTACACCGCAGAGTTTCAACGAGCCATACGGGGAGTGGATTTACATCAATGCTTCTTCGGGCACCAACTCCAGCTACCACCGCGAGGGCATGGGTGAGCGTGACTTGCGCATGACCAAAAACAATGGCAGCACCGTCATCCTGCCTGTGCTCGACAGAGGTGCCAAACAACTCTTCTTCATGGAAGGTAGAGGCGGAAGAACCATTGCCGTCTATACCTCGGAAGACGGAGGCGAGACCTGGAACAAGCTGACCGACGTGAACACCGACAAAGACAGCTACCACAACACCGTCGACATCAACAGCATGAAGGTGAACCGCATCAAACTCGCCAATGAGGGAAGCGGTGATGCAGACGTAGACAATATCAGCGTGAGCATTCTGGCCGCAGGACAAAAGGCACAGATGGCTACCGGCAGTGCTTCTGACATCACCAAAAGCAGTGCCGTAGTGGAAGGAAGCATCAGCGACCCCGGCGACAAGGAAATGATTGAGTACGGCATCTGCTGGAGCCAGAAAAACGAGGTTCCCTCTTCCATCGACCATCGCGTGAAAGCAAGCACCTCGCCCTTCTGGATCACCATCAACGGACTGGAAGCCGGAAGCACCATTTATTATCGCGCATACGCCATCACAGGTGCAGGAACTGGTTACGGCGAGGTGAAGAGCTTCAACACGCTTGATGCAACCCTTCCCCAGCTGTCCACCAAAACAGCACGTGTGAACCAAGTGTCGAGCAACCATACCACCATGGCTGCCTATACGGGAGGGATTATCAGCGACAATGGTGGAGCTGCGCCGACGATGGTGGGTGTGGTGTACGACATCGAACAGCATCCAACCATTGAGCATGGACAGAAGGCATTGGCAAACGGCATCACCGACGACAACGACTTTGATGCCATCATGAAACTGCTGCCCAATACAACCTATTATTACCGCGCCTTTGCTACCAACAAAGCTGGCACCAGCTATGGAGATGAACAGAGCGTGACGACCGGCGAACTGATGATCCCCGACTTCAACGGTCATCTTATCTATTGCTCTCCACAAGGAAACGACAACATGGCTGACGGTTCAGAAGCCGCTCCCTTCTATTCACTGCAGAAGGCGGTAGACCTGGCACAAGCTGGCGATACTATCTATATGATGGCAGGCACCTACGTTTATGATGACCGCATCAACATCAACCAGAGCGGAACAGAAGACAAGCATATCGCTGTATTTGCCAAGGGCGGTCGCGCCATCCTCGATTTCTCGGCCATGCCTTATCACAAGCATTCGGACAACCCCTATCAAGGCATCAGACTCTGTGGCAGTTACTGGCATTTCTACCGTATCGACATCACCAACGCCAGCGACAACGGTATGCTCATCGAGCGCAACAAGCCGACAGGTGGCACCTCTGCCGATGTCATCAATGCCACAGACCAGGCACATGATAATATCATTGAAGAGTGCAATTTCTACAAGAACGGCGACACTGGCCTGCAGCTGAAAAATCTGGCATCCAACAACTACATCATCAACTGCGACTCCTATCTCAACTGCGATGAGGGACAGGGTGATGCCGACGGTTTCGCCCCCAAGTTGTCTGTGGGCGACGGCAACTACTTCTACGGATGCCGCGCCTGGCTCAACTCTGATGACGGATGGGATGTGTTCTTCAAGAAGGAAGGTGGATTCGGCGACAATAAAACGATTATCCTCGAAGAGTGTATCACCTACAAGAACGGATTCCTCGATGAAAACACCCTCGCTCCCGACGGCAACGGAAACGGATTCAAAATGGGCAGCGACCAGGGAGCCATGAACCTCTACATGAACCGCTGTCTCGCAGTATGCAACAAGGCCAAAGGCTTCGACCAGAACCACAATGCCGGCGATATCATCATGAACAACTGCACGGGTATGACGCTCAAGAGCATCAGTGACAAAGCCTATTCTTATCGTATCTATGAGTCGATCAGCAGCGGCCATGAAGTGAGACTGACCAACTGCATTGCCATTAATGATAATGCTGCCACCGACAAACTCGACAAGAATACAGGACTGCCCAAGCCGGGCGAGGATGGCAAATACGGTCAATACGGCCGCTTCCAGGTAGACTCGACCCTGACGGGCATGAGTGTCATCAGTTGCGAGTTCCGCCATGCGGCTCCCTCAGAATTCCTGAACGTGGAGAATCATGCCGAGTTGATTGCTCCTCGCAATGCCGACGGCACACTGCCCTACTCTACCTTTGCCCGACTGAAAGAGGGCTCGAAACTGATTGACCGTGGTACCAAAGTCGATGGAACCATCTATCGTGGCATTGAAGTGGCAGGCATCTCGTACGAGGGCATGGCTCCTGATCTGGGTGCTTACGAGTCGAAGAGCGAAAGCACCGCTATTGACGCCCTCAATGTACCCGCCAACAGTCCTTCCGCATCTGCCGGCCAACTGAAAGTGACCACAACAGCCGGAGGCATGAAGATTCTCTCCATCACCTCTGCCCACGCCGACCGCCACTTCAGTCTCATCCTCACAGATGCCACTGGCCGCACCCTGGGGCGCCATCAGTTCTCTGGCAGCGTAGCCGCCATCCCGATGCCCCAGTATTCAGGCATCCTCATTCTTCACGTTGAAGGAAATCAGGGATTCCGCGCAACCATCAAAACAAGATAAGCCGAACGACACAGCACATTCGAAACCCCATTATACCAAGCGGGAGCGTCCAAGATGCCGGACGCTCCCGCTTGGTGTAATGGGGCGGATTCTTTGAAATGAAATCACCCGGTTCAGAGGTGAAGTCGCCTTTGAACCGGGTGAGCCAGAAACTGCTTAGAACAATTTGTTGGGATAAACACCCTCGTCGATGAGCTTCTGGATACGGGCTACGGTGTCCTCGCGGTCGGCAGCGTAGGTAACACCAAACCACTTGCTGGTGGTATCAAGCACCTTGACAGTGGCTGTATGTTCGTTGATCAGCTTGTTCACCATGAGGGGAATGAAGAATTCGGCCTTCAGGTTCTCCATGTTCTTCGGGTCAGCCAGGAAGCCCTTGAAATATTCCTCACTATGCTCGAAATAGTCGGGAGTGAAGCCCCACATGTTCATGGAAACAGGCGTATTGTCCTCGACAGCCACCCATTCGCCCTGCTCGTCTTTGTAGCAAACAGGACCATCTACACGCATGATTTCAGTGCGCTCAACCACCGTGGTGAGGTTGCCCTGCTCATCCTTGGAACAAATACCACGGGCAACAGTACCATTCTCAGAGAGCGTGTTGCCTACACGGAAGCCTACCATCGCATAGTTGTTGGTGGCACCTTCGGGCAGTTCAGAGAGGAACTTACCGATCACCATGAAAGCGTCACGATTATAGAAATCGTCGCAGTTGATGACACAGAAAGGCTCTTTGATGACCTCCTTGGCCATCAGCACAGCATGATTGGTTCCCCAAGGCTTTACACGTCCTTCGGGGCAGGTGAAGCCCTCGGGCAGCGCATCGAGACTCTGGAAGCAGAGCTCTGCGGGTACATGTCCTTCATACTTGGAGAGAATCTTTTCACGGAAATCCTGCTCAAAATCCTTACGGATGACAAATACGATTTTGCCAAATCCGGCCTTGATGGCATCATAGATAGAATAGTCCATGATGGTCTCGCCATTGGGGCCGAGTCCGTCAAGCTGTTTCAGACCTCCATAACGGCTGCCCATACCTGCAGCCAGTAGCAACAAAGTTGGTTTCATAGTGTTGATATTAAATATTGATGTATTAATGAGTAATTATCGTTAGTATTTATCTTCTTGTTTGCAAAATTACAGAATAATTCTGAAACTGAGCTATTTTTTGACAATAATTATACCAAATCCATGAAATTCATCTCAGAAAGGATAACCTATGGCAAAATGGAGGCCCAAACCATCCCTGAATTTCGGAATGTTATAGTAGCTGCTCTTGCCCGTCTCGTATGGTACGTGCAGGGCCACACCCAGGTCGAGTCGCAAAACAAAGAAGTCAAGGTCATAACGTATACCCAAACCGGTTCCCGTGGCCAACTCCTCCAGGAATTTACCCGGTTTGAAAGTGGCTCCGGGACGGTTGGCATCCGGTTTGAGCAGCCATACATTACCCACATCAAGGAAGGTGGCTCCGTAAAGACTGCCAAAGATATTGAACCGGTATTCAAGATTCATTTCCAGTTTCACGTCACCCGTCTGGTCGAGATAGGCATAGCCCGTATTGGGGGCGGTATACTTACCCGGTCCGATACTTCTGACGGCAAAGGCACGGATGCTGTTGGCACCACCCACATAGAACTGCTCTGTATAAGGAGCACGCTCAGAGTTGCCATAACTCCAGATGACTCCAGCAGCCACACGTCCAACCACTTGTGACTTGTGGCCTGTCTGCCAATTCTTGCGGAGCGTGGTGTGCACTTTCAGGAACTGGGCAAAGGGATTGCCAAAGAGGTCTTTCTCCTTTTCGCTGAACTTGCGTCCGGCAATGCGATAACCCAAGGCCATCACATTGCCCGCCTCCGTCACAGAAAAGTCCCATGAGATGGGGTTACGCTGACCCGATGGGCTGGTATATAAATAGGTGTATTTCACCTTGGGGATAAACTGGTTGCGCATGGAGATATAGATGGCCGGATTGGCGTTTATGATGGAGTCGAAACGCTGCGTGGTGCGCTGCATATAGTTGAAATCGAGCAGCAGCGGACTCAATTCGTGTTTCGAATTGGCAGTTGCCTGGAACTTATAGGTCATGGCTCCGGTCACCGTGAGCATCTTGAAGAAGGACGCCCGGTTGAGAACATTGTAGGAGAGGCTGAACAGTGTAGAGGGTGGCCGGTAGAAACGATGCCGGCTATACCATTGGAAAGGAGCCTCAATGCGCGGATACTCAATACTCACCTCCGACCCATACTCATAGGAGTTGATGGCCGAGCTATTGCCTGCTACCCTTCGTCCTGTTTGCCATTCATAACTACCTTTGAGACTCACGGTCAGTTTCTCACCCCCTCTGAAGGCATTCCGTTTGGTGAGCGAGAGCGAGAGTCCCGGGCCCATCCTATCATTACTTTTGGTGACAAAGTTGGTTTCGAAAGCTACATCATATGGCTTGTCAAAAATACAATTGATAGTCATATCCAACGTATCGCAATCGGGATTGTTGTTGCGCGGTGCAAATGAGATGTCCGAAAGGGTGAAAAGCCCCATACTGTTGATATTGTTGAGTGTCTGCACGTATTTGCTCTGCGAGAAGAGGTCCCCCCTGCGCAACTGCAGGTCACGCAGCAAAGCCTTTGCACGGATAGGACTCTTGTTGCCGGCAAAACAGACGGTAAGGTTTCTGCGCACAAAAGAGTCTGTAATCTGCTCCATGACATTGCGTCGGAAGAGCATCCTACGTTTGCCGATATACCACTTCCGGCTGGCCATATCCGGCATATCATCCACCTGCTTCAGGCACACCTCCACACTGCCAGGATGCGACACAGAGTCGGCAAGGAGCGTGGAATAGGCAGCCCGATAATAATAGTAGCCATTGTTACGAAGCACGTTGTTGATGCGGTTTCTTTCTGCGTCGAGCTTGGCCACCGTGAAGGGTTCACCCTTACGCAGTCCACTCTCCGGAAGCGAATGGCGTATGAGACTGTCTATCTCGGGCGCGAAGCCCTCATAACGGATGGTGTCAAACGTATAGAGATGGTTGGTGGTCACCCGGTAGGCGAGTTTCTCCTTTTTGGGGTTCTTCTGGGGGAGGATATGATAGTCTACCTTGGCATCAAAATAGCCATTGGATCGCAACAGGTTACGTGCCACCAAAGCACGCATTTCCGGGTTGACATGGGTCATGATCACAGGTTCCTGACCGAAATGATTCATCATCCATTTGCCGAACTTGGAGGTGGAATTGGCATAATGATTATAGATTCTCAATTTGATTTGCAGGGGATTGCGCAGTGAGGAACTGCCAAGGATGGCTCCATTAGGAGCACATGCCAGCGCAGCCTCCATCTCCTCTTGTATCGTGGCAAAATGTTTTTGAGAGAGGGCATCATTGGCAGCCGAATCATTGTATACAATCCCCTTGAGACCAGTATATAGGGTCTCACCCTCAGGCAGATGACTGGTGAGCGAACAGGATGCCAAAGTCAGTGCCACAATCAGCAGTCCGAAGCAGGTATGTTTGTTCATTTCTCTTTTTTATTTCTCATTCTTACACTCCATTATGGCTCTCTCTGCAGACTATCTGTCTGCAAACTGTCTTTCTTTTCACCGATAGGCAAAAACTTTCCTAAAAGCTGCGGAATGCCATAGGTCTTGGGAGCAAACAGTTCGTTGATTGATTCCAGTTTCTTGCGCCAAACAAAACCCACGCCATATTCTGCCACGCGTCCTTCAAGCAGATCGAACGCTTCCTTGTTATAGAAAAGTCGCACATACTTCATGGCCGTTTTATCAAGACGGTATTCGAGCGACACATTGTCGATGAAACTTTCATCCTGATTGGCTGTAGTGGCAGAGCTGCTGCCAGAAGAGAGTTTTCCGCCCACCACAAAATTGAAGCGGTTATTCCAGAAGCGCTTGGCAAACTTGAAGGAATAGTCGGTATGGGTATTGCCTGTCGCATCGGCCGTTTGGTCGAGACCCAGACTGAGGTCTACTGTTCTCATCGCACTCTTGGTGATATTGTTTATCTCACTCTGCAAGAAAGAGTTGAGTGCGCTGTTCATGGAGAACCCACTGGTATTCCCGTCGGCGAGATACATGCCCGTAGTGAGCATGGTCACAGCAAGTTTTCCGCGTTGTTCCACACCCATGGCCGCCAGTTCGTTCTTGATGGTCATATCATCAGGAGCGTCAAGGGTAAATTCCAGTCCCATATTGTTGAGCGTCTGGGTCACCTTTACACCACACTCGAAGTCTACACTGCGGCTACCTGTCGTCTCGGCTCCCACAAGTGCCTTCACCTGTTCGGTAGCAGCCAGATTGAGACGCGGATTCATGATATCACCCGTAAATTCAATGTAGCTTCCCTCCTTGATGGTGAATGTCTTGAGGGGGATGACAGGCAACTCATATTTCATTTCTCCCCGGTTGAGGGTGTATCGTCCGAATAGCTGCAAGTTATCGGTGGTGTTATAGGACATGCGCAACTCACCACCACCTTCCAGATTGACATAGTTGGACTCGTCGGCATTCAGGGCACAAACCACACGGGCTCCCTGCTCCACGTTCATCAGCAGGAGCATATCGAGACCTGCCACTGGCGGCGGCGTGGTCTTGACGGCTGTCGTATCACGGAAGTCGGTAAAGGTGACAAGCTCCTTCAGTTGATCGTCGGTGCTGAGGGGAGAGTCTTTGAGGATATAGGTCACGTCAGTATTGCCCAGCACCTCCAGCTGTCCCCTCATCTTCATCCGGTCAACCGGCCCACTCATCGTCCCTCCGAAGTTGACAAAGGCCTTGCCGTAGGTCAGTGACTTGCGGCTCTTTTTGGCCTTGATAATCTGGAAGTTTTGCGCTCTCATCTTCATGTCGATGGTCATCCGCTCGAGATTGGAGAAATCTATCTCGCCATAGATGGTCAGCGGATTGTCGTTGTAGGCATACATCGTGAAATTTTCCAACAGGAGCTTGCTGTTGACCACTCTCACGGGGTCATCGTCGAAACGCAAGCGCACGCCGTAGGGCACACTGACGAGATAACTCGACTGCAGGAACACTTCACCGTTAATCTGGGGTCGGGAGAGAGGTCCCTTTACATCCACTTGACCCTCTGCGGTTCCCTCCAATCCGATGAGCTGGTCGGGCACAAAACCATTGACGAGCTCCAGCGGCAGCTGCTCCATAGAGAAGACAGCATCAAGCCAACCTTCTCCTTCAGCACGATAGGAACCCTTGAGAATGCCTATCTGATTATCATTCTGCAGGATGCGGGCCTCTACGAAATGGGTGCTGTCTTCACGCTGCAGATAGACAAACTCCGAACCGAGATTACCCATTGGACATTGCTCATAGGTCATCTTCTGCACATTGAGGTCGGACAACATCGAAAGCCGCTCCTGTCGGTCGAGGAGCAAGTGGAAGTCGCCATTGAGCAGTCCGCTCATGCGTGGTGCGTAGGGAATGACTGAAGTTATCTTCTCCAGGTCAAACTTATTGAGACTGACGGTGATATCCTGCAGCATCTGCGGGTCTTGGTCTTCGCTATAGGCCATCACACCGGTGCCGTCATCGGCTATGAGACGCAGGTTGACCTGTATCTTCCGGTCTGCGCCCATGAAGATATAGTTGTCTTCATTCAGATTGAAAGCCTTGTAGCCGAGGATAGGCCGGTAGGGTTGCAGATGCACCTGCAGTCCGCTGTCCAGCATCTCGGCACGGGCTCCGAAGCGTGCCCCCACCTTACTGTCAGCATCAAGATAGGTCATATCGGCCTGCAGACCACGGGCCAAGAGGGTTCCTTCCAGCAGAGCGGTAAACACAAACTGAGGGTTCTTCTTGTTGTTGGCCACCACAGCCCGATAGACCAGTTCGTCCCCCCGGGGTTCCAGACGGAAGCGCACGGTATCGATACGTGTGCTGTCTGCCACGAGTGAATAGAGATGCCCGTCAGCATTGACCCCTTCATCGGGCGAGGTCTCCATATCGAGCTGCAGTTCCTTGAATGTGACGCCCTGAAGACGCAGGTAATTGGCAATGGGATTGCTGGGGCCACTGGCAAGATGAAGGCTTAGTTCCGGCAACAGCGCCTGGATTTTCTCCTTGTCGATGACCTTCTTGCGGATATGATTCATGACCTCGTCCATCAATACCTGACCTTGGTCTCCCAGACGGCGGAAACCTCCGGCCGCATGCATTCTCAAACTAAAATCGCCACTCTCAGCCATAGCCCAAGTGGTATCTTTACGGGTAAGTGCATCAATGACCAGAGAGGCGGGGCGCCACGTCTGCTTTTCGCCACGGATGGTCAAGTCTGACACATGCCCCTGCAACTGATAATAGTCCTCCAGGTCAGAGGCAAAGTCCAGTTGGGTACAGACCGCAATGGTCACCGGCACCTTGCTCAGGCCCAACTGGTCCAGTTTGGCATGGGCTACATCTGCCGAGACGGAAGCAGCCACCTTGCGTCGGTTGACCAAGGCATCCAATGCGACCTGCCCGTCCAACAAGGGGGTATGACTGTCAAGACGAGCCCTGGCTACTCCCTTGTCGAGTGAGGCGGTGGCTGTCACCCCATCCAGATCGAGATGTCCGTATCGCAACGTTTTCAGTTCCACATCAGCCTGCAGGGAGGTGCGGGGTGAATAGGGATTGGTGCCGCAACCACTCAGACGGGCAGTGGCATCAATGGTATAAAGGGAGTCGTGGGGCATGAAATGATGCAGATTGAGACGGCTCACCTCCAGATTGGCACGATAGGCCATAGCAGGCATCTTCAGACTGCCGTCAAGGCTCACCTTTCCCCCACCCTCATGAAGCGTCATCTGAGTTTGGCAATGGTTTCGACTGCCACTCACGCGTCCCTGCAACTGCATGTTGGCCGGAATGCGGTATTGGCGTGCCAACTCTTTGGGTAGCAGAGTGGTGACAAACTGGAGATTCTGGGTCTTGACGCCGAACCGCAACTGCGCCTGGAGTTTCCGTTCATCCAGAGGATAAGCCATTTCACCCCGCGCTTCACAGCGGAAGGCTGTCGGCAAACTGACAAGCAAATCAGTGAGTTTGATTTTATTCATATTTCCCTCCAAGGCTGCTTCAAATTGCAGGTCTTGGTTGGGATAAGCCCGCAGCAGGCGGTGCATGGAGGCATCTTTAGCTATCGGGGGAACCAACTGCAGCCAGCTGGACAGATCAGCCTTACCTAATGAGGCGGCAAGCTTTGCATGCAGCCTGCCCGGATCCGAATGATTGAAGAGGGAGAGAGCAATATCAGCACTGGCTTGCAACCGGGAATGGGGAGTGGCGAGGTGCAACTGAGGCAGATGAATACCCATACTGTCAACAGCCATACGGGCATGAAGGTCGCTGACCGTGAGACCACTCTTCTCTTTCATACAGCCGCTGGTCACAACGAGCCGCATGGTCATACCTCCGAACATCTGGCGCAAATCGGGCAGTGAACTGGTGACAGTATCTGCAGAGGGTAGCCCTACGACAGGAGCCATCTGCAAAAAGATGGAATCGAGCGTGAGCGACACATCCGACAGAGAGAGATGATGAGCATCCAAGCCCTCTACGGCGGGGACAGAACACTGATCCATAGCGAAATAGCAACGGGTAAGTGCCAGTTGCCTCACCTGATAGAGCGAGCGGCCCAAATCGATATGTGGGGCTGTGATGCGGGTGTCGGCCAAGCCAATCTGCATACGCAGACTGTCACCGGGCATGGAGAGGTGCAGCTGACTGCGCGTAAGCCTCAACACATCTGCATCAATCACCCACTGTGTAGTGGTGGAAGAAGTGTCGGGCGGAACGCTGTCGCAGAGTGCCACTGACAGACGGGCACTATCCACCGTCACCTGCTGCAGTCCCACAAGTTCACTCTTCAGGTCAATACCGTCACTTCGGAGCGACAGTCGATGAACATAGCCTTTGATTCGGGCAGCAGCCACATACTCAGCCGTATTCAACGTCAGCCGGTCAATCTCCAGGGTGCGCACCACCACCCGCTGGTCAAACAGCGGCCGCAGCGGGACGTCCACCATCATTCTGCCCACATGGGCGACCGTGTCTTGTTGTCCGGCCAGCGAGTCATGGGGTTGCATGAAGAGCGCTCCCTCCACCTGAAGGTCGAGCGGAAAGGAGAGACACACATGACCAACGGCCACCATCTTGCCGGTAGCCTCAGACAGGCGGGTAGTGACCTGCCCCACCATCCAGTTCTGGACAGAAGGGACATAAAGTAATACGGTCAGCAACAAAAAGAGTAAAACAGGACTCAGCAGAAGGATGCCGATTCCAAACAACACCTTTTTCATATATGACTGTTCTGTTCTCACTTCGCTATTCATACATTATTTTCATGCAAAGATAGGATATTTTTTCCATTTTACAAGTGTTTTTCGTCACAACTTTCATAAATCTTCGTCAAGATACAATAAATCTATCGAAAAAGAGTTTAAGAGATAAAAGATAATTATCATGGCTTCTACAACAACAGCTAATACCGCATATATCTACGACGGCATGTCAGCATGGGAAAAAGGCGTGAAAAGGGTCGCCGATGTCATCATCTCGGCCTTCTGCCTTGTCATCTTCTCACCGCTGTTTCTGGTTTGTTATCTCGCCATCATCCGGGAATATGGCCAACCGGCCATCTATAAACAGGAAAGGATAGGAAAGGGTGGCAAGCCTTTTTATATCTATAAGTTCCGGAGCATGAAGATGGATGCAGAGAAAGATGGTCCCCGCTTGTTTGACAAGGACAACGACGACCGTCTGACCAAAACGGGCAAATTTCTCAGAGAGCACCATCTCGATGAGCTTCCCCAGTTGTGGAACGTGCTCATCGGCGACATGGCTTTTGTGGGTCCCCGCCCCGAACGCCAGTATTTCATCAACCAGATTATGGAGCGTGACCCCCGTTACGAGTGTCTCTACCAGATTCGCCCGGGTGTCACTTCCTATGCCACCCTCTACAATGGATATACAGATACGATGGAGAAAATGCTGCGTCGTCTCGACCTCGACCTTTACTATCTGGAGCACCGTTCCTGGCTGCTCGACATGAAGATTCTGGCCTATACTTTCCTCAGCATTGTAGGCGGGAAAAAGTTCTAAAATGACATAACTGCGTTTTTGGCACTTTCCAACTGGAAAAATTTATTTTCCCAACTGGAAAAATAAATTTTCCCAACTGGGCATTTTTCTTTACACTCCTGCTAAAACTTGCGGAATCGCAACGCAAAACGCTCAGAACGCAACACCAAGGTGCCATGGTCAATACGGACAATGGCCCACTGCTCGTCGAGTTTGCTGATGCCGAACAGCGACAGTTCATCCACATCCGTAATCATCACATCTCCGTTTTCGCGGTCGTTCATATAGAAGTCATAAAGGCGCACCTTATCGCCTTCCCGCTTAAAGCGGCTGATGACATTGGTCGTAGGATTCGGACCGTCGACGGGATAATCATACATGGCGAGCAATTTGCCCTGAAATCCCCAGAAGCGTTTCACCGATGAGAGATCATTGCTACCACCGGTAGACAAGGTGTCAACCTGTTCGAGATGCCAGAAACCGTCGAGCCCACCATCGTCATAGTTCTCGATAGTACAGGATGAGACGAACGGCAACAAGAAGAGACAGGCAAAGGCCAGAACTTTTCCCACACGGCTGTTGCGGATATGGATGAATTGAAGAGATGCAGTTGAATGACTCATGATTGCTGAATGATTGGCTTGTTTGGAAGAATAATCTGGTGAGCTTGCCTGGAAATACCACCCAGAGTTGGGAGGAGGTTTACCGGGAGGAGGAGGAACGATGGCGACTGAGAATGCCTTCGCGGGCAATCGTGAACTGGAAACCGTGATTGTTGCCCAGTATGCCTCCCCGGTCGATGCCGTATGCTCCGCTCAGCAGCCAATTTCCCGATTTCCGTGTGGGAATGCGCCAGGCGAGTTCCATCAGCCAGCTGCGGTTGTACTGGCGGCATAAATAGGGATTGGAGTAAGTGCCAAATCCGTCCTGGAACGTTGCGAGCAACCGATAATCCACATGGGGCAGCAATGCTCCGCTGGCTCCGAAATGCCAGGCCACAAAGCGGTTATTCTGCACCTCAATCCTGCCATCCTTATTATAGAGGGGCGAACGGTAGAGGGGATTGCCCATCACCTGCCCCCAATGTTGCCAGCCGGTGAAGAGTCCGTGATTGTAATAGTTGTCACGCCCACTGATATGGTCGCTCATGGACGGAGTATGATCATGATAGATGGGGCCGCTCTGGTATTTCGTATACAGATACTCTACCACTACATTGTGCACAGCACGGCAACGTTTGAGATTGAGTTCCACCCCGAGCATCATGTCGGAAAGGGAATAGAGGAAATAGCGGTTTTCCTTACGCTCATTCCATTCATCGCCCTTGCCATAGCCATCATAATCGAGCATGAACATCGAGCTATGGTCTTCAAAATATTTGTCGGCATAGACATGTAGCCCCCACGAGGAGCATTCATAGTTGATGCGCATAAGCCAGCTGCCCAACTGATTGCCCATCACATTGCGGTAGTCCCTCTCGTTCACATCGCTTCCACCGGGAATGAACGCCTTCCAGTAAGAATCGAGGCCGCTTCCGTTCACTTCCTTGATCATGGTGCCGTCATTGGCGGGCCTATAGCTGCAGCCACCAAAGGTGACCGCCATCTCCAACCCCAGTTCTACAGAGAGTGGCTTTCCGGCTTTTCCGATGCGCAGATAGCCGGCCTTGGCATGATAGAGGGTGTTTTGGGTGTATTTGGTGGTACACTGGGTAAAATCGCGTTGCCATTGGTTGTCGGTCATCCAGCCGAATGACATATAACCTTTCATCTGCATCCAGCCGTTCAGCAGGGGGATGGTCCAATAGTCGGGCAATGCCAGTCTCACTTGGGGGATGGGTCTTGCATTGATGCCAAAGGTCTGTGAACCGCTTGAGAGTTCCTGATTCTTCAGTTCCATGGGATAGTTCTTGCTGCCGATGGTGAGCGTCCCCTTGAGCCATCGCCCTTCCAAATAACACTGTTGCATCACCCAGTCGCTGGTGAAATGATGGGTAAGGGCAACATCCACCCCATATCCCACCCCCCAATTGCGTAGGGAATCAAGTGCCAAGGGACGGATGAGTGATGCTCTCAGATAACCGTTTTCCTCCTCCATAGAACTCAGTCCGTGGCGGTTGGCGTTCAACCATAAAGGAGTATAGCCCGAGGAGAGTGTCGACTGAAACTCTACCCGATATTCCAAACTGTCATTCCATCTGCCCCCCATCATGGTCAAGGGCATCAATAAAAGGAATGTAGCTATGACAATCTTTCTATTATTGGTTTTCATTCTGCAGTTAATCATGTCCCATTCAGCGACCATGGTTATCGTTGTATCAAATATGGAGCGTCATCTCCCATCACAATTCCATCCATCATCGCACAATGAGCTTGCAAAGGTAATCATTTTTTTATGATTTTGGAATGAAATCACATTTTTTATGATTTTCGTAACAGAGATTTTATGTATGGACTGAATGTTCCCAAAAAGTTCCTCTAAATGACGGCGACAAGTGCTCTCCAGTTTGCCCTTCGTAGGCTCTGCCTCTGTTCTGACTCCGTTCTGACTCCGTTGTGACTC